>NZ_JANUES010000005.1:0-274600 GCF_024809075.1 Aeromonas sp. BIGb0445
GAAACGCGGTAGCGCCGATGGTAGTGTGGCATTCGCCATGCGAGAGTAGGACACTGCCAGGCTCCTAATTACGGTCACAGCGATGTGATTGGCCAAAAATGCAGACGCATTTGGCTGGTAGCAAGACCCTGAAAGCCCGCTCTCACGAGCGGGCTTTTTTCATGTCTGAAATTCCGGAAGGAATAGATCCTCCATGTTACCTTCTGCTTACTTCCTCTTTTCAAATCATATGTTTACTGGCCGGACATCTGGCGTTAGCACGCAATAGGCTTGTATCTGTCATATAACTCGGTAGAGTGAAGAGATGTGATGTTCGCCTGCTTTTCTGCAGATGGCTTTTCGTATCAGGCGTAACCTACCCCCCGCTTTTATCAACCTTGAGTTAGTGGTATCGATATGGAACAAGTAAATAAATCTACTTTTAGCGATGTATTGGAATACGTGCGTATGTCTCGTCGTCAGAACAAGCTCAAACGCGAGATCACCGATAACGAGAAAAAAATCCGTGATAACCAGAAGCGAGTACTGTTGCTCGATAACCTGAGTGACTACATCAAGCCGGGCATGAGCATAGATGAAGTTCAGGCCATCATCGCCAACATGCGCACCGACTATGAAGAGCGAGTCGATGACCATATCATCAAGAATGCTGAGCTCTCCAAGGAGCGTAAGGAGCTGAGCTCCAAGCTGAAAGCGATGAGCTCCCAGAAGTAATCCATCCAGGATAGAGATATTGAACACCGGCACATCGCCGGTGTTTTTGCATGAGTACAGCGGGTTAGAACGAGACAATCGACTCCCATTTTGGAGGTCGGCCTGTTACCATCGGCACGAAGCGGTGAATAGTTTTCAAGCCATTGACTTGAAAAGACTAAGCTTGAGTGAAACACAATAAATTGCGTAACCATGGTGGGCAAATATGGGCGCATTACAACGGACGGATCTGGATACAGTGGCACCTCAAGAGTTTCCCGTCCCGCCAGAGGGCGGTCCCAAAAAGCGCAAGCGTCGCTCCTGGTGGCGTTGGCTATTCTGTCTGTTTATCTTGCTCTGCCTGATAGCGGCAGGCCTGCTGATCGCTTACGAGATGAAGACCTCCAAGCTTCAATCACAAGAGATTTCCCGTTATGCGGCCAAGCTGACATATCAGGTCGAGCCAGGGCCGAGCAAACAGATTATCTTCCCGGATGACGGCCCCTTTGATAAACGGTTGGGCTATGTCTTGTTGCCCATGATGCAGGAGCGCTTGCTTCAGCGAGGCTATGAGGTGAGCGCGCAGGTACGCTTCTCCGATGCGCTCTACGACTATGCCAAACGTGGTTTCTTCGTACCATACACCGAGAAGGTGCAAGCTGGTCTGACCCTGCATGACTGCCGGGCCGACTCTTTCTACGCGTTCCACTATCCCACTTATTACTACCCCGATTTTGCCACGATCCCGCCTCTGGTCGTGCAGTCTTTGCTGTTCATCGAGAACCGCGATCTGCTGAGTAATGAGCAGCCCTTGGCGAATCCCGCTGTCGACTGGCCACGCTTTACCAAGGCGGCCGTCTCCCAGCTTGGCAAGGCGCTGGACATGGAAGGGCAGTCGGCGGGTGGCAGCACCCTGGCGACCCAGGTGGAGAAATACCGGCACTCACCCGATGGTTTGACCGTCTCGCCGACTGAGAAAATCCGTCAGATGATTTCAGCCAGCGTAAGGGCTTATCGATTGGGGCCTGAAACCCTGGAAGCGCGTAAACTGGTCGCCTGGGCCTACCTCAACTCTGTCCCCTTGTCGGCGGCCCCTGGTCATGGCGAGGTGCATGGACTGGGTGATGGTCTCTGGGTATGGTTTGGTGCCGATGTGGCCGAGGTGAATCGCCTGCTCGATCCTGCGCGCAATCAGGATGCCTCCCTGGACGATAAAGGGTTGGCACTGCGCCAGGTGGTCTCCTTGATGATCGCCCACCGTCGTCCCTCCTACTACCTCGCTCAGGGGCGTGATGCCCTGTCCGCGCTCACCGACAGCTATCTGCGTCTCTTTGTGCAAGAGGGCATGATCACCCCGGATCTGATGGCGGCTGGCCTTAAGGCCAAGATCAAATACCGGGATTTCTTGCAGTCACCTGCTATTACCAAGGTCAATAACAACAAGGGGTTGCAGGTTGCTCGCACTCGTTTGAGCCGCCAGCTAGGGGTGCAGTTGTACGATCTGGATCGCATGGATTTGACCGCCGAGACCAGCCTCAATATGCCGCTGCAAAAAGAGATCACTGGCTACCTGCATCAGTTGGCCGATCCCGTCTTTGCCGAGAAAGTCGGTTTATTTGGTGAGCGGTTACTCTCGCCGGAGAAGACGGGGGATGTGCGTTACAGCTTTACCCTGTTCGAGAAATCCCAGGATGGCTTCAAGGTTCGGGTACAGACTGACAACACGGATCAACCCTTCGACATCAACGAGGGCAGCAAGCTGGAGCTGGGATCTACCGCCAAGTTGCGGGTGCTGACGACTTATCTGCAGATCGTCGCCGAGCTGCATGACAACTATGTGGAGATGCCGGCTGAGAACCTGCGCAAGCTGGATCTCTCCCCCCAGGACAACATCAGCCGCTGGGCAGTCTCCTATCTGGCCTCGGCCAAGGACAAGAGCCTGTCCACCATGCTGGAGGTGGCACTGGATCGCAAATATTCGGCCAGCCCCTATGAAGGCTTCTTCACGGGCGGCGGCATGCACACCTTCAACAACTTCAACAAGTACGATAACAATCGCAATCCATCGATCCGTGACGCGCTGCGAGAGTCCCTCAACCTGCCATTCGTGCGTCTGATGCGTGATCTGGTGCGCTATACCCTCTACAAGGAAGGTAACCGCAATCAGCTGCTCAAGGATGACAAGGATCCGCGCCGCACCGAGTATCTGACCCGGTTTGCCGATAAGGAGGGGCAGACCTATTTGCTGCGCTTCTGGCGTAAATACAATGGCAAGACCCCGACCGAGCAGATCGATACCTTCCTCGATGGGCTCAAACCGAGTGCGAGTCGTTTGGCGGCGGTGCATCGCTATCTCTACCCCGATGCGGATTTACCGACCTTCACCGCCTTCCTGGATGCGCGTCTGCCCAAGGTGCTGCGTAATCAGTTGAGTGAAAAGCGTATCAGCCAGCTCTATGACTCTTATGGTCCAGGTAAGTATTCACTACCGGATCAGGGCTATATCGCGCGGGTACACCCTCTCGAACTCTGGCTGGTCTCCTATCTCAAGGCCTATGAGAAGGCGACGTTCGCCGATGCGGTGCTGGCGAGTCGGGACGAACGTCAGGAGGTCTATAGCTGGTTGTTCAAGACCCGCCATCGCAGTGCCCGCGATACCCGGGTTCGTACCATGCTGGAGGTGGAGGCCTTCCTCGATATTCATCAGCGCTGGGCGAAGGTGGGCTATCCGTTCGATCACCTGGTGCCCTCTCTGGCCACTGCCCTGGGCAGCTCGGGCGACCGGCCAGCGGCTCTGGCCGAGCTGATGGGTATCATTCAGAACGATGGCATCCGGGCACCGACCTTGCGCATCGACCACCTGTCGTTTGCCAAGGGCACGCCGTTCGAGACCGAGTTTGAGCCACTCCATACCCAGGGTGAGCGGGTGCTACCCTCCGAGGTGGCGACAGCCCTGCGAGGTGCGCTTTCCAAAGTGGTGGAAGGCGGCACGGCGCGGCGCATCTCTGGCGCCTTTACCCTGGCCGACGGCACAGTGCTGACCATGGGTGGCAAGACGGGGACAGGGGACAACAGGCTCGAAACCGTGGGACGCTACGGCAACGTCACCAGCTCCCTGGCTCGTAACCGCACGGCTACCTTCGTGTTTTTCATCGGCGATGATCACTTCGGAACCCTGACCGCCTATGTACCTGGCAGTCAGTCAGACAAGTTCCGCTTCACGTCGGCGCTGCCAGTGCAGGTGCTCAAGGGCATGGCACCCTTGCTCACACCTTATCTGGTGCCTGGGACCCAGACCCAGTGTCTGGCGCCGGTTGCGGGTTGAGAACAAGGGAATGCCAGATACGAAAACGGGGCCTGATGGCCCCGTTTTTATAGCGATATCCGTCCATCACTTCCCTTACAACTGGTCTTCTATCTCGCCACGCAGATATTGGTAGATCTCGCGAAATGCCGCAGGCGGCTTGTTATGCTCGCGCTCTTTCTTGGCGTTGCGGATCAACTGGCGCAGCTTCTGGCGGTCCAGTTCATGGAACTGGGACATCAGTTCATTGAGAGCCTCGTCCCCTTCGACGATCAAGCGCTCGCGCCACTGCTCCAGGCGGTGCAGGCGAGCATTGATGGTGGAGTGGCGATTCTTGAAGATCGACAGTGCTTCGGTGATGGGCGCTATGTCGCGACTGCGCATCAGTTTACCGATGAACTGCAGGTGACGGCGGTAGGACTCATCCTTCTTGGGCTTGAGTTTACGACCCAGTTCGATAGCTTCCGCCAGCTCTTCGTCCAGTGTGATACGTTCCAGCTCGCTGTGGCTGAGATCGACGAGATCATCACCCATCTGCTGCAGTATCTCGGCCTCACGCTTCAACTGGCTCTTGCTGGGGCCCCAGTCATCCAACTCTTGCTCATCGTTAAAGTGGCTCATTATTCTTCATATCCTGTCATTCGCGTTTGGTCGATATGTTACCAGTTTCTCCCGCTGGGCGCAGGGGTCTGATATGCTTAGCCCCCTTCCTTTCTTCACGCAGACTTGAGTTATGACGCAGCAAGACGAAATCCGCCAGGATCAGGCGCAACTGGAGGCCGTGGTGGCCGAGGCGCTTGAGATTGCCAAAGGGCTGGGCGCCTCCTTGGCGGAGGTCTCTATCAGCAAGCAGACCGGTTTGTCGGTCAATACCCGCGGCTGCGAGCTGGAAAGCATCGAATTCAACAAGGATGGGGCGCTGGGCATCGCCGTCTACCGCAACGGTTGCAAGGGATCCTCATCGACCACGGATCTGAGCCAGTCCGCGATTCGTGCCGCCGTCGAGGCGGCCATCGAGATTGCCCGCCACACTTCGGCCGATGATTGTGCCGGCCTGGCCGATCCCGAGCTGCTCGCCTGGGATGCCCCGGACTTGCAGCTCTGTCACCCCATAGAGCTGGATCCCCAGCGTGGCATCGCATTGGCTATCGAGTGCGAGCGGCTCTCCCTGAATCGAGACAGCCGGATCAAGCACTCCGATGGTGCCGGTTTCTCCAGCCACCTCGGTATCAAGGTCTATGGCAACAGTCACGGTTTTGTGAAGGGCTATGCGGCCTCGCGTAACTCCCTGAGTTGCATGCTGATCGGGGAGCAGGATGGCGACATGCAGCGCGATTATGGCTACTCCTCCAGCCGTGACCTTGCCGGGCTCTGGAGCCCGCAACGCATCGCCGACGAGGCCGTAGAGCGTACTCTAGCCCGTCTTGGTGCCCGCAAGATCACGACCCGCCATGCTCCTGTGCTCTTCCACCCCGATACCGCAGCCGGTCTGTGGGGCCATCTGGTGATGGCCATCAGCGGCGGCAATCTCTACCGCAAGTCGAGCTTCCTGCAAGGTCGTCTGGGCGAACAGATCCTGCCTGCCTGGCTCAGGATCCAGGAGTTCCCCCATCTGCTGGGGGGCTTGGCCAGTTCGCCCTTCGATGGTGAGGGGGTGCGTACCCAGGATCGCGACATCATCCGCGATGGCAGCCTGATGAGCTGGCTGCTCACCTCCTACTCGGCGCGCAAGCTGGGGCTGACCACCACGGGCCACGCCGGTGGCATTCACAACTGGCAGGTGTCAAACACGGGTCAGAATTTCCTGGGCTTGCTCAAGGAGATGGGCACGGGTCTGCTGGTGACCGAGCTGATGGGGCAGGGGGTCAATATCGTCAATGGCGACTACTCCCGTGGCGCGGCTGGGTTCTGGGTCGAGAATGGCGAGATAGCCTACCCGGTCGAGGAGATCACCATCGCGGGCAACCTCAATGACATGTACCGCCAGATAGTGGCAGTCGGTACCGACGAAGATGAACGATCCAGCCTCAAGACCGGCTCTGTGCTGATCGAGAACATGAAGCTGGCCGGCCACTGAGTCTTTGCCCTGTACGGCAAAATAAAAAGGCCCCCTCGCCAGGCGAGGGGGCCTTTTTCATCGGCAGCATGCGGTTTAGCCGGCGATGCGCTCGATGCGACCACCCAGGGCTTGCAGCTTGTGCTCTATGTCTTCATAGCCACGGTCGATGTGATAGATACGCTCGACTATAGTGGTGCCTTCGGCGACGAAGCCAGCCAGAACCAGGCTGGCGGAGGCGCGCAGATCGGTGGCCATGACCTGGGCACCCTTGAGCTGCTCGGTGTCACGGCAGATGGCAACGTTGCCCTGCAACTCGATATCCGCGCCCATCCGCACCAGTTCCGGCACGTGCATGAAGCGGTTCTCGAAGATAGTCTCGGTGACCATGCCGGTGCCCTTGGCGACGGCGTTCAACACGGTGAACTGGGCCTGCATGTCGGTCGGGAAGGCCGGGTAGGGAGCGGTCTTGATGGTGACCGGCTTGAGGGTACGACCTGTCATGTCCAGGCTGATCCAGTCTGGGCCCTTCTCGATGAGTGCGCCCGCCTCTTCCAGCTTGACCAGTACAGCTTCCAGCAGGGAGGGATCCGTCTTGCGGCAGACAACCTTGCCACCGGTGACAGCGGCACCGACCAGGAAGGTACCGGTTTCGATGCGATCCGGCTGGACGCTGTAGGCGCCACCGTGCAGCTTCTCGACCCCGTCGATAGTCAGGGTATCTGTGCCTGCACCCTGCACCTTGGCGCCGAGGGTGTTGAGGAAGTTGGCGAGATCGACCACTTCCGGCTCACGGGCGGCGTTCTCGATCACGGTGCGACCATCGGCCAGGGCCGCGGCCATCATCAGGTTCTCGGTGCCGGTGACGGAGATCATGTCCATCAGTATGTGGGCACCCTTGAGGCGACCATCGACACGCGCCTTGATGTAACCATCTTCGATGGTGATCTTGGCACCCATCAGCTCCAGGCCATGCACATGCAGGTTGACCGGACGGGCTCCAATGGCGCAACCGCCAGGCAGGGAGACGTCTGCGGCACCGAAGCGGGCGGCCAGGGGGCCGAGGGCCAGTATGGAGGCGCGCATGGTCTTGACCAGCTCATAGGGGGCGACGTGGTTGTTGACGGCACCGGTCAGTACGGTCACGTTACCGTTGACCTTGGTGCTGGCCCCCAGCATCTCCAGCAGCTTGAGGGTGGTGCCGACATCTTTGAGGCGAGGCACGTTGGAGAGCTGGATCTCTTCGTCACACAACAAGGTGGCGAACAGGATCGGCAGGGCGGCGTTTTTGGCGCCGGAGATGGTCACTTCGCCGTTGAGAGTACAACGACCATCGATCTTGAATTTGTCCATGTTACTTAAATACCAAATCAGGAGGGCAGGATAAATTTGCGTTCACGGGCCCACTCGGTAGGCGTAAAGGCCTTGATGGAGAGGGCATGAATGGCGTTGGTGGCGATCTTGTCCATCAGCGGGGCGTAGATGGCCTGCTGCTTCTTGACCCGGCTCATGCCGTCGAACATGTCGCCGACGGCGATCACCTGGTAGTGACTGCCATCCCCTTTGACGTGCACTTCGGACAGGGGCAATGCCTCTAGGAGTAGTGCTTCAATTTCAGAGACTTGCATTATGCGTCCTCGGTTTGTTGGGCAATGGGTTGGAAAAGAGCGACGACCCCGTACAGGGTCGCCAGAGTATAGATGTCGGCGGTGGCATTGATCAGCTGTGGCTGGGCGCCCCGGGCCAGTGCGGCCTTGGCCCACTTGACCAGCAGCGCCAGCCCGGCGGAGTCGAGTCGCTCGACCTGGCTGAGGTCCAGACTGTCTTGCTGCCACCACTGATCGCGGCTCTGCCACAGAGTGATGACCTGCTCGGATTGCAGGTCGGCACCGAATGTCATGACTTGAGTACCAGCGGCTTGGCGTTGTGGGCCTGCAGCTGGGCAATCACGGCGTCTATGCCGTTCTGGCGGATCAGGCCACCGAGCTCGCTCTGCTTGGCGGAGAGCAGGCTGATACCTTCGGCCACCATGTCAAACGCCTTCCACTCACCGGTCTTGTTGTTCTTGCGCAGCTTGAATTCGAGGAAGAGATCGGGCTTGCCGCTCTCCTTGACGCTGACGCTGACTGCCGTGATGTTACCGGTCGCGGGCTTGCCCGGTTCGACCTTGACAACCTGCTTGTCAAAATGGGCAAGGGCATCGGCATAGGAGCTCACCATGTATTCGGTGAACACCTGCACGAAGGCATCACGCTGGGCCGGGGTGGTCTCTTTGATCTGGTTGCCGAGCACCTTGTAGGCAGCAAAGCGGGTGTCGATGTAGGGCAGCAGCTCTTCGCGGATGATGACTCTCAGGTGATCCGGATCCTGCTTGATTTGTGCCTGATCGGCCTTCAAGCGGGCGAAAGTCTGCTTGGCTGCGGTATCGACCAGAGCATAGGGGTCGCTCGGATAGCTCTCGGCCTGGGCCACCAAGGAGAACAATATGCTGGTCATCAGCCCGATCAGCAGGGTCATTTTCTTCAACATGGTTACTCCTTCTTGGTGTCGTCTTTGCTGTCGGAAGATTGGCTATACAAGAACTTGCCAATCAGATCCTCGAGCACTATGGCGGACTTGGTGTCTTCTATGGTGTCGCCATTCTTGAGCATGCCAGTCCCCATCTCCTCGTCGGAGAAACCGGGTGCCAGGCCGATATATTGCTCGCCGAGCAGGCCAGAGGTCAGGATGGAGAGGCTGCTGGTTTCGGAGAACTCCCCGGCACTCTTTTGCATCTCCAGCGTGACAACGGGCACCTGGGTGTTGCTGTCCAGGCTGATGTCACTGACTCGACCGACTACCACGCCGCCCACCTTGATCGGCGAGCGCACTTTCAGGCCGCCGATATTATCGAAATGGGCGCGCAGGGTATAGGTTTCTCCCTCAGGTTTAAAGCTCAAACCGGCGACTTGCAGTGCCAACGCCAGAATGGCTGCGATGCCGGCCAGCATGAAGGCGCCAACCAGGAATTCTACTTTGCTGAACTTCATCTTTACCTTATCCAAACATGATTGCGGTGAGTATAAAATCCAGGCCGAGCACGGCCAGGGAGGAGTTGACCACGGTGCGGGTCGTGGCCTGGCTTATCCCAGCCGAGGTGGGCTTGGCATCATAACCGTTAAAGAGCGCAATCCAGGTGACAACCAGGGCGAAGATCACGCTCTTGATGGCGCCCTGCATGATGTCATCCTGCCAGTCTACCGCGGCCTGCATGGCGGACCAGAAGCCGCCCTCATCGACGCCGAGCCAGTCTACCCCGACCAATTTGCCACCCATGATGCCAATCAGGCTGAATATGAAGGCCAGCAGCGGCATGCTGATGACGCCAGCCCAGAAACGGGGGGCGACCACGCGGCGCAGGGGATCGACCGCCATCATCTCGAGGCTGGAGAGCTGCTCGGTCGCCTTCATCAAACCTATCTCGGCGGTGAGTGCTGAACCGGCCCGGCCTGCGAACAGCAGCGCAGTGACCACAGGACCCAGCTCGCGGAGCAGAGAGAGAGAGACCAGCGGCCCCAGGCTGCCTTCCGCACCGAAGTCTTTCAGTACGTTGTAACCCTGCAGCGAGAGCACCATGCCGATGAAGAGGCCGGAGACCAGGATGATGGCGACCGACTGCACCCCCACCACATAGAGCTGCTGGATGAGCAGCGGGAAGTGCTTGCGCGGTTGCGGGCGACCGGCCAGGGCGTGAAACAGCATTATGGTCGCCCGTCCCATGGCGGTCAGAGACTGGATCCCGGATCGCCCCAACTGGGTTATTTGACTTATCAACATCATAGATCCTGTAGCAGTTCGCCAGCCGGGAAATGAAATGGAACCGGACCATCGGGCAGCCCTTGCAGGAACTGTTCGACCTCGGGATTGCGATCCTCCCGCAACTGCTGGGGTGTGCCCTGGGCCACGACCTTGCGATTGGCGATGATATAGGCGTAATCGGCGATGCCCATCACCTCGGTGACATCATGGGTGACGATGACGGAGGTAATGCCAAGGGCATCGTTGAGCTCGCGAATAAGTTTTACCAGCACCCCCATGGTGATGGGATCCTGGCCGACGAAGGGCTCATCGAACATGATGAGGTCCGGATCCAGAGCGATGGCCCTTGCCAGGGCCGCGCGTCTGGCCATGCCCCCCGAGAGCTGGGAGGGCATCAGGGATGCCGCGCCGCGCAGACCGACGGCTTCCAGCTTCATCATGACGATGGTGTGGATCAGCGCCTCGGGCAAGCCGGAGTGCTCACGCAGGGGGAAGGCCACATTGTCGAACACCGTCATGCCGGTGAAGAGGGCACCACTCTGGAACAGCATGCTCATCCGCTTGCGCAGGGTATAGAGTCGGCCGCGCGACAGGCTGGGCACGTCCTCACCGTCAAACAGTATGGTGCCGGCATCGGGTTTGAGTTGACCGCCGATCAGCCGCAGCAGCGTGGTCTTGCCGATCCCGCTTGGCCCCATCACGGCGGTCACCTTGCCACGGGGGATGGTGAGGCTGATGTTGTCGTAGAGCAGGCGATCGCCGTGACTGAAGCTGAGATCGGAGATGGTGATCAGATCGTTGTTCAAACAATTGTCCATCGGGTGCAAATGAAGAGCGAATTTTATGGGCTAGTCTAGGTCTAAGCAACAACAAGGCACAACTATTGAGCAGGCCAGTCCCCTCTGTCGGCGACAGTTTCCGGCCTTTCGCCCCCCATCATGCTCGCCAGAAACCATCAGATTCGCTTATCTGGACAGACTTTTTTATAATCCCGCAGCTAATTTCGGCCCGGAGCTCTCCCCATATGTCTATCAAGCCTGAAAACCTGTCTGAAATGTTCGATTTTCGTCGCAGTGCCAAAGCGGTGCTGGACATAGAGAAACAAGCCATCGAGGGCTTGCATCAGTATCTGGACGAGACCTTTGTTCGTGCCTGCCAGCTGATGCTGGGCTGCGGGGGCAAGATAGTCATCACTGGCATGGGCAAGTCCGGCCACATCGGCAACAAGATTGCCGCTACCCTGGCCAGTACGGGTACCCCGGCCTTTTTCCTGCATCCTGGCGAAGCCAGTCATGGGGACCTTGGCATGATCTCGGCAGGGGATCTCATCATCGCCATCTCCAACTCCGGGGAGAGCGACGAGATCCTGGCCCTGCTGCCGGTACTCAAGCGCCGGGGCATACCGCTCATCTGCATGACCGGCAATCCAGCCTCGACCATGGCCAAAGAGGCGAATGTGCACCTCTGTGTCAGGGTCGAACAAGAGGCCTGCCCCCTGGGACTGGCCCCGACCTCCAGCACCACGGCCACCTTAGTCATGGGAGATGCTCTGGCGGTGGCTCTGCTGGAAGCCCGTGGCTTCACCGCCGATGACTTCGCGCTCTCCCATCCGGGGGGATCCCTGGGCAAGCGCCTGCTGCTGCGGGTTGGCGATCTGATGCATGCCGGAGATCTGTTGCCCCGGGTAGGGATAGATGCCACCATCAGTCAGGCTCTGCTGGAAGTCAGCAGCAAGGGGCTCGGCATGACGGCCGTGGTCGATGGCGACGGCCTGTTGGCCGGCCTGTTTACCGATGGTGACCTGCGCCGCATCCTGGATCTGCGGGTCGATATTCACAGCACGCCTATCGCGCAGGTGATGACGGCCAACTGTGTTACCGTAAGACCGGAGATGATGGCCGCCGAGGCGGTAAAGTTGATGGAAACGAAAAAAATCAATGGCTTGTTGGTAGTTGATGCGGACAAACGACCGCTCGGTGCCTTCAACATGCACGATCTGCTCAAGGCGGGAGTGATTTGATGCAACAGATTGCAACGCCCTATGGCCCAGTGACGGCAGCCCAGCATGAGAAGGCTGCCCGTATACGCCTGCTGGTGTGCGACGTGGACGGCGTGCTCTCCAATGGCCTCATCTATATGGGCAACGATGGCGAAGAGCTCAAGACCTTCTGCACCCGGGACGGGGCAGGCATGAAGGCCTTGATGAAGGCGGGGATTGAGATTGCCATCATCACCGGCCGCAACTCGCGCATCGTCAGCAACCGGATGGCGAGTCTGGGGGTCAAGCATCTGGTACAGGGGGCGGACACCAAGCTGCCTCACTTTGAGGCGCTATTGGCCAAACTGGGCCTGGAGGCCACTCAGGCCGCTTATATGGGGGATGACACCATAGATCTGCCGGTGATGCAGGCCTGTGGGCTGGGGGTCGCAGTTGCCGATGCTCATCCACTGGTTGCGGCCCGGGCCGATCTGGTCACCCGTTTGGGTGGCGGCATGGGGGCGGTACGCGAGTTGTGCGATCTCATCTTGCAGGCTCAGGGCCATGCCGATGAGCTGGCCGAGGTGTCGGCATGATCAATCGCCAGACCTTGCTGTTCGCCGTGCTCTTCCTGGCTGCCTTGGCCATCTGGCAATTGGGAGACGTGACCCTGGCGCCGCCAGCCGCGACCAAGACAGAACATTATCAGCCGGACTTCATCGCCAAGGATCTGGTGACCACCCGCTTCGACGAGACAGGCAAGCGCAGCGAGCGGCTGGAGTCTGTCTATGCCGAGTATTTTCAGCTGCTCGAGCAGGCTACCTTCGACAAGCCCATCGTCTATCTGTTTGATGACAAGGGTCAGGAAGAGTGGAAGGTGACCGCCGAGACGGGAGTGCTCAACACGGACGACAACGTGATACTGCGCGATAAGGTCCATCTCGATGGCCTCTTGCCCACCTCCTTCATCTCCACCCTGGACACACCCTATCTGGAGCTGGACTTGGTGACCCAGGATGTGAGAAGCAATCGGCAGGTCAACATAGTCGCCAAAGAGTTCCAGACCGAGGGCGTGGGCCTGAAGGGTCATCTGGATCGCAAATATTTCGAATTACTGGATCAAGGTCATGCCATCTATTTCAATGAAAAACGTTAATCTGGCCGTCCTGGCACTGCTGCTGTGCGGCGGCGTCAACGCCAAAGAGTCCGACTTCGCCGAGAAGGTGTATGTGGACGCCGTCAAGCAGATCGCCGAGATGCAGGATAACCGCGTCACTTTCAGTGACGATGTGATCATCACCCAGGGCACCATCAAGATTAAGGCTGACAAGGTCGTGGTGATCCGCTCCGGCGAGAAGGGTGCCGAGGTGATGACCGCCTATGGCAAGCCCGCCACCTTCTTCCAGATCCTCGATAACGGCAAGCCGGTCAATGCGCACGGTGACAGCATCCGCTATGAGCTGAAGAACCGCCTGGTGACCATTACCGGCAACGGTGAACTCAAGCAGGAGGACAGCCAGGTCAACGGCGACCTCATTCGCTATGACATCGTCAAGCAGAAGATGATCGCCGAGAGCAAGGGGGAGACCAATCGCGTCAAGACGGTCTTCCTGCCTGATCAGGTTGAGAACTTCGACAAGCCCGCCGACAAGAAGCAGGACAAATAAACCATGGCCGTGTTGAAAGCAGCAGGGCTGCAGAAGAGCTACAAGAAGCGCATGGTGGTCAGTGATGTCAGCCTGGAAGTGGGCACTGGCCAGATCGTGGGTCTGCTCGGCCCGAACGGTGCGGGCAAGACCACCTCTTTTTACATGATCGTCGGCCTGGTGCAGCGCGATGCGGGCCTCATCACCATCGATGAGCAGGACATCAGCCTGCAGCCCATGCATATCCGTGCCCGCAATGGCATCGGTTACTTGCCGCAAGAAGCGTCCATTTTTCGTCGCCTCTCCGTCTATGACAACCTCATGGGGGTCATGCAGACCCGCAAGGGGCTGAGTCGGGAGGAGCGTGAAGACAAGGTTGAACAGCTGCTGGAAGAGTTCAGCATCACCCACATTCGCGACAACCTGGGCCAGAGCCTGTCCGGTGGCGAGCGACGCCGAGTCGAGATAGCCCGTGCCCTGGCCGCCGAACCGCGCTTCATCCTGCTGGATGAGCCCTTTGCCGGGGTAGATCCCATCTCCGTCATCGACATCAAGAAGATCATCCAGCACCTCAAGGAGCGGGGCCTGGGTGTGCTTATCACCGACCACAACGTGCGGGAGACGCTGGACGTGTGCGAGAAGGCCTATATCGTCAGCCATGGCCAGATGATAGCGGAAGGCACTCCCGCCGAGATCCTGGCCGATGAACAGGTCAAGCGTGTCTATTTGGGCGATCAATTCAGTCTATAGTAAGGGGAAATCACCCTTTGCTGCCTGATGACCGCCTCGCTGAATATAAGGATATCCCGACGTAGATGAAGCCGACACTCCAGTTGCGCCTCGGTCAGCAATTGACCATGACGCCACAGTTACAACAAGCGATTCGTCTGCTCCAGCTCTCCTCATTGGAACTTCAGCAGGAGATCCAGCAAGCCCTCGATAACAACCCCCTGCTCGAGCAAGAAGAGGCCGAGCAGCAGGAGACCCATGCCGAGGTCAAGCAAGACGAGAGTCAGCTCGACAGCAGCGAGGCCATGGCGCAGGAACAGATGCCGGACGAGCTGCCGGTCGACAGCAGCTGGGATGATGTCTACTCCGCCGGTACTGGCCAGAGTGCAGGGCCCGTCTTTGAGGGGGAAGAGAGCGTCTATCAGGGGGAAACCACCGAGAACCTGCAGGACTACCTGCTGTGGCAGATGCGACTCACCCCCTTCAGCGATGTCGATGCCGCCATCGCCCTGGCCATCATCGATGGCATTGATGAGTCCGGTTACCTGACCAGTCCTCTGGAGGATATCCGGCAGGCGGTGAGCAGCGAAGAGGTTGAGGTAGAGCTCGACGAGGTGGAAGCCGTGCTCAAGCGGGTGCAGCATTTCGATCCCGTGGGCATCGCCGCCCGTTCGGTGCAAGAGTGCCTGCTGATCCAGTTAGGTCAGTTCAGCCCCGATCTGCCCTGGCTGGCCGAGGCGCGGGAGGTGATTGGCGAGCACATGGATTTGTTGGGCAATCGTGACTATCGCACCCTGGCGCGCAAGACCCGCCTCAAGGAGGGGGATCTCAAGGAGGTCATCGACCTTATCCAGCAACTCGAGCCCAGACCCGGCAACAGGGTGGTGCAAAGTGACTCCCAGTATGTGATCCCGGATGTGTCAGTCATCAAGCGTCAGAATCGCTGGGTGGTGGAGCTCAATCCGGATTCGGCACCGCGCATTCGGGTCAACGAAACCTATGCGGCCATGGCCCGCCAGGCGCGTACCAGCCAGGATACCCAGTTCATTCGCTCCCATCTGCAAGATGCAAAATGGTTCATCAAGAGCCTGGAGAGCCGCAATGAGACGCTGCTGAAAGTTGCTACTTGCATCGTGGAGCAGCAGCAGGGGTTCTTTGAATATGGCGAAGAGGCCATGAAACCCATGGTGCTCAACGACATCGCCGAGGCGGTGGAGATGCATGAATCGACTATTTCCCGGGTGACTACCCAGAAGTACATGCATACCCCGCGCGGCATCTTCGAACTGAAGTATTTTTTCTCCAGCCACGTCAATACCGAAGGAGGAGGTGAATGTTCATCGACTGCAATTCGCGCCCTGATCAAGAAGCTGGTGACGGCGGAGAACCCGGCGAAACCGTTAAGTGATAGCAAGATCGCGGATTTGTTGGCCGAACAGGGTATTATGGTGGCACGACGCACGATCGCCAAATACCGTGAATCCTTGTTGATACCACCGTCCAATCAGCGCAAACGCCTGGTTTAGGCAAAACAAAAGGAAGACGTTATGCAAATTAACTTGACCGGACACCACGTAGAGATCACCGAAGCACTACGTGATTATGTGAATAACAAGTTTGCCAGACTCGAGCGTCACTTTGACCAGATCAACAATGTTCACGTGGTGTTGAGCGTAGAAAAACTGAACCAGATTGCCGAAGCCAAGCTACACGTCAGCGGGGGCGAAGTGTTCGCCAACTCACAACATGCAGATATGTATGCTGCGATAGATAGCCTGCTCGACAAACTTGATCGACAGATCATCAAGCACAAAGACAAGCTAAATCAAAAATAACTATGCAACTTGAACACATACTGAGTCGGGACTGCACCAAGAGTGCGGTCCCTTGTACCAGCAAGAAACGCGCCCTGGAAATCATCAGCGAACTGGCCGCCGAGCGGCTGGGAACCTCACGCCAGGCCCTGTTTGAATGTCTGCTTGCCCGTGAAAAAATGGGTAGCACCGGCATAGGTGCCGGGATCGCCATTCCCCACGGTCGTATCGGCGACGAGTTCCCGCCGACGGCCGTCCTGATGACCTTCGCAGAACCCATCCCCTTTGACTCCATCGACAATCAGCCCGTCGATCTGCTGTTTGCGTTGCTGGTGCCGGAGAGTGAGTGCAAGCAGCACCTCAAGACCCTCTCCCTGATGGCATCCAAGCTCGGTGACAAGGCGGTGTGCCGCCAGTTGCGCCAGGCCAGCAGCGATGATGATCTCTACCAGATCATGATCTCCGCCTGATGGGCATCACTCAGCTCTAATCAATCCTTGTTGTGGGAGGGCGCAAGATGCAGCTCATCGTAGTCAGTGGCCGATCCGGGTCGGGCAAGACAGTCGCCCTGCGGGTGCTGGAAGATCTCGGTTATTACTGTGTCGACAACTTGCCGGTCAATTTATTGCCCCAGCTGATCGTGTCGGTACAGAGTCAGTACGACAAGCTGGCGGTCAGCATAGACGTGCGCAATCTGCCCAGCGATCCGGAGCGGCTAGAGACGCTGCTTGCTCAGGTGCGCAACGATGGCAGGGTGCAGTACAGCAGCTTCTTCTTCGATGCCGAGAACAGTACTCTGCTCAAGCGCTATGGCGAGAGCCGCCGCCTGCACCCGCTGTCTCGCAAGCGCCTCTCATTGGACGAGGCGATCCGTGAAGAGACCCATCTGCTGGCGCCTATCTCGGCCAGCGCCGACCTGCGCATCGATACCACAAGCCTCAGCATCCATGACCTGAGCGAGCTCATCAAGACCCGGGTGCTCGGCAAGAAAGAGAACGAGCTGGTGCTGGTGTTCGAGTCGTTCGGTTTCAAATATGGCATTCCCAAGGATGCCGACTTCGTGTTCGATGCCCGCTTCCTGCCCAATCCGCACTGGATCCCCGAACTCAAGCCCTTTACCGGCAAGGACGAGCCCGTGGCTCGCTACCTGGCCAGTCAGCCGGACGTGATGCAGTTCACCCTGCAGATAGAGAACATGCTGGCGACCTGGTTGCCAGCCCTGGAGCGCAACAACCGCAGCTACCTCACGGTCGGCATTGGCTGTACCGGTGGCCAGCACAGGTCGGTGTTTATCGCCGAACAGCTGGCTCGCACCTTTGAGGGGCTCGGCAAGAACGTGCAGATCCGCCATCGCACCCTGGACAAACGCGATCCGCAACATTGATGGCCCAACGGGAGGTCAGATGACAGTTTCCGCCTCGGTAGAAGTGAAGAACAAGCTGGGCATGCATGCGCGCCCGGCCATGATGCTGTTCGAGCTGGTACAGGGGTTCGATGCCCATGTGCTGCTGCGTAACGAAGAGGGGGTCGAGGCCGATGCCGATAGTGTCATCGGCATGCTGATGCTGGATTCTGCCCAGGGCAAGCAGGTGGAAGTGCAGGCCGAAGGGCCCCAGGAAGAGGCGGCCCTGGCCGCAGTGGTGGCGCTGTTCACCTCGGGTTTCAACGAGGAGTAGGGCCGATCACTCCCCTGGTTAGTGGGGCCCGGTGCGTGCCAGCGCCTTGAAACTGGCGAAGTTTTCACAGGCCAGCAGACTCTTGCTGGCCTTCTCGTTCATCAGGCTGATGAAGAGATCGTAGAGGCCCATGGCCTCCTCATAGTCCCCCTTGCTGATGGCCAGCACGAAGATGAGGCTGGCACTCTCGCCGTTGCCCCACTCTATGCCTTGTGGCGCCAGCACCGTATAGACACAAGTACGCTTGGCCAGCAGGCCGAGGGAATGGGGCAGGGCTATCCCTTCCCCCAGCATGGTGGAGACGATGTGCTCGCGCTCGAACAGAGAAGCGCGAAAACCGGCCTCGACCATCTCTTCCGCTTCCAACTGCTCGCAGACTCGCATCAGTAGCTGACTCTGGTTGATGGCTTCATTGAGAATAAGGAAGTGGCGCTCGCTGAAGTATTTGTCGAGCAGGTAGGGGCGGGTGCGATCGATCAGCACCAGCTTGCCGAGCTGCTCCAGCTGATACTGGGTCGGAAAAGGGTTGACCTGTACCACTGGGATGCCCTTCTCGCTCACCCGTACCGTGCTTATCACGAAATCCTGATCCAGCCTGTCCAGGGCCTCGTAGTCGCGCACCGAATCCAGGCTGGTGAACCTCAGTTGCGGGTATTCACGTCTGATGCTGGCCTCCAGTACCCGGAAGGTGGCATTGCCCGCATCGCAGAGCAACAGGGCATGGGGGCGACGCTCGTAGCCGATGTCGTAGTGACGCTCCAGCCCGACACCTATGTGGATCACCAGGTAACCAATCTCGTGGTTGGTGAGCCGGTAAGGGGTCTGTCTGATCCACTCGGAGATGGCGGCAAGGGTGATGTCGTAGGCGAGGGGGTAGTGCTGCTTGATGTGCTCGGCCAGCGGGTTGTGACTGCCTATCTGGTATTTGACCCGCAGCAGCATGGTGCTGATGTGGGTGAGCAGATCCCCGCGCAGCTGGGCGTCGTGGCGCAGGTCATAGGGGAAATGCTGATGGATATAGTCGAGCAGATGGCTGACGAGCCGCTCACTCTCCGCGGCCATGACCGGATTGAGCAGGGGGTTGTCGGCAATGACCCGCGCCTGGATCTGGATGGCCAGACAGGCCAGCTCGCTTGCACCCGGCCGGGTCAGGCTGGGCAGTTGCGCGAAGATGGCTTCGGCCGCCGTCAACATGCTGTCCGTCAAGTCTTCGGTATCGAACTGGGCCAGCTCATGCCCTGCGGCGAGACGCAGCAAGGCGACGGCGCAGTAGATGGTCAGCTGCTGCAGCCCCTCATCGGTCAGTCGCAACTGGTGGCGGCTGAGTTGCTCGTGGATCCGGTTGCCGAGTACCTCCAGGGTCTTGCTGGGGCAGAGGGTGGGCAGCAGGCTCTGCAACTGGGTGTTATGGAGCAGCTCCTGATAGAGCAACTGGGTCAGGCAGGCGCGGATCGCCGTCTCCTCGCCCTGGATGCGCATGCCGAGGCGAGCCTTGCTCTCTATGGTCAGCCCGAAGTGAGCCAACCGCTCGCGCACCTCGGCCATGTCCCCCTGCAGTGCCGCCCGGCTCAGATACCAGGTATCGGCCAGGTCTTCCAGCCTGATCCCCTGCTCGGCGCTGAGCAGCATGATCTGCAGATGCAACACCCGCTCCCGGCTGGTGCGTGGCAGGCTCGCCTCCTGCTGGCGGCTGGCAAGCAGCGCATCGAAGAGCGTCTGGTTGTAGATCTTGAGCCGATAACCGGCACCACGCTGATGAATGAGGTGGGCACCGTGGTTGGCGATCAGCTCATTGAGGGTAGAGACATCGGTGCGCACCGTGCGGGTCGAGACCTGCAGCTGGCGCGCGAGCTCCTCCTGGGGCAAGGCTTGATCGCGCAGGGCATCCAGCAACTGGTTCAGGCGGGGAGTGGGAAACTTCATAGGGGTCTGGGTCGCTCCGATCTGGCCATGAGGGGATGAGGGATGGGATCATATCGACAAATCATTCAATAACCCAACCCGACCAGCTGGGTCGGGTTGGGTGTTAACCAGGGGCTATGGCGATATCAAGCCAGCAAGCCCTTGACGGTGGCGAGCAGGGTGCGTACATCCTCGGGGCGGGTCTCGCCACTGGCCTGGTCGATGATGGAGCTGTAGATGTGCGGTATCACCTTGGCGACGCCGGCCTCCAGGGCAATGCGCACTATCTCCTCGAAGTTGTCGAGGTCGATGCCGCCGGTGGGCTCCAGCCAGAAGTCATGGC
Organism: Aeromonas sp. BIGb0445; assembly: GCF_024809075.1. NCBI lineage: Bacteria > Pseudomonadati > Pseudomonadota > Gammaproteobacteria > Aeromonadales > Aeromonadaceae > Aeromonas > Aeromonas sp. BIGb0445. The sequence goes on from NZ_JANUES010000005.1 coordinate 19,940, forward strand.
GGGCGCACGCCTCGGCCACCGCCACATACTCATCCCGGCAGGCGAGGCCATTCATGGGGAAGAACTTGACCGAGCTGCCGCCCATGTCTTTGAGCAGAGCGATGGCGGTATCGATGGGCACTATGCCATCGGCCTGCTGGGCGCTGAGGGCGCCGGTGGAGATCTTGACCATGCCGGGGGTGCCGGTCGGGGAGATGAGACCATTGACCAGGCTCTCGCTCTGACCGAGCAGGGCCCGGCTGGCGCCGACCCCGGTGAACACCTGGTTGACGTGTTGGGGCTGCAGCTGGCGGGCCAGCTCGGCCACCATGGCGGACTGGCGGGGATCCCCTGCGCCCAGGCCGATGGAGAGGGCGTTGTCGATAAGCTTGGCGTACTCACCCATGTCGGCGACGGCGGAGGGCACATCCGGGTAGTTCTTGGAGAGCACGCCGACCAGCACATGGCCCTCGGCGGCTTCATAGACATCGACGGCGTTTTGCCTGGAGCCGGCCAGCACGTTGAGGCAGACACGGTCACGGTAGTAGTTGGGAATAAGGGACATCAGCGGGTCTCCTGGGTTAACTGGGCGATGGCGGTATGGATCTGATCGAGCTGGGCAGGGCTGACGCTGCGCACATCTATCTCGATATGGCCTTCATTGGCCTTGTAGCCGCGACAGTAGATGGCCGGGTTGCCCTGTTGCAGGCGCTGCACCAGCTGGGTCGTACTCATCGGGAGTCTGGCGTGGTCGAAGGCGATGTCGGTGCGGGCGATGTCGCGTCCGGCACTGTCCCACACTGTTCTGGCGCTGACGCCCGGTAGCTGATTGAGCCGCTCGATGAAGGGGGTCATCTTGGCGACCATGGCGGCGCCGCTCTCTTTTTCTTTGACGAGATAGCGTTCGATGGCGTGGGTCAGGCCGAGGATCCCCTCCTTGCCCACCTTCATGGCGCGACCTATGCCGTTGCTCTGCTGCTTGACCCACTCCACATACTGACGTTTGCCGAGCACCAGGCCGCTGGTCGGGCCCTCGATGGCCTTGGCGCCACTGTAGATGACGAGATCGGCGCCGAGTTGATAGTAGAGCTGCAGATCCTCCTCGGCCGCCGCATCGACGATGAGCGGCAACTGGTGAGCCTGGGCCACCTCGACTGCCTCTGCGACCGACAGCATGCTCTTCTGCACGCAGTGGTGAGACTTGATATAGAGGATGGCGGCGGTATTGGGGTTGATGGCGGCGGCCAGTTGGGCGGGGGAGCATTCGTTGGCATAGCCCGCCTCGACCAGCTTGCCGCCCCCCAGATTGATCATGGTGCCGACCGGGGCGCCGAAGTTCACGTTATGGCCCTTGGCCAACAGGATTTCGCTTGGCACCTGATGCGGGTGGGCGTGCAGTTGCTCCAGGCGGTAGGGATCGCCGCGCACTATCATGGCGGCCACCGACTGGGCGATGCCTGCGGAGGCGCAGGAGACCACCACGGCGTCTTCCACATCCAGCAGGCGGGCGATATAGGCGCCGCTCTTGTTGACCAGATCCTTCACTTCAAAGTAGTGATCCAGGCCGAAGTTGACCGCCTCGACCACTTCTTGTTCCGGGGTCGAGGCCCCGAGAATAGTCATGCGGCCGGAGGCGTTGATCACAGGTTTGAGATCATATTTTTCATAGACGGAAGACATGATGAGATTCCCCATGTTGAGTCAGAGTCAGTTTGCCCGCGACCAGGGCGGCAACAGGCATCAGCTGGTGGTCACCGCTGCGGTGCTGCGCCTCGGTATCGGCGAACAGGCGCGGCTGGTGGGCCAGCTCGAACAGGGTCAGGTCGGCATCGGCCCCCAGGGTCAAGCGCCCCTTGCCGCGCAGGCGCAGTGCATCGGCGGCGCGGTCGGTGACGCAGGAGATGACCCGCTCCAGGGGCAGGCCGATGGCCAAGAATTTGGACATGACGTGCGCCAGGCTGTAGACGGGGCCCTTGATGCGGTTCTTGCAGTAGATATCCGAGCTGATGGTGTCCGGCAGCACGCCAGCCTGGATGGCTTGCTCAGCCACCTCGAAACTGAAGCTGGCACCACCGTGGCCGACGTCCATCAGCAGGCCGCGGGTCATGGCGCTGCGTACGGAATGCCTGAGTTCCCCGGCCGGGGTGAGGATGCGATTGGGCTTGCCGTTATAGCAGTGGGTCAGCAGATCCCCGTCGCCGAGCAGGGCGACCAGCTCATCCAGATCCGGCGGGGTGTTACCCACATGCACCATGAGCGGCAAGTTGCCGTTGTCGCGCTGGATCTGCTTGGCGATACGCAGGGGGTCCAGACCGTTTTCGCCCACCACGCTGCCACTCATCCGAGCCTTGATACCGACGATGAAGTCGGGGTGACGGCGGATGGCCGCCTGGGCCAGGGCCGGGTCGATGTCGGCGCGGTTGGCCAGCTCATTCTGGCGCAGCAGACCGATACGGGAGATGTTGAGCAGGGCATGAACCCGGGTCTGACAATGGGCGGTCAGGGCCTGGAAGTCATCCACGTCGTCGGCACCGGTGCTGCCGGCATCGATGACGGTGGTGACGCCGGACTCGACGCCTACCTTGTCCGGCTCATCCTGATAGATGGGGGACCTGGGGTAACAGTGGGTGTGGGAGTCTATCCAGCCAGCGCTGAGATAGAGGTTGCCACCGAGATCCAGCTCGCGGCTGGCGTGGACCTTGTCGAGCTGGCCGAGGGCGGCAATCTTGCCAGCCGCGATGGCCACATCGGTCAGGTCGCCGCAGGCCAGGCGTGCTCGTCTGAAGATGATGTCGTACATAGGATGCCTCGCAGGTTCTGTTCGCCACCCGCGGGTGGCGAACAGAAGGGTCAGGAGATGGCGATCGGGAAGAAGGCGCCCAGCAACATGGCGCCGAGTATGGCCCCCCCCGTGATGGGTTTGCCCCAGAGGTAGAAGAGCAGGGCACCAAACAGGGATCCCAGGCCGATGGGGATGGAAGCCCCGATGGCGGAGAGGATGATCAAGGGGCCCAGGAAGCGGCCTGAACTGTTGCCGGCCCCCATCATCACATCCGCCCCGTAGGTGGAGTCACTCTGGTTCACGGTGAATTTACGGGCCAGTATGATGAGGCCGCCGATGATGACCCCCACGGCCATGCCGGTTGCGAGAGCCGCCCCGAAGTTCTCCACCGGGTACATGATGCCCGCGCCCATCAGCAGCGCCGGGATCCCCAAGCCAACCCCGGTCTGGATGGCGCCACCTATATCGAGTATCCCCACCAGGGAGCCTTCGATGATGCGGGCGAACAGGAAGCTGGCCCCAAAGGCGGCGACAGCACCGTAGACGCCGGTATCAATGCCGGCGCGCAGCATGGAGACGAAGGCCACTTCGTTGAAGGCACCCACCCCGTAGAGGTAGTACATGTGGGTACCGGCAAAGACACCGGCCGAGAGCAGCCCCACGAAGATGGGGAAGGACCAGTCGGCATACCAGAAGTTGTTTCTCAGTTTCTCATCCATGGGATAGCCCTTATTTGCTGCTAAGCAGGTTATGGACATTATCCAGCCACAGGGGGATACCCATGTGGAAAGACTCAATCAGTTTCATGTCGAAGCCGCGGAAGAATCCGCTCAGCACGAACAGCAGCACGATGGCGGTCATCATCACCCTGGTGACGTGGTTCCAGCCGCTCTCTTCGACCCCTTTACCGATCAGGATGCCGAGTACCAGACCCGGTACGGCGTTACCCATGATGAGCTGGGCCAGGCCCCCAAAGATGGTGGCCCAGAAGCCGGACTTCTTGCCCGCCTCTATGGCTGCCAGCCAGAAGATCACCGGCATGATGGTGTTGACCAGCAGGTTGGCGGCGGGCACCAGCACCTTGACGGCGGTCACCTGCAAGGCTTCGGGGACGGCGGCGGCGGTGCTGTTGAGGAAGGTGACCACGATGGCACCAATGATGCCGCCGGCGATGGCCATCTTCTTGGGATCGTGCAAGGTGGTGGCGAGATCCCGGTTCTTGATCATCAGCACGGCAGTGGCCCAGTGCGGGATGATGCGGTGATCCACGTCCTGGGTGAAGGCGCCGGCCGCCACGGTCGAGGCCCAGGCGTTGAAGAAGAAGCCGAGGCCGAAGGAGAAGTGGGAGGCAGGATCCCCTTCACAGGAGTTGAGCTCTCCCAGGGTACGAAACGCCCCCATGCCCTGTACGGTCGGCGCGTGGAACATGCGGGCCGCTCCGGCCCCGACCCCGACGCCTACCAGGCCACCGATGATCAGCGACTTGATAAAAATGATGAGAAACATGCAATTTATCCTTTGTGAATTGCGTTACACCCGGGTGAAGTCCAGCTGCCGGGTATCGATCGCGTTGATGCTGACCTGGATCTCGAGTTCGACCCGAAATTCGTGTCGCGTCCGTGGCAGGAAGAAGAACAGGAACTTCTCGACCCGAATCGACTCTTCCGCCTTGAGCACCTTGACCGCGAGGGGTTCAACCCGCAGCAGCACCTGCTCTGTCTCCTTGAGCAGATTCTGTTGCACCTTGCTGAGGGCCGCGGCAAAGGCTTGTTGCCGGGTGGCCCCCTTGCCGCTCACGACCACCTGGCTGGTGAACTGGTGCTGCATCAGGCGTGACCGTGCTTCTTGGCGAAGGCTTCAATCAGCTTCTGACCCAGCTCTTCCTTGTCCATGAAACCAAAGCCCAGCACCACACAGCCATCATTGATGGCGGTGACCCCCTCTTCGACGGAGCGCATGCCATAGCGGCACTTGTAGCCGTATTTGGTCTGGGCCGTGATGGCGCCAGCGCCGCCGCTGCCGCAGAAGGAGATGCCCAGATCCGCCTGCTCCTTGTGCATCACATCACCGAGCTTCATGTCCGCGGCCATACCGGGGATGACAGTGACCTCTGCCCCGGCCGCACTGGCACCGGCGCCGACTTTCTGGCCCTTGCCGAGACGATCTCCAATCACGAGTTTGATGGCTGACATTTAGTTATCTCCTGTGGTTGCTGGTCGAGCAGCTGAGCTGAGTTCGTTTTCTTTGGCCACTTCGAAGTGGACAGACAACAGATGGGCTTCTTCATAGGCCAGATTATCCAGCCAGGCGACGACCTGTTCGGCCAGTCGCAGGGACAGGGGGGAGATCTCGTCAAACAGGGAGAGATCAACCTCCGGCAGTGCTTCACCACTGTATGAGCGCCACACCATGGCCTTGACGTGGGAGGCGAGCATCTGCTGCTGGACGTCATTGGGGACTATGCCGCGCTCGGCGAGCAGGGGATAGATTCTGGCCAGGGTATCGGTACTCTTGCGCCCTATTTGTGGGCTGTCCGGGGTGAGGTTGTGGCTACTTGCTTGCAAAGTCTTCTCTCCTGATGACAACGAGATGGTGACGACGAGACATGGGCTTACCCTATGCCTCCCCGGAATGGACAGGGAGGCAGGCTTTTTCCACAAGCAAATGGAAATTCGCCATCATCGGCGTTGAGGGGAGGGTTTTCTTGAACTGGATCCGGGGAATGGGCGTCAAGGGGCCCGAGGATGTGAGCCGCCTCACACCCCGGTGGCGCAAGCCGTGGCGAAGCCGGGTGCAGGAAGTGTGACCCTGTTCACATCAGGGAAGGAGGACGGCGAGGGCATGGAGGTGAAGGAGCGGACGGTATGAGTCCCGTCCGCCGCAGGGCAAGTGTCAGCTGGCGCTGGCTGCGCTGGTGCTGCCTTGCTGGTTCTGGTAGCGCAGGTCTTCTTCTATGGTGACCGTCAGTTCGAGGGGCTTGCCGTCGCGGATCACCGAGATCTTCATCTGGGCGCCGGGTCGGCTCTCGACAATCTTATCCATGGCGGCACGGACGCCGCTGATGGCCTCGCCGTTGATCTTGAGCAGCACGTCACCGCGCTGAATGCCCCCTTTGGCAGCAGGACCGGCAGGGTCCAGGCTTTCGACCACCAGGCCACGCAGATCGCCAAGGTTCATCATGCGCGCGACGATGGGATTGATTTCGACGCTGGAGATGCCGAGGTAGCCGCGGATGACCCGGCCATTGCTGATCAATTCGTCCATGATGCGCTTGGCAAGGCGATAGGGGATGGCGAAGCTGATGCCATAGCTCTCCTGGTTGCCACTCAGGTGATAGGCGGCGGTGTTGATACCGACCAGATTGCCATTGGCGTTGACCAGGGCCCCCCCCGAGTTGCCCTCGTTGATGGCGGCATCGGTCTGCAGCAGATCCTGGCGGCCATTGCTGTCGGGCCCCATGCTGGAGAGGCCGAGGCGACCGGTGGCACTGATGATGCCCTGGGTGATGGTCTGGCCGACGTTATAGGGGTTGCCGATGGCGAGCACCACGTCCCCGACGTCCGGGCGCAGATCGGGATCCTGAGGGATCACCGGCAGGTTGTCTGATTCGATATAGAGCACGGCGAGATCGGTGAGCTTGTCGGTACCGACCAGCTCGGCGCTGAACACCCGGCCATCTTGCAGCGCGACAATGATCTGGTCCGCATCGGCGATGACATGGTAGTTGGTCAGCACATGGCCACGGGGGTTCATGATGACCCCGGAACCCAGCCCCTGAGGCCTGAGCTCGGCCTTCTCGCCACGATTGCCAGCGAAACTGCGGGTGTAGATGTTGACCACGGCAGGACCTGCGCGGTGGGCGGCATAGGAGAAGCTCATCTCCCGATTGTTACTGATGAGGTCGGGCAGCAGGGCACCGCCTCTGAGGCTGGGGAAGAACAACAGCAATAGGGCCGCGACCGTGAGGCCAAAGGCGACTGACTTGCCCAAGTAACTGATCAGAGGTGGGATTTTCATTTCATTCTCATTGCGGCTCGCTGCCAGCAGAGAATAACACTAACGGTGCATAAAAATCACCCGCGACCTGGGTCGCGGGTGATGGGGGTTAATGCATGCTCATGAAGGGATCAGCGGATCACCAGGTAGAGCGAGGAGTCGCCGCGCTGGATGTTGAGGGCCAGCACATCCGGCTTGTTCTTCAACGCCTTGGTCAGGTCGGCAAGGGCATTCACTCTCAGCCGGTTGACCCCGATGATGATGTCGCCCTTCTGCAGGCCGGAAGCGGCTGCCGGAGAGCGCGGATCTATCTCGGAGACGGCAACACCCGCCACGGGGTCCGTGGTGGTACTGAGCTTGGCGCCTTCCAGAGCCGGATGCAGGGCACTGGCACGCACCTCGCTGTCATCGGCCTGTTTCAGGGTGACCTTGACGCTCTGCTCCTTGCCATCACGCACTATGCCCAGGGTGACTTGTTTGCCGGCACCCATGGTCGCGATTTTGGCACGCAGTTCCCCAAACGAACGTATGGGCTTGCCATCTATGCTGGAGATGATGTCCCCGGCCTTGATGCCAGCCTTGTCGGCGGAGGAGCCCGGCATGACCTGGTTGACGAAGGCACCATTCTGCTTGGTTGAGCCGAAGGTCTTGGCCAGATCCGAGGTCAGCTCGGCACCGGTGATGCCCAGCTGGCCACGGCGCACTTCACCGAACTTGATGATCTGATCGGACAGGTCGCGCACCATGTTGGATGGAATGGCGAAGCCAATGCCGATGTTGCCCCCATTCGGACCCAGGATGGCGGTGTTGATGCCGATCAGCTCGCCACGCAGGTTGAGCAAGGCGCCACCCGAGTTGCCCGAGTTGATGGCCGCGTCAGTCTGAATAAAGTTTTCGAAGTTCTCGATGTTCAGGCCGCTGCGCCCCAAGGCGGAGACGATGCCTGAGGTGACGGTCTGACCCAGGCCGAAGGGGTTGCCGATGGCCAGGGCATAATCCCCGACTCTCAGTTCGTCGGAGTCAGCCAGCTTGATGGCCGTCAGGTCATCCGCCTTGATCTGCAGCAGGGCGATATCGGACTGCTTGTCTTCGCCGATCTTCTTGGCCGTGAATTCGCGGCCATCCTTGAGGCTGACCTTGATCTCATCCGCTTCGTGGATCACGTGAGCATTGGTGATCACATAGCCTTTCTTGGCATCAATGATGACCCCGGAGCCGAGCGCCTGGAAAGGCTGTTCGCTGACCTGTTCATCAGGCATGTTGGGGCCGAAGAAGAAGCGGAATTGCTCGGGCAGACGCTGTCTGGTGACTTTCTTGCCGGAGACAGAGATGTTGACCACAGCAGGAGTCACCTGTTCCAGCACGGGGGCCAGACTCGGGATCTCCTGATTTCCCATCAGGGAGGGCAGTGCCGCCTGGGCAGGGGCCGCAGACATGGCGATACCGACGCTGAGGGCTAGCACGCTGAGCAGAGAAAGAGGTTTACGCATATGAATAACAGCTCCCAGTTAATTGACAGTGCTTTTGCCAAGAATCTGACTACGGATCAAGGAATTAGTTCCAGGAAAGTGTCAGCTGGATTGCTTGAGCAGGCCTGAGGCGCTACCGGCATAGTCCCGCGGAGGCAGACCCTGGCTCTCTTCATCCTTGGTTTGTGTCGGTTCGACTTCTTGCTCGCGGAACAGGGGTTCCTCGGCCTTGGCCAGGAATTTGCTCTGTTCGGCCATGTGGCGATAGAGGGTCTGGTACTGCTCGGCTAGCTGCTCCATCAGGGCGGCGCTGTCGGCAAAGTGAGTGTTGATCTGGCCCTGGTAACTCTCCATGTCCTTGCGGGCCGTGCTGAGTTCGCGCTCGAGGCGACCGGCATCACGGCTACGTACCGAGAAACGACCAATCAGGACGCCGATAATCAGGGCGGCAACGGCCAGCAGGATCCCATTTAACAGACTCATAGATGCTCCTTGTTACAGCTAATTCAACATGTGGATGATGGCCCAGAATGGCCGTCAACCCTGGTGGCACTATACCGTGCACCCCGGGGCCGTGATACCCTTTTGTCCTCTATTCAGGGACTTGGAGACGTTTGACAGGATGACCCCGCAGCAAAAATATCAGCAAGATCTGCAACGCTCTGATTTTCAGGCCGATCCGGCCCAGGCGATGGCAGTGGCACATCTGGAGCGACTCTATCAGGATTTGTGCGCTCCCCCGACTCCGACCAGATCCCGTGGTTGGCTGGGCTGGTTGCAAAAACCGCAAGCCGTCACGCCTGTCCGGGGATTATATATGTGGGGTGGGGTCGGCCGGGGCAAGACCTGGTTGATGGATATTTTTTTTGACGCCCTGCCCGGGGATCGTAAGTTACGGGTGCATTTTCACCGTTTCATGCACAGGGTTCATGATGAACTCAGAGGCTTGACCGGTCAGGCCGATCCTCTGGAACTCATTGCCAGCAAGCTGGCCAGCGAGACAGACATCATCTGTTTCGATGAGTTTTTTGTCTCGGACATCACCGATGCCATGCTGCTGGGCACCCTGTTCCAGGCGCTGTTTGGCCACGGCGTCGTGCTGGTGGCGACCTCCAATATTCCCCCCAAGGATCTCTACCGCAATGGGCTGCAACGGGCGCGCTTTCTGCCAGCCATCGCGCTGATCGAACAGCATTGCGAGATCCTCAATGTCGATGGGGGAGTCGATTACCGGCTGCGGACATTGGAGCAGGCCGAGATCTATCACCATCCCCTCGACGGGGACGCAAGATCGAACCTGGAGCGCTATTTCCAGCAACTGACCGGGCAGAAGCAACCAGTGCCATTGGCCATCGAAGTGAATCATCGTCAGTTGCAGACACTGGGGGCCGAGGAGGGACTGCTCTACATCAGCTTCGATCAACTCTGTCGGAGCGCCCGCTCTCAAGGGGATTACATCGAGCTGTCACGGCTGTTTCATACCGTGTTGCTGGCCGAGGTACAACCAATGGGGGCGGGGTCGGACGATGCAGCCCGGCGTTTCATTGCCATGGTTGACGAGTTCTATGAGCGTCACGTCAAGCTCATCATTTCGGCAGCCGTCCCCATGGCGGAACTCTACAGCGGAGGCTTGCTCAGCTTCGAGTTCAAACGCTGCCTTTCACGACTGCAGGAGATGCAATCGCACGAATACCTTGCCAGAGTGCACCTTCCTTAGTCACAATACCCGCGCCTGCCAGTCGGATGGGCATCTGCGGCAGGTAGGGTCGGGCGACATTTGCTAGCGTCATGGCAGTGAAATTAGCAGGTGATATTTAAGGCAACTTCACTTATAATCGCCCGGCCCACGTTACAGCTGTCGATAAGACAGCAATACTTTAAAGCTTTACTTGTATTCGAAGGGGTACAGGTAGGCCATCGTTTGTTGCTTGTGGGCGAGCCCCCATAAGCAATTGGGTCTGTAACAGGTAATTGGGTTTAACTTAATGAAAACTTTCGTTGCCAAGCCAGAAACCGTAAAACGTGACTGGTACATTGTGGACGCAGAAGGTAAAACTCTGGGTCGTATCGCAACTGAGATTGCTTCTCGTCTGCGTGGTAAGCACAAAGCTGAGTATACTCCGCACGTTGACACCGGTGATTACATCATCGTTGTAAACGCTGAGAAGGTGCATGTTACCGGTAAGAAATTTACCGATAAAATCTACCATTCTCACTCCGGTTTCCCGGGTGGTATCAAGTCAATCAGCTTCGACAAGCTGATCAAGCGTAAACCGGAAATGGTAATCGAAGCTGCTATCAAAGGCATGCTGCCGAAAGGTCCTCTGGGCCGTGCCATGTTCCGTAAACTGAAAGTTTACGCAGGCGCCGAGCATGCTCATGCTGCTCAGCAACCTCAAGTACTGGATATCTAATCGGGAACTGGCAACATGGCAGAAAATCAATACTACGGTACCGGCCGTCGCAAAAGCTCCACTGCTCGCGTCTTTATCAAAGCGGGTAGCGGTAAAATCGTAATCAACCAGCGCTCCCTGGAGCAGTACTTCGGTCGTCCGACTGCCCGTATGGTAGTTCGTCAGCCGCTGGAACTGGTTGAAATGACCGAAAAACTGGATCTGTACATCACCGTTAACGGTGGTGGCATCTCCGGTCAAGCTGGTGCGATCCGTCACGGTATCACTCGTGCTCTGATGCAGTACGATGAGACCCTGCGCGGTGAACTGCGTAAAGCAGGCTTTGTTACTCGTGATGCCCGTAAGGTTGAGCGTAAGAAAGTCGGTCTGCACAAAGCTCGTAAGCGTCCGCAGTACTCCAAGCGTTAATTCGCTTTTGGTACTCACTCTTTCGAGTGTTAAAAAAGCCTGGCAGCCGCCAGGCTTTTTTTATTGGTAACGTTTCGATAGCCATTGCTAACCTCACGTCACAAAAGACAAAAAATTGTGTCTTTATTGTTTTTGCCCTTCGCTTCTCTTTCTTGTCAATTTGTTATCTTTTCTTTAAAATTTCCTCGATTTTTCTGTGACAATTGTAACTCCTGCTTCCGCCACTGTTGTCACAGGGGAACAGGGACATTATAAGAATGCGCCGAGTCCACATGGGAGAGTTTTTGGATGAGCAATGCGCCAGTTGATACCGGCCGCCGCAGATTTCTTACCTGGTCAACGATCGCCGTTGGTGGGGTAGGGGCTGCTTTTACCGCAGTGCCGTTTATAAAATCATGGAACCCGAGTGCCAAGGCCAAGGCTGCTGGCGCTCCGGTTGAAGTCGACATTAGCAAGTTGGAGCCGGGTCAACTCATTCGCGTTGAATGGCGCGGCAAGCCGGTTTGGGTGGTCAATCGCTCCAAGCAGATCCTGGATGGCCTGCCGACGCACGATAACCTGTTGCGCGATCCAAAGTCCGATGAGCCCCAACAACCTGACTATGCCCATAATGGATACAGATCCATCAAGCCGGAAATCTTCGTGGCTGTTGGTATCTGTACTCATTTGGGTTGCTCCCCGTCTTATCTGCCGGACAGCTTCGGTGAACAGGTCGAAGGGGTCAGTTCTGGCTTTTTCTGCCCCTGTCATGGCTCCAAGTTTGACATGGCCGGTCGCGTGTTTCAGGGGGTTCCTGCCCCATTGAACCTGGTGATCCCGCCGTACCAGTATCTCAACGACACCACCATCCTGGTCGGTGCCGATGGCAAGGAGGCCTGACCATGTTTGCCAAATTGATGGGCTGGATCGATTATCGTTTTCCGCTCACAGCCATGTACAACGACCACATGGCCAAGTACCCGGCACCGAAGAACCTCAATTTTTGGTACTTTTTCGGGTCCCTTGCCATGCTGGTGCTGGTTAACCAGATAGTCACAGGCATCTGGCTGACCATGAACTACAACCCGTCGGCCGAGGGTGCTTTCGCCTCTGTCGAATACATCATGCGGGATGTGGATTACGGCTGGCTGCTGCGCTACATGCACAGTACCGGCGCCTCCGCCTTCTTCGTGGTGGTCTATCTGCACATGTTCCGTGGCCTCATCTATGGTTCCTACCAGAAGCCCCGTGAGCTGCTATGGATCTTCGGCATGCTGATCTTCCTGGTATTGATGGCGGAAGCCTTCATGGGGTACTTGTTGCCCTGGGGGCAGATGTCCTTCTGGGGCGCTCAGGTCATCATCTCGTTGTTTGGTGCCATCCCGGTGATCGGTGACGATCTGACCCTGTGGATCCGGGGTGACTATGTTATCTCGGGGGCAACACTCACCCGCTTCTTTGCACTGCATGTCATCGCATTGCCGCTAGTCATAGTGTTGCTGGTTGCCATGCATATTTTGGCACTGCATGAGGTGGGCTCCAACAACCCGGACGGGATCGAGATCAAGGCACACAAGGACGAGAATGGCTGGCCGCTGGATGCCGTTGCCTTCCATCCCTACTTCACCGTCAAGGACATGATAGGTGTGGCCGGGTTCCTGTTCTTCTTCTGCGCCATCATCTTCTTCAAGCCGGACATGTGGGGTTATTTCCTCGAGAAGCCGAACTTTGAAGTGGCGAATGGTCTGAAGACCCCGGAGCATATCGCCCCGGTCTGGTACTTCACTCCTTTCTACGCCATCTTGCGTGCGGTGCCGGACAAGTTGCTCGGTGTCATCATGATGGGCCTCTCCATCGTCGTGCTCTTCCTGTTGCCATGGCTGGATCGCTGCAAGGTGCGTTCGGTACGCTACCGCAGCATCCTGCACAAGCTGAACATCGCCCAGTTTGTGGTCTGCTTCGTCATTCTCGGTGTGCTTGGCGTATTGCCCTCCACCCCGACACTGACCCTGCTTGCCCAGATCTGTTCGCTTGGTTATTTCGGGTTCTTTGTCCTGCTCTATTTCTATAGCAAGAACGAAAATACCAAGCCGCTGCCGGAGAGGATCACATTCAAATGAAACGAATAATCTTTGCTGTGCTGGCTCTGCTCCCCGGACTGGCGATGGCGGCCACTCATGGTGTGGCCCTGGACAAGGCTGATTATGATCTGAGCGACAAGGCGTCTTTGCAGCGTGGCGCGACCACCTTCATGAACTACTGTGCAGGCTGCCATTCCACCCAGTATCAGCGTTACAACCGGGTGGCTGAGGATTTGGATATACCCGAGGATCTGATGCGGGACAATCTCATCTTCAACGGTGCCAAGGTGGGGGATCTGATGAAGAGCTCCATCGCCGAGAAGGATGCTGCCCGCTGGTTCGGTGCACCGCCACCGGACTTGACGCTGGTTGCCCGGGTGCGTGGTGCAGACTGGATCTACACCTACCTGCGCTCCTTCTACGTGGATCCGACGCGCCCATTCGGGGTGAATAACCTGGTGTTCCCCTCTGTGGGCATGCCCCATGTGCTGGAGCCGCTGCAGGGTACTCCACGTCTGGAACAGGAGACCCGCCTGGTCGATGGGCAAGAGGTGCAGGAGACTATTGGCATCAAATCCGATGGCAATGGTGAAATGACCAACGAAGAATATGATCAGACGGTACTGGATCTGGTAAACTTCTTGGTCTACTCGGCTGAGCCGGTCAAACTGGAGCGCGAACGCATGGGCTTCTGGGTGCTGGGCTTTATCGCGATCTTCTTCATCTTCACTGTGCTGTTGAAGAAGGAATTCTGGCGCGACGTTCACTAAGCGACCAGATCCGAGTAATATAATGCACGGCAATGAGGTCCAAGTTACTTCATTGCCGTTTCTGCTTTTTAATGACGGGAGGGTTCAATGGCTGTAGCTGCCAATAAGCGTTCGGTAATGACGCTGTTTTCCGGTGCCAACGATATGTTCAGCCATCAGGTGCGCATTGTCCTGGCGGAGAAGGGTGTTAGCGTAGATATCTGCCAGGTTGACCCGAGCAACCTGCCGGATGAACTGGCTGAGCTGAACCCGTACAACTCGGTGCCGACTCTGGTGGATCGTGAGCTTGCACTCTATACCTCACGCATCATCATGGAGTATCTGGACGAGCGCTTCCCTCATCCGCCACTGATGCCTGTCTACCCGGTTGCTCGTGGTAACAGCCGTCTGATGATGCATCGCATCGAACTGGACTGGTACAGTCTGGCCGACAAGATCATGGCAGGCACCGATGTCGAGGCGGCACGCAACGAGTTGCGTGACAATCTGTTGGCCATCGCCCCCATCTTCGGTGAAATGCCTTATTTCATGAGCGAAGAGTTCGGTCTGGTCGACTGCTACATGGCTCCGTTGCTGTGGCGTCTGCCGAGCCTGGGGATCGATCTGGGTGGCCGTGGCGCGAAAGAGCTGAAGGCCTATATGGTTCGTCTGTTCGAGCGTGAGTCCTTCCAGGCATCGCTCACTGAAGCTGAGCGCGAGATCCGCTCCGGTATATGAGTATGGAACCGACAATGACCCCGAGCCGCCCGTACCTGTTGCGGGCGTTCTTTGACTGGCTGCTGGACAATGACTTGACGCCTCACCTGGTGGTGAACGTCAACATTCCCCATGTGCAGGTGCCGCTGCAATTTGCCCAAGATGGGCAGATAGTGCTGAACATAGCGCCGCGAGCGGTGATGCAGTTCCACATGGATAATGATGCTATCAGCTTCAGCGCCCGCTTTGGTGGCGTGTCCCAGCAGGTTTATATTCCCATGGCGGCCATAGTGGCCATCCATGCCAGAGAGAACGGTGTTGGTACTCTGTTCCCGCCCGAGCCAGCTTATGACCTCTGGCTGGAGCAGGCGGAAGATCAGGCGCAACCTGAGCCTGAACCGCCGCGCCCCACGGGCAGGCCGAGTCTCACTGTCATCAAGTAACCTCGTTGAATCAATAAAAACGCAGCCAATCGGCTGCGTTTTTTTATTTCGGATGCGAGGCCCGCGTCAGTCCTGAGCGTATTCGAACGCCTTGATGACCCGGGTCACACCGCTGACGTGGCGGGCAATCTCGACCGACTGTTCCGCCTCTTTACGGGTCACCAGACCGATCAGGAAGACCTCGCCGTTCTCTGTCACCACCTTGACCTTGGTACTGTCGAAGTCCTTGGCGGCCAGCATGTCGGTGCGCACCTTGGAGGTGATCCAGGAGTCGTTGCTGCGGGTACCTATGCTCACCGGTTTGCCAAGGCGCAGTTCGTTGTAAACGTGACGAACGCCCTCAATGCGGCCAACCGACTGGCCTGCGGTCTGCTTGTAAGCATCGGTTGGTGTCTGACCGACCAGCAGCACGCGGCCATTATTGCTGTAGACACTGATCTTGCTGGCCGCAGAGAGCTGCTTGTTGTCTGCCAGCACGTTGGACGCTTTCAACTCGATGGCCTGATCGTCCCACTGGGTGCTCAGGGTGCGGCGATCGCCGGCGCTGGATGCGGTACCGGCGGCACCACCGACCAGCACGGCCGCACAGCCTTGCAGCAGGAGAGTTCCGGCCACCAGGGTCAGGGTCAGCGTGGTTTTTTTCAAGATGTCAGTCCTCTTGTTGCGGGAAAAGCGTCTGATCGATGAGATCACAGAGGCAATGCAGGGTCAACAGGTTGACTTCCAAAATGCGTGGTCGACGGGCAGAGGGAACCCGGATCTCGACATCGTTTGGACCGAGCAGACCGGCCATCTCGCCGCCGTCACCGCCGCTCAGCACCACTATGGTCATGTCACGGGAGAGGGCGGCTTCGGCCGCCTTGATCAGACTGCGGCTGTGGCCGGAGGTGGTAATGACCACCAGGATGTCACCGGGTTGACCCAGGGCGCGGATCTGCTTGGCATACACCTCTTCGAAGCCGTGATCGGTGGCGATGGCACTGATGGTCGCCATGTCCGCGGTCAGTGCCATGCCAGGCAGGGAGGGGCGCTGTGTCTCGTAGCAGTTGACCAGCTCGCTGATAAACAGCTGCGCCAGGGCGGCGGAGGGACCGTTACCGCAGGCGAGTACCTTGTGGCCATTGAGCAGGCAGATGGTGATCATCTGCGCCGCAGTATGGATGGCATCCGGTAGCGCCTCCGAGGCGGCGATCTTGGTTTGAATGCTTTCTGTGTAGTTTTCTTTGATGCGATCTGTCATGGGATCCTCTTAAAAAGCGTTCTGGATCCAGTCAGGCTGGTTGCCCTCGAACGCCAGCACATCGAATCGACAGGCCTGGCTGGCCTCGTTGATGCCATGGTGCGTCAAATAGTGGCGGGCGGCTAGCATGAGCTTGCGCTGTTTGGCCGGGGTGACCGAGGCGGCGGCACCGCCATGGTCGTTATTGGCCCGATATCGAACCTCGACAAACACCAGGGTATCACCCTGGCGCATGATGAGATCCAGCTCGCCACCGCGACAGTGATAGTTGCGTTCAATCAGTTGCAGGCCCTTGGCCTGCAACCAGTCGGCGGCGACTAACTCAAAGTGCTGCCCCGGGCGCTGTGGTGTCGCTGTCGTCTGAAACAGGTTCAGGCAGTGCTGTATCAGGGGCTTGAGCCGGCTCTTCATCGCTGGACTCCGGGGTGTCAGGGAGCGTGGCTTGCTCCATGCCGATGGGGTTACCCGTTGCATCGAGCAGCTTGCCATCCTGATAGGTGGCCCAGCTCTGCTCCCGCTGTACGACGCCATCCTGACTAATGCTGAGTTGACCGCTCAAACCCGGCTGTTTCATGGCGCCGACGGCGCGCATCTGCATCAGGTTAGGACTGAGGCTGACGGCGTCATAGCCCAGGGCAAACAGGCGCAGCAGGTCACCCTGAGTCTGTGGCCAGAGCAGCTGGGCCTTGCCGCGCAGCTCGTTGAACTCACCCAGCATCAACGGCATATCGCCTATGCGCAGACCATTGAGCTCCGAGGCTGCCTCGGTGGCCCCGCTGTCATAACCGCGGGGGCCGGTGAAGATCGGCAGGCTACCCATGGGATTGACCGAGATATCCACATAGGGTTTGACCATGCGGGTCTCGAGGTTGTTGGCGATCAGATAGACGACATCGATGCTGCGCGGCGTCTCATCGGAGAGCTGCATGACCTCGCCCGCCCGGGCGGTGGAGCGACCGCTCAAGGCATTTTTCACCATGCCCGGCACCTCTTTGCGGGAGGTAAAGGTCGCGACCACGGGCTTGTCCTGACTCAGACCGCTCCAGGTCTGCTCGAACGCCTTGATGCTGCCATAGCCAATGCGGCCCTGGGTGGCGATCAGCAGGGGCTTGCGATAGCCCTGGCCAAACAAGTAGTTGGCAGCCTGACTTGCATCGGCGGCGGCCGAGAGGGAGAAGTAGAAGGTGCTGTCATTGACGATCGGTTTGTCCAGCTCGTTCAGGGCGAGCACGGGCACGGTCGGGTTGAGCTTGAGCAGCTCCTCGACCCTGTCCTTGAGCAAGGGGCCGATGATCATGTCGGCACCATCCTGGATGGCTTGCTGGTAAATCTCGCCAACGGATTTGGTCTGGGTGTCGTAGAAGTTCAGGCTGTATTGGCCGTTATTCTCCTTGTAGGACATCAGCATACCGTTGCGGATTGCCGATCCCTGGGGCTCCAGATTGCCGGACAGTGGCAAGAAAACGGCTATCTGCTGAGGAGCCAGGCCAGTGGTACTGGCCAAGTCGCCAAGACCGGCCGGCATGTCCTGCTGGGCAGGATGGTTTGGGAAGTCACGCTTCCAGCCATCTAACTGACGAGCCAGCTGGCTCGGCTGAGCACCAAACTCGTTGACCAGGGCAGCCAGTCGCAGCCAGCCGGTGGTCACATCGGGTGCCGGTGCTTCTTCCAGCGCTTGCAGGGTGGTGGGGGTCATGCTTTTCAGCAGGGACCAGATCTGCTTGTGATTGGTGGCAACCTCCTCTTTGGCCAGATAGGGCTCCAGCAAGATCAGGGATTTGGCGGCACCAAACTTGTTATTGATGTCGAGCTGCAACACGGTGCGCTGGCGATACCAGTCACGCTGGGTATCGGCATCAAGCTCCACCGCCGGCTTGCCTTCCAGCAAGATCAACGCCTGGTTGGCATTGCCCTGGGCCAGGAGCACATGGGCTTCAAGCAACTGCGCCTGAGCTTGCTGTTGTGGTGTCTTGGCCTGTTTTTGCAGCTGTTGCAGCAAGGCCTGCGCCGGGTTGAGCTGGCCTTGAGCCAGATAGCTGCGCGCAGCCAGGGTTTGCCAGATGAAGGCTTCATCCGGCTTGGCCGGATCCACCTTGGCCAGATAGGCCTCTGGATTCTGGGTCAGTGTGGCGAAGCCAGAGAGGCCTCCTGCCTGTCCAGAGGGTTGATTGGGTTCCGACGCGCAACCCGCAAGCAGGATAGCTGCGAGTAGGATGCCGAAGAGTCGTGATACACTTAGCTGCTTTGTAACCCGGTTCAAGTTCATTCCCCGACCAGTGTTGAAGTTACCCATAGTGTAAACGGGCCAATATGGCG
The DNA here is from genome assembly GCF_024809075.1 of Aeromonas sp. BIGb0445. Classification (NCBI taxonomy): domain Bacteria; kingdom Pseudomonadati; phylum Pseudomonadota; class Gammaproteobacteria; order Aeromonadales; family Aeromonadaceae; genus Aeromonas; species Aeromonas sp. BIGb0445. The sequence continues at coordinate 38,513 of NZ_JANUES010000005.1, forward strand.
ACACAATTGTCGGGATGCTCGGAGATCCCATGAGTGACACCCCAACCCTCTATATAGTCCCCACTCCCATCGGTAATTTGGCCGATATCACCCAGCGCGCCCTCGATATTCTGCGCCGGGTCGATCTGGTGGCGGCCGAGGATACCCGCCACACCGGCATACTGCTCAAACACTACCAGATCTCGGTGAGCAGCTTCCCTTTGCACGATCACAACGAGCAGCAGAAGGCCGAGGTGTTGATAGCGAAAATCAAGGAAGGCAAGAGTGTAGCCCTGGTATCGGATGCGGGCACGCCGCTGATTAGCGACCCCGGTTATCACCTGGTCACCCGCTGTCGCGAAGCCGGGGTCAAGGTGGTGCCGCTGCCGGGCCCGTGCGCGGCCATCACGGCGCTCAGTGCTGCTGGCCTGCCCACCGACCGTTTCGCCTTCGAGGGATTCTTGCCTGCGAAAGCCAAGGGACGTGACGACCGGCTGCAGGCCGTCATCGAAGATACCCGCTCCCTGGTGTTCTACGAGTCACCGCGCCGGGTGCAGGACACGGTAGAAGCGATTGCTCGCATCCTGGGGGAGCGCCAGGTGGTGGTGTGCCGCGAGTTGACCAAGACCTTTGAATCCATCCACGGTCTGCCCGCCTCCGAGATGCTGGTCTGGCTGGGCGAGGATGAAAACCGTTGCCGCGGTGAAATCGTGCTGGTGGTGGCCGGCGCCAGCAAGGTGGAAGAAGAGCTGCCCTTTGATGCGATCCGCACCCTGGGTCTGCTGGTGGCCGAACTGCCGCTCAAGAAGGCGGCCGCGCTGACCGCCGAGATCCATGGGGTGAAGAAGAACGCCCTCTACAAGTACGGGCTCGAACACCACCAGAAAGAGTAAATAGCCTGGTCGGTTCGACGCCGATGATCTTTCACGACCACGCCCGGGTGTGGCAACGGGAGCCTTTCAGCAAGATTGAGGATGGCTGACCGATGGTCATGTCACTCTGACAGGAGGCATCAAGCCGTGAATAAATGCCACTATCGACAATTGCCGGTTTACCCCGGCCAGCAGACAGGGCTATAATCCGCGCCCGGAGTCGGCTGGACAATCGCTGCTTCGTCGTTGTGCCTTTCGGGGCAGACGGGCGGAGGGGAGGAAAGTCCGGGCTTCATAGGGCAGGGTGCCAGGTAACGCCTGGGAGGCGTGAGCCTACGACCAGTGCAACAGAGAGCAAACCGCCGATGGCCCGCAAGGGATCAGGTAAGGGTGAAAGGGTGCGGTAAGAGCGCACCGCGCGTCTGGCAACAGTTCGTGGCACGGTAAACTCCACCCGAAGCAAGACCAAATAGGCCCCTATTGGCGCGGCCCGCGTTGGGGGCGGGTAGGTTGCTTGAGCCAGTGAGCGATTGCTGGCCTAGAGGAATGATTGTCACCGGGGCAACCCGGAACAGAACCCGGCTTACAGGCCGACTCCGACCTAATTTCAGGGTACTCTGTTACCCACAAGAATCCCGGTACCTTCTGGTCCGGGATTTTTCTTTATGGGCCTGCCTGGGTCGATAGCACCTTTTTTCATTTTGTAATACAGTTCCCGCCCATTTTGGTCGCTTCAAGTCGACTGGTCCCCTTTTCTCCACCTGCCCCGTCACCCTGATGTGGGTTAAGGGTGGCATGAACATGGTTAAGGTGAATTCGCAATGTCAGCTAGCAGCCTAACGCTAACACCATCCCGGCTGCTGCCGGCCGAACAGGGACGGGGGCTTCCTCGCTACGATCTGCTCGGTGTCGAGCGAGCCAAACAGGGTCATCTCAAGCAGATGAATGCCCACTTGGCCAGCTTCTCCTTGCAGGCTGCCGGGTGCATGGCCCAGCTGTTCAACAGCGCCGAGTGCGATCTCGTGTTTCAGGATTTCGTCAGTGCCGGCCATTTCCCTCCTGAAGATCAGCAGTTCTGGCTCGAAGCCAGGGCCCAGCGTGACGAGCGCTACCGAGTGTTTTTCTCCATCTCAGCGTCCGTCATCTATCGTCTCGCCGTGATCTTCTTCGGAGGACAGCTGCAAGCGGGTGAGGAGCCGAGTCAGGCCAAATCCCTCAGTGATACAGAGCAGCGCCTGTTGCACCGACTCTGCCAATACCAGGTCGATATTCTCTCCTCCTGCATGGGACTCGGCGATCTGGGCTGGCAGCTCACCCCCGTGCCTGCCGATGTGCTGCCAGTGGGGCCTGCGCTCTGGTCCAGCCAGGCGACTCTGAGTCTGGGAGAACATAACCATCAGTGGCGGTTGTGGTGGCTGCAGGCCGAAACCGAGGCGCAACTGACCGATCAACGCCCTGTTCGCGGTGAGCTGGAACAAGCGATGACTCACCTGCCGGTGCAATTGCGGGTGGTGATGGGACAGATGGCCATGACCCTGGCTGATCTGGAGACCTTGCAGGTTGGTGATGTGCTGGCTTTGGATATGCCTGACCTGGTGCCTGCCCTGATCGGCAGCCGCCCCTGTTTCAATGGACGCATTGCCGAGCAAAAAGGCAGCCTGGTGTATCAGGTAACGGCAGTGATAGAGGAGTAAGAACAAGATGAACGAACATAACATCAATGATCCCCTGGATCTGGACAGCCTGGATCAGTTGTTTGATGACGAACTCAGCATGCCGAGTGCGGCCGATTACCTGGCGCCGACCGGTAGCGGCAAGCCGAGGGATCTCTCCTTCTTCCGCCAGATCCCGGTCAAGGTGACCCTGGAAGTGGCCAGTGCAGAGGTGCCGCTTGGGGATCTGATGCAGCTCGAAGAGGGGGCTGTCATCGAGCTGGACAAGTTGGCGGGTGAGCCGCTGGATGTCCGGGTCAATGGCAAACTGTTGGCCCGTGGTGAGGTGGTGGTGGTCAATGGCAAGTATGGCCTGCGTCTGGTCGAGGTGGTTGACACCAAGCTGCTGGGTGGCATGGACGACTGATGCGCGTCCTGCTGCCGCTGCTCTTGCTCGTCGCCCTGCCCAGCTGGGGTGCGGACATGACCCTCTTCTCGGTCGCGCCTGGCGCCGAAGGGGGCGAGGACTACAACATCAAGTTGCAGATCCTCTTCTTCATGACCCTGCTGGGGTTGTTGCCGACCCTGTTACTGATGATGACCAGCTTTACCCGCATCATCATAGTGCTGGCCATATTGCGCCAGGCGCTGGGTCTGCAACAGAGCCCACCAAACCGAGTACTGATCGGCATCAGTTTGATCCTGACGCTGGTCATCATGCGTCCGGTCTGGACCGAGATGTACGAAAACGCCTTCCTGCCCTATGACAACGACGAAATCACCCTGTCCGAGGGGATAAGCCGTGCCGAGCAACCCTTGCGGCGCTTCATGTTGGCGCAGACCCGGGAGCCGGATCTGGAGCAGATGCTGCGGATCTCGGGGGAGTCGACCAGCCTCACCAAGGCGGAAATACCCTTCGGTGTCTTGTTGCCCGCCTTCGTGCTGAGCGAGCTCAATACCGCGTTTCAGATAGGCTTCATGCTGTTTATCCCCTTCCTGGTGATCGATCTGGTGGTCGCCAGCGTCTTGATGGCCATGGGGATGATGATGCTGTCGCCGCTCATCATCTCGTTGCCGTTCAAGCTGATGGTATTCGTACTGGTTGATGGGTGGTCGATGACGGTCGGCACCCTGGCCGCCAGCTTCGGAGGGGGCTGACCATGACCCCCGAGCAGAGCGTCAGTCTGGTGGGTGGCGCAGTGAATCTGGTGGTGATCATGGTCTCTGTGCTGGTGGTGCCCGGCTTGATCGTCGGACTCATCGTGAGTGTGTTTCAGGCGGCGACCCAGATCCAGGAACAGACCCTCAGCTTCCTGCCCCGTTTCATCGTGACGCTGTTGACGCTGATCTTCACTGGTCACTGGCTTTTGGCCCAGATCACCACCCTCTTCAATGAGCTGTTTGCCAAGATCCCCGGGCTTATCGGATGAACTCGCTGATCTCGGTCAGTGCGGCCGAGCTGACGGCCTGGCTGGGACAGTGGTGGTGGCCCTTCATTCGTATCGGCGCTGCCTTCTGGGTGATGCCCTTCTTCGGGGATGGCCGGGTGCCGCCCCAGATCCGGCTGTTGCTCGCCTTCCTGCTCAGCCTGCTGCTGGCCCCCATGCTCAAGGCCATGCCGCTGATAGACCCCTTCTCGGCACAGGCTATCCTGGTCACGCTGGAACAGTTGATGTTCGGCCTGTTATTCGGGCTCTGCGTCCAGATGCTGTTCATGGTGATGACCATGGCGGGCCAGATACTGTCGATGCAAATGGGTCTGGGTATGGCGGTCATGAATGACCCCAGCAATGGTGAATCGGCGCCTATCATCAGCCAGATCATGCTCATCTTTGCCACGCTGTTGTTTCTCGGCCTCAATGGTCATCTGGTGGTGCTGGAGGTGCTGGTGCAGAGTCTGCGCAGCTGGCCGCCGGGCTCTTCGCTCTACCTGCTCGATATCAAGGGGGTCATCGGCCTGTTTGGCTGGAGTATCGGGGCCGCCCTCATCCTGACCCTGCCTGCCGTGGTGGCGATGCTGATGGTGAATCTCACCTTCGGGGTCATGAACCGCACGGCCCCCTCCCTCAACATCTTCTCCCTGGGGTTCCCCATGACGCTGTTGCTGGGGTTGCTGACCATGGCGCTCTCCATCAGCGGGGTGCCTGCTCGTTATCTCGATCTGGTCAGCCATGTGCTGGAGCAGTTGCAGGGATTGAGTGTGCAATGAGTCAGACCAGCGCCCAGGATAAAACCGAGCAGGCCTCCACCCAGAAACAGCGCAAGGCTCGGGATGAGGGGCAGATTGCCCGCTCCCGGGAGATGAGCTCGGCGGGTTTGCTGCTGCTCGGTGGACTCGCCATGCAGTGGATGGTGCCCGGCCTTGGCAGTTTCTTCGCCGAATTGATGAAACGTCCCATCCGTTTCGACTGGCAGGGGGCGCGGGATCCCCAGATGATGATGAGCTGGACCGGGGAGGCCCTGTTCAGCATGCTCATGGCCTTGCTGCCCCTGTTCGGTTTCCTGGCACTGATGCTGATCCTGGTCAGCATGGTGCCGGGGGGCATGGTGTTCACCTGGAAAAAGTTGATGCCCAGCGGTGAGAAGCTCAATCCGCTCAAGGGACTCAAGCGCATGTTTTCCACCCATAGCCTGATGGAGCTGCTCAAGTCCATTCTCAAGATAGTGCTGATTGGTTCAACCTTGGCCCTGTTATTGCAGCATCAGTGGCCGACCCTGTTGCAAATGAATCGAATGCCGCCCCAGATGGCGATGGAGCAGGCGCTGGGGATCCTCTCCCAGGCCTTTATCCTGCTTGGCGCCGTTCAGATGCTGATCGCCCTGCTCGATGTGCCTTACCAACGCTGGTCGATGCAGAAACAACTGCGCATGACCAAGCAGGAGGTCAAGGATGAGCACAAGAACAGCGAGGGTCGCCCGGAGATCAAGGCGAAGATCCGTCAAGTACAAGCCATGCTGGCCAGGGCCCGCATCGAGAAGCGGGTGCCCCAGGCCGATGTGATAGTGGTGAACCCGAGCCACTATGCGGTGGCCATCAAATACGATCCCGCCCGCGCCAATGCCCCTTATGTGATCGCCAAGGGGGTCGACAGCATGGCCGAGCGGATCAAGCAGGTGGGCAAGCAGCACGACAAGATGGTGTTGAGCCTGCCTGAGCTGACTCGAGCCATCTACTACTCGACCCGAATCGATCAGGAGGTCCCGGCCGGTCTCTATACCGCGGTGGCTTATGTCCTGAACCATGTATTGCAGTTGCAGGCCTATCAGGCTGGGCGGGGCAAGCAGCCCGGCCCGCTAGCCCCCCTGCATGTGCCCCCTGAATTGCGTCAACCCGAGAGGTAAGTTGTGAACTGGCGTACCCTGACCAAGTCCTATACGGCCATCCCCCTGATGCTGCTGGCCATACTGGCCATGATGATACTGCCGCTGCCGGGTTGGCTGCTCGATGGCCTGTTCACCTTCAACATAGTGTTGGCGATCATGGTGTTGCTGGTCTCGGTCTCGGCCCGCCGTCCCCTCGACTTCTCCGTGTTCCCGACCGTGCTGCTGGTGGCGACCCTGATGAGGCTCTCCCTCAACGTCGCCTCGACCCGGGTGGTGCTGCTCAATGGCCATGAGGGCAATGATGCGGCGGGCAAGGTCATCCAGGCGTTCGGCGAGGTGGTCATCGGCGGCAACTATGTGGTTGGCCTGGTGGTGTTCATCATCTTGATGATCATCAACTTCGTGGTCATCACCAAGGGTGGCGAACGGATATCAGAGGTGTCGGCCCGCTTCACCCTGGACGCCATGCCGGGCAAACAGATGGCCATAGATGCCGACTTGAATGCCGGCATCATGGATCAACACCAGGCCCGGGCCCGGCGGGAAGAGATCTCCCGCGAGGCCGACTTCTACGGGGCCATGGATGGTGCCTCCAAGTTCGTGCGTGGGGATGCCATCGCCGGGCTGCTGGTGCTCATCATCAACCTGGTTGGCGGTCTCGCCATCGGTATCTTTCAGCATGCCCTGCCGGTGGCAGAGGCCTTCCAGCGCTATGCCCTGCTCACCATAGGGGACGGTCTGGTTGCCCAGATCCCCTCCCTGCTGATGTCTACCGCAGCCGCCATCATAGTGACCCGGGTCAGTGATGAGGGGGAGATGTCCGATCAGGTGGGCCAGCAGCTATTGGCGTCGCCCAGGGTCATCTACACGGCTGCCGCCATCATGCTGATCCTGGGTCTTGTGCCCGGCATGCCCATGCTGGCCTTCGTCAGTTTTGCCGCCGTCCTGGCCTGGACCGGCTGGCGGGTGAGCCTGCGACAGCAGCAGGATCCGGCCCTCGATGCCGCCGAGCAACTGAGTCAGCAGTTGGTGTTGCCTGAACATCAGGGGTTGGAGTGGCAGGATCTGCCCTATGTCGATCCCATCGCCATCGAGCTTGGTTACAAGCTGGTTCCCCTGGCCGAGGCGGACAAGGGCGCCGAGCTGCTGGTGCGGGTGCGGGGCATCAGAAAGACCCTCTCCGAGCAGTATGGTTTCTTGCTGCCCGAGATCCGGGTGCGTGACAACCTGCAGCTGCAACCCGATCAATACCGAGTCCGGCTCTCCTCCGTGCCCATGGCGAGCGGGCAGGTGGATTGCCAGCGGCTGATGGCCATCAGCAGTGGCGAGACCTACGGTGCCCTGGACGGCGAGCTGACCCAGGATCCCGCCTACGGCATGAACGCGGTCTGGATAGCCCCGGACCACAAGGCCAAGGCACTCAATCTGGGTTACTCGGTGGTGGACTCGGCGACCGTGATAGCGACCCATGCCAGCAAGCTGCTGCGTGAACAGCTCGACACCCTGTTCGGCCACGATGAAGTCGGCAAGCTGGGTCAATACCTGGCGACCCTGTCTCCCCGTCTGGCGGAGGAGCTCAACCTCGCCCTGACCCAGATGCAGCAGCTTCGGGTGTTCCGGCAACTGCTCAAGGAGCAGGTGAGCCTGACCGACATCCGCACCATAGCGACCACCTTGCTCGACGCGAGCGAGCTGACCAAGGATCCCGTGCTGCTGGCGGCGGACGTGCGCTGCGCCCTCAAGCGCCAGATAGTGCGCCAGGTGATAGGACAGCGTGAGCTGCTGGCCACCTTTACGCTGGATGAACGACTGGAGCAGACACTGTTGGCGGCCATGAATCAGGCTCAGCAACAGGGCAAGGTGGCGCTGGACAGTTTCCCGGTTGACCCCCAATTGCTGGCTCAGCTCCAACAAAATATGCCCCTTGTCAAGGAGCAGCTCCAGCAGCAGGGCCATGCCCCAGTATTGGTGGTGATGCCCCAACTGAGACCTTTGCTGTCCCGTTATGCCACCTCCTTCGCCAAGGGGCTCAAGGTACTCTCTTACAACGAGATCCCGGAGGAGCTGAGGGTGGAAGTGGTCGGTACCCTGGGGTGAAGAGAATTGCCCTTGATCTCAGTCAGATAGGAAAACCTTATTCCGCATCTGTGCTTGAACTGTCTTCTCAACTTGTTATGATGCGCCGTGTTTTGACGCTTTCCGCCAAAACATACTGATAAATATAATAATTTGATACGTGCTGCCAGGCTGCGACAACCGCTGTCTGGCTGTCCTTTTGCATAAGGGCATATCGCATGAAAAAGGCAAACTGAACTGAAAAGTCAGGACGCAAAGCCTCCGGTCTAATGGCGGGAATGCCAATGATAGCGGGGTTACCAGGGATAGGTACCGTCACGAATGACGCCTATAGCAAACCGACATGCACGCAGATGCATGGCGGCGGCCACCTCTTTCCTCGGTTTTGACATTTCAGTTCTGTTGATTGACGACAATACAATCACAGGTTCAGGTTCATATGCTTTCGGATGTTTCTCTGAAATGTACCCCGACGCCGCCAGGCCTTGGGGGGCTCCCTCATCTGTTATTGCTGCAGCCAGACTCTTCTGCCGGGGAAGAGATACTGATCATGCTGGAGAGTTCGGGATATCGGGTATCTATCGTCGACTCGGCAAGGCAGGCATGCGCCAGCCTTGCCAATGACAGGGTCGATCTACTGTTGCTGGACGTGAGCACGCCCATCGACAACCTCAAGGGCTTTCTGGGCAAATTGACCGACACCGACAGTGTCATCCTGGTCAATGAGCACCAGGGGCATCTGGCGGCCGAGGCCATGGGGGCCGGCGCCATCGATTACATCATCAAACCCTTCGGGCGACAGCAGATGCTGGATGCGATCCGGGGAGCCTTGCGCCTGCGCCAGCCGATCCCGGATCTGATTGCTGAGTCGAGTGCCAGTCGTCAGGTATTGCAGCTGGCCCGCCGGGCCGCCAAGACCTCGGCCACTATTCTCATCGGTGGTGAATCCGGGACCGGCAAGGAGCGCCTGGCACGGTACATCCATGAGATGTCCAACCGCTGTGATGGCCCCTTCGTCGCCATCAACTGCGCCGCCATCCCCGAGTCGATGATCGAGTCCATCCTGTTTGGTCATGCCAAAGGGGCCTTCACCGGGGCGGTGTCGGCCCAGCCTGGCAAGTTCGAGCAGGCGCAGGGGGGGACCCTGTTGCTGGACGAAATCTCCGAACTGCCCCTGGCACTGCAAGCCAAGCTGCTGCGGGTGTTGCAGGAGCGCCAGGTCGAGCGACTGGGGAGCCATCAACTGATCAACCTGGATGTACGCATCATCGCGGCCAGCAACAAGGATCTGCGGACCCTGGTGGCCGCAGGGCTGTTTCGTGAGGATCTCTTCTACCGCCTCGATGTGCTGCCCATGAGCTGGCCTGCGTTGCGTGAACGGCCGGGAGATATCCTGCCGCTGGCTGAATATTTCATCGCCCGCTATGCACCCAGACAGGGTCATTGGTTGAGCGAGCTGGCACGCAAGCAGATGCTTGCTTATCCCTGGCCCGGCAATGTGCGCGAGCTCGACAATGTCATTCAGCGTTCGCTCATCATGGCGCGAGGATTGCATATTCAAGCGATCGATTTGATGCTGCCCCGTGAGCCGGGGGCCGCAGAACCCGGTTTGGTCGAGCCTTTATTGGCCCCTGAAGGGCTGATGGAGACCCGCCGCCATGCCGAGTTTCAGTTCGTATTAGAGACCCTGCGCCGCTGTAGCGGCCATCGAACCCGCACGGCCGAGGCCCTGGGCATGACGACCCGGGCATTGCGCTACAAGCTGGCGGCGATGCGTGAGCAGGGCATAGACATTGAACTCCAGATTCAAAATTGAGGGATAACCCAGTGAAGATTGAAATGATGTCGTCACAGACCACTCTGTTGCAGCAGATGCAGGAGCTGAAGCGGGTGGCGAGCCAGGAGCCTCACATCGAGCTCCAGGGCGGTCAGGAAGTCTCCTTCGGCAATGCCATGCGAGACGTGGTCAATCGGGTCAACGAACAACAAAACATCTCTTCCCGTCTGATGACGGCGGTCGATGCGGGCCAGAGCGATGATCTGGTCGGGGCCATGGTGGCCAGTCAGAAAGCCGGTCTTAGCTTTTCCGCCCTGATGCAGGTGCGCAACAAGCTGATGACGGGTTTCGATGACATCATGCGCATGCCGCTCTGAGGTTACTGATGACTGAATTGGTAAGCGGCTCGCCACGGGAGGCCGTCAGCATGCAGCAGCGCATACAGGCGTGGCTGAAGAACTGGCGCAGCCTCTCTCGCGACAATAAATCCATCCTGACCATAGCCCTGTTGGCCGCCACCGTGGCGGGGACCATAGTGGTCATCCTCTGGACCTCCAGCAAGAACTACGTGCCCCTGTACGGCAAGCAGGAGTTGTACGACACCGCCAATATCATGGAGATGCTGGAGAAAGAGCAGATCCCCTTCCAGCTTGAGAAAAGCTCCGGGCAGGTACTGGTGCCAGAGAGTCAACTGGCTCACATTCGTATGGCGCTAGCTGCGCGTGGGGTCCGTGCCGCCATGCCCTCTGGCCTGGAAGGGCTGGATGCGGTCACGGGTCTTGGCACCAGCGAATTCATGGAAGGGGCGCGTTATCGTCACGCCCTGGAAGGGGAGCTGGCGCGTACCATTATCTCCCTCAACGCGGTGCGCAGTGCCCGTGTCCATCTGGCTATTCCCAAGCGCACCCTGTTTGTCGGTCGTGATGAAGAGAAGCCCAGTGCCTCTGTCATGGTGGATCTGCAACCGGGTCAATCGATGGAAGCGGGTCAGGTTGAGGCCATCGCCAATCTGGTGGCCGGTAGCATCTCCGGCATGAAACCGGGCGCCGTGACCATCATCGATCAGGCTGGCCAGCTGCTGAGCAGCGAGCTGGGAGACAAGATGGGCTTTGGCAAACAGAGCGTGCAGCAGATGGAATACGTGCGCAAGCTGGAGCAATACATACGCCAACGTGCCACTGACATGCTCTACCCCATGCTGGGCACGGGCAACTTCCGGGTGCAGATAGCCGCAGACGTCAATTTCAATGCGGTCGAAGAGACTCAGCAGCAGTTCGATCCGCAAGGTGTGATCACCCAGGAGACCAACAAGTCCGACAAGACGGTCGATGCCCTGGCCATGGGGATCCCGGGAGCCCTGTCCAATCGGCCACCCGAGACGGCACCCCAGGCCGAACCGGCCGATGGTGCCGCCGCGGCACCCGCGGAACCGGCCCCCAAGAACGACAGCCGGACCGAGCGCCAGGAGAGCAGTCGCCAATACGAAAATAGCCGCACCGTGGTGCATACCCGCTATCAGCAGGGGCGACTCGAGCGGATGAACGTCTCGGTGCTGCTCAACGAGCAGACTGCGCCGAAAGAGGGCTGGAATGAGGCTCAGCTTGGCCAGATCCGCCAGATGGTGGAGCGGGCCGTCGGCTTTGATACCGGTCGGGGCGATCAGATCAGCCTGCAGGTATTCAATTTCACCGACGAGGTGCAGGTCGCCCCTCCCGAATCCAGCTGGTGGGAGACCCCGTACTGGCAGGACTCCCTGCGTTACCTGGTCGGCGGCCTGCTGGGTCTGACTCTGGTGTTCTTCGGGATACGTCCCCTGGTCAAGCATCTGGTGCGTACCCAGCAGCCAGTGGTCGTGCCGGACGAAGAGGAGCAGGAGGAGCGGGAACCCGAACTCGGCCTGCCGCTACAGCGCCGGACCGATGAGACGCTGGCGGCGCCTCACAGTAAAGGTCTCATCCGTACCGATGATGAGCAGGGGCCTCACTTCAGCGCCCTGGACCTCGATGCACTGCCCGAGCCGGGCTCTGAACTCGAGGTGCAGTTGAAACACCTGCAACTGCTGGTGGACAAAGACACGGCCCGGGTGGCCGAAGTGGTCAAGGCATGGGTGAGCAGTAATGAGCAACGCTAACATGAACCAGAGTGCAGTGGACATCGACATAGACAACCTGGAGAAGGCGGCCATCTTGTTGCTCAGCATGGGCACAGAGGCGGCCGCCAAGGTGATGCAGAAGCTGTCGCGCGACGAGGTGCAACGGCTCATCTCCAAGATGGCGGGCCTGTCCGGGGTCAGCTCCATCGAGGCGAAGTGGACCCTGCAGCAGTTCTTCATCCAGTACCGGGAGCAGAGCGGCATCGCCAGCGCCTCCCGGGATTATCTGGAGCAGACCCTGGATCTTGCCCTGGGCCAACGGCTCTCCCGCAGCCTGCTCGATAGCCTGTATGGCGACGCCATGAGCCAGGATATCCAGCGTCTGCAGTGGGTGCCTGCCGAGGTGCTTGCCCGCTTCTTTCGCAACGAACACCCGCAGATGCAGGCCGTCTTGCTGGCCTTCCTGCCGCCCCAGACCGCCTCGGCAGTGCTCGATGCCTTGCCAGGTTCGCTCCACGATGACCTGCTGGTTCGGGTCGCCGGACTCAGCTCGGTGAGCGAGCATGTGCTCGATGAGCTGCGACTCACCCTGGATCGCTGTCTGGCCTATGTGGCGGATCAGTCCGGCGCCAAGGTCAACGGGGTGCGCCAGGTTGCCGATATCCTCAATCGTTATCAGGGCAACAAGGAGCAGATGCTCTCCCTGCTGCGTGAGCGCGATGGCGACATGGCCCTCGAAATAGAGAAGAACATGTTCGACTTCATGGCCCTGCGCCGTCAGAGCGACGACACCTTGCAGCGCCTGGTGCAGGAGTTGCCCGCCGATCTGCTGGCCCTGGCTCTGAAGAACACCGAGACCAGCTTTCGCAAGGTGGTGCTCGGTGCCATGCCCAAGCGGATGGCCCAGTCCCTCGAGGCCCAGATCCAGGATCAGGGCAGCGTCTCTTTGCGCAAGGTGGAACAGGCACGGGACGACATCATGCAACTGGTGCGCGAACTGGTCGAGCAGGGCGAGGTCGAGTTCCAGCTGTTCGAAGAGCCCACGGTCAACTGATGAGAGACGAGCATGCCTAACAAGATGCGCAAGTTGGCCCCGGGGGCGACCCGTCGCTACCGTTTCCCGCAACTCGGCCAGGTCGGAGAGGGGGAGCCGAGCGAGCAGGAGCAGTTCGAGTTCGGTTACCAGCAGGGGCTGGAGCAGGGCCAGGATCTGGGTTATCAGGAAGGTTACCAGCAGGGACTCACCAGCGGCCTGATTGAGGGTGAGAGTCGGGGGGTGGCGCAGGGCCAAGCCCGGGGCCTTGCCCAGGGATTGGCCGAAGGACGCGGCTCCTTCGACCAGGCCATGGTGCCTTTTGAGAAATTGCAGCAACAGTGGGATAGCCTCTGCCAGGCCCGCATGTTGCAGCAAAAGCAGGTGTTGGCTCAGTTGGTTGAGCAGGTGGCGCGGCGGGTCATCCAGGCCGAGTTCACCCTCAACCCCCAGCAAGTGCTGACGCAAGTCGAGCAGGCGCTGGCCAGCCTGCCGAGCCAGCCTGAAGAGTTGGTCATCTACCTCAATGAGGGAGACAGGCGCCGTCTGGCCGAACTCGGCGTGACCCGCTGCGCTGGCTGGCCGTTGCAGCAGGATGCGGCCCTGGCCATGGGGGATGCCAGGCTCGAGACTCAGGCGGCTGTGATTGAGGTCAATACCGCGGAGCGGCTCGACGCCTGCCTTGACAAGATCAACAGCGCCCTGGATGCCAGCCTGAATGGATAAGCGTTTGCAGCAGGCGCTCAGTTCGGCACTGGATGACTTTGAGCCCGCCCCCGGCTTTCGCCGTTATGGCCGGCTGGTGCGGGTCACGGGGCTCACCCTGGAAGTGGTTGGCTGCCAGCTGGTCATGGGCCAGCGCTGCCGGGTGGATACCGCGGGCGAGGGCTATCTGCTGGCGGAGGTGGTTGGCTTCAATCGCGACGTCTCTTACCTGATGCCGTTGCAGGCCATGAGCGGCCTCTACTCGGGGGCGAGGGTGTTGCCCATCTCGGGTGAGGAGACGATCCGGGTCGGCGATCACCTGCTTGGCCGCGTGCTCGATGGTTTGTTGCAGCCTTTGGATGGCCTCCCGCTGCCAGACGCCGGGGAGCGCGTCAGCTTGTTCAGTTCCCCCCCCAATCCCCTGCAGCGTACCCCGGTGCGCGAGCCCCTCGACGTCGGGGTGCGTGCCATCAATGGCTTGCTCACGGTCGGCAAGGGTCAGCGGCTCGGGTTATTCGCAGGCTCCGGAGTCGGCAAGAGCATGCTGCTTGGCATGATGACCCGCAACACCACGGCCCAGATCGTCATCGTCGGTCTGATCGGCGAGCGAGGGCGCGAGGTGCGCGAGTTTATCGAACACAGCCTGGGCCGCGAGGGGCTGGCGCGGGCCGTGGTCATTGCAGCACCGGCCGATCAATCCCCGCTGATGCGGCTGCGCGCGGCTCAGCTTTGTCATCGCCTCGCCGAATACTTTCGCGAGCAGGGCCAGGACGTGTTGCTGCTGATGGACTCCCTGACCCGTTATGCCCAGGCCCAGCGCGAGATAGCCCTGGCCATCGGTGAGCCACCCGCCACCCGGGGTTATCCGCCTTCGGTGTTCAGCATGTTGACCCAGCTGGTGGAGCGGGCCGGTAACGGTGTCGATCCCAATGGCAGCCTGAGCGCCTTCTATACGGTGCTGGCGGAAGGGGACGATCAGCAAGATCCTGTGGTGGATGCGGCCCGCGCCATTCTGGATGGCCACATAGTGCTGACCCGGCGCCTGGCCGAAGAGGGCCACTATCCGGCCATCGACATCGGTGCCTCGGTCAGCCGGGTCATGCCTCAGGTGGTACCGGCAGAGTGGCAATCCCTGGCGGTCACCCTGCGCCAGCTGTGGGGGCGTTATCAGCAGGTGCGCGAATTGCTGCCTCTTGGCGGTTATCAGGCGGGGGCGGATGCCCAGATGGATGAGGCCGTGCAGCGTTACCCCGCCATCGCGGCGCTGCTGCAGCAAGGGATCCATGAAGTGACCCCCCTGGCCGAGGCCCCTGCCGGGTTGCGCCAGGCGCTTGGCCGCCCGGCCTAAGGAGAGACAGTGCTCAATGCATATCTGGGTTTACAACAGCAGGCGCTGGACGAGATGGGCAAGGAGCGTCAGCGGCTGCGTGAGCTGGCTCAGCGTGAGGAGTTGCGGGCATTCAGATTGCAGGAGGTGATCGCCAGCCTGGGTCAGGGGCAGGGTTTCCACCCTCTGTTGCTGCAAAATCGTCAGCAGATGGATGCCCAGCTGCGCCGCTTGCACGCCCATCAGGTTCAGCAATCGGCGATGGCGCGCCTCGATCTGGATCGCCATGAGTTGCAATTGCGCCAGCAGTTCGGGCGCGTGAAGGGATTGGAAGGGGTGCTGGATCGGCGGGCACTGGCGGACAGGAGACTCAGGGAGTCACAGGAGCAGCGTCTGCTCGATGAGATAAGCGGCCTGCGCCATCGTACCCGGGGTAGTTGACGCAGGGGGGGAAGAGCCTGAGGTTCAGGCTTCCTGGCCATACTCCTGGCGCTGACCGAGCAGGGTATGCAGGGTTTCAATCTGTCCCGCCAGCAGGCGACCGTTGCGATCGTTCTGCTGTTGGCACTGGCGCAGGCTGGACTCGAGTTGTTGCCACTGGCCCGTCATGGTGTGTTGCAACTGAGCGGGCAGGCGAGCGATCAGCTTGGCCATGCCCTGCTCATTGGGCGCCATGCCCAGGGCGAGCAGATGCTGGCAGCGTTGCTGAGCCTGTTGCTCTATCTGCTTCATCAGTTCAGTTTGCTGCAGATTATGCTGGGTCAAGGCATCCACTTCGTGGGTCGCCAGCAGCAGATGCTGGCGCTGCAGCATCTGTTGCAACTCGCCATAGCGGCCGAGATCCCGCTGGATGCCGAGCAGCAGTTGCTTGACTCTCTGTTTGGCATCCAGAGGGCTGGCGGATTGGCTCATCGACGGTGCAGTTCCAATATGGCCTGGCTCAAGGCATCCATGTCGAGGCTCAGACGCCCTTCCCCTATGGCCTGACGGATCTGCTCGACCTTGGCCATGTCGACATCCGGGGTGTCGGCCAGGGCGATACTGGCTTGTGCCATGGTCTGGGCAGTGGCACTGATCTGGCTCTCACCGCTTTGGCGAGGTGGGTTTGGCGTTGGGGCCGCATCCTGCCTGCGTTGAGTCAGAGGTTGAGTCGGGATGAGGTCGGCGCGGGTGATCTTCATATGTTCACTTCCTGATGGTCTACTGGAGTAAAGCGACCGGGGGTCAGCATAACTTGAATGGACTGTTCGCTCAAAACACTCAAAATCGTGTCTCCACCTCGCCCTTGCCCAGCACCCAGGTCTGGATCTCTCTGCCCGAGCTGTTGTTGCGTACCCTGATACCCTCGCCGATGGCGCCATTTTCCAGCGCCTCCCCTCGTGTCGTGGCGGCAAAACTGCCCTGACCCGCCCGGATCAGTACCCCTTCCCCCTGGCGCACCGCCCACTGTTTCTGCAGGTCGAGTTCACCGATCAGCTGGCCCGTGCGCAGCCTGCGACCGCTTTTTTGCTCGAGCAAGGAGAGGCTCGCCGGGGTGAAACCGCGCTGAATGCGGCTGACTTCCAGCTCCTTGGCAACCAGATCGGCGACCTGGATGGGGTGCCCCTTGGCTATCTCCTGGGCCGTGGCCCAGACCGACATGAAGACGCTGACATCGACCCTGCCCCTGAGTTGCCATTGGGGATCGCCGCAGCTGATGAGGTAGGGGCGCCGACCCCAGGGCTGGCGATAGAGACCGCCAGCCTGCAACCCGAGGGCTTGTCGACAAGGGGGCAGGTGCGCCGCCGCTGGCGCGAGCCAGACTTGATAATCGACGCGGTTGGCCTGCCAGCGTTGCAGGGTCAGATAATCGTCGAGCTGACGTTGCGCCTGTTGGCGCAGGGTCTGCTCCAGGGCGGTGATATCCAGTGTCTCCGTCTGGGCTTGCACCCCGGGAGACAGGGCGAGCAGCAGCATCAACAAGAGGCCGCTCCACTTCCTGCCGGGAAAGCCAGCTTCCCCCTGATGCGTGCCAGGCAGGGTATGAGGCCACGCCATAGGGCGAACGGGGTGATTTTTCATGGTTGGCATGAGTCTTGATATGGCCTGCACGGGTCTGACTATTTCGCTGACGAGAGGATGAAGCATGAGTATCTCATTTGACAGTGCGCTGGGGGTACATCCCTATGCCCTGAATGTGCGAACGGATAGGGCGCGTATCCTCGCAGGTAATCTGGCAAATGTGGATACCCCGGGCTATCTGGCCAGGGACGTGGATTATAAGAGCATTCTGGGTCGGGTCGCACAGCAAGTGGCGGCCAAGGAAGAGAGCAGTGCCATTGCGGGGGGGCGTCTGCAGGATGATATGCAGCATCCCCTCTACCGCATGCCTTACCAGGTCTCCATGGATGGCAACACCGCCGAGCTCAGTGTGGAGCAGAGCAAGTTTGCCAACAATGCCACCGATTTTCAGACCAGCCTGACCTTCCTCAATATGAAACTCAGCGGGATCGCCAAGGCGATCGAGGGCCGTTAATCATGTCGTTCAATCGAATCTATGAGATCGCCGGCAGTGCCATGCGGGCACAGACGGTCCGTCTCGATACCATCGCCTCCAACCTTGCCAACGTCGATAGCGTGGCGGGACGGGAAGAGGAGGCTTTTCGTGCCATCAAGCCGGTGTTCTCCACCCTGTATCAGCGGGTTCAGGATGCCGATGGCATGGGGGCCGCCCAGGTACAGATTGCCGGCATAGTGCAATCCGATCGCCAGATTGAGCGGCGGCTGGAGCCGACCAATCCCCTGGCCGATGAGGATGGCTTCGTGTACCACTCCAACGTCAATGCGGTGGAGGAGATGGCCGACATGATGAGTGCCTCGCGCGGCTTTGAGACCTCGGTGGAGGTCATCAATCGTATCTCCAGCATGCAGCAGGGTCTCCTGCGCCTCGGGCAGGTCTGATCATGAGCCTTCCTCAGGTCAGTAGCCTGGACACGGCCCGCAGCACCAGTCAGAGCCTGGATGACAACATCGCTGGCAACGGCACGGCGAGCGGTGGCATGCAGCTGCGCAACGAGTTTTTGCAGATGATGGTGGCCCAGCTCCAGAATCAGGATCCCACCAATCCCCTCGACGGCTCCCAATACGTCACCCAGCTGGCCCAGTTCAGCATGGTGGAGGGGGTCGAGCAGTTGAAGGTATTGCAGCAAAAGTCCATCGCCATGATGGATACCCAGCAGGTGCTGCAGAGCACGGATCTGATCGGTCGGGATGTCATGGTGCCGACTGCTTCCCTCAAGCAGGGGGCAGAGAAGGCGATACGGGGCCAGATTGAGCTGGGTGGCGCGGCCGACCAGGTCGAGCTCAAGGTATTTGATCAACATGGCACCCTGGTTGCGACCCGCAACTTGGGTGAGAGCAAGGCTGGTGGCATCGATTACGACCTGCCGGTATTACCCGCCGGCGAGTACAGCTTTGAGGTGAAAGCCTCCCTGGCCGGGAGCAAGGTGCAGAGCAAGCACTATGTCTCCAGTACGGTGGACAGGGTCACCCTGCCCGGCACCGGCGACATCATGTTAGAGGTGGCGGGCGTTGGGGAAGTCCCCCTGTTCAGCGCCATCCAGTTTGGCAAATCGGCATAAGCCCATAGGAGCGACACAGTGTCTTTTAGTATCGGACTGAGCGGCCTGCGCGCCGTTAACCAGGAATTGAGCGTCATCAGCAACAACGTGGCCAACGTCAGCACCGCCGGTTTCAAATCGAGCCGTGCCGAGTTTGCAGCCATCTATGGTGGCGGCCAGGCGGGTGGGGTCGAGATGAACAACGTCTCCCAGAACTTCGATCGCAACGGCGATCTGATGCGCACCGGCCGTGGTCTGGATCTGGCGATCTCCGGCAATGGTTTCTTCCAGCTCAAGGATGGCAACGGCCAGACCTCCTACACCCGTGCCGGCATGTTCCAGCGCGATGCCAACAACTACCTCACCACCTCGACCGGGGATCGCCTGCAAGGCTATACCGTCAACGGCGCCGGTCAGTTGCAGACGGGGGTTGTGGGCGATCTGCAGGTGGGTACCGGCAGTCTGCCCGCCAAGGCCTCCGACTCCCTGGAGTTTGTGGGCAATCTGAAGGCGGATGCCAGCAACATAGACACCACGCTCAATCCGTTCGATGCCAGCAAGGCGGAGAGCTACAACTTCTCCCAGTCCAGCAAGGTGTTTGACTCCCTGGGCAGCGAACACAATGTCACCCAGTATTTCGTCAAGGTTGGCAGCAACGACTGGCAGGTGCACTACACGGTCGATGGCGTCGCCAACGGGACCACCACCAACCTCAAGTTCAATACGGATGGTTCTTTTGATGCGGTGGGCAGCGGTGCCGACAAGGCGACGCTGGCCCTGACACCGCAGGGTGCGGAGCCCATGACCCTGGACATCGGTCTGAGCAAGTTCAGCCAGTATGCCTCCGACTTCAACGTCAGCCGCAACCAGTCCAACGGTTACACCTCCGGCGATCTGACCGGGGTCCGCATCGATGGGGATGGCGGCGTCTACGCCACCTTCACCAATGGTCAGAGCCTGTTGCAGGGGCAGGTGGTCATGGCCAATTTCGCCAACCCCAATGGTCTGCTGCAGAGCAACAACACCACCTGGCAGCAATCCTTCTCCTCCGGTCAGCCAGTGGTCGGTGCCCCGGGCAGCGGCACCCTGGGTTCGCTGACCTCGGGCGCCTACGAGGGCTCCAACGTGGACTTGACCGGTGAGCTGGTGAACCTGATGACCTCTCAGCGCAACTACCAGGCGAACGCCAAGAGCATCAGCTCGGCGGACAAGATGACCCAGGTGCTCTTCAACTCCTTCTGAGGCTGATCCGTGGAAAAGCTAATCTACACCGCCATGTCCGGCGCCCAGCACTCCCTGGTCGCCCAGCAGATCCGGGCCAACAACCTGGCGAACCTCAACACGGCGGGTTTTCGAGCCGATTTCGAGCGGGTCTCCGCTTACGCCCTGAGCGGGGATGGTTACCAGAGCCGCGTCATGGCGCGGGAAGAGGTAGCCGGCACCGACTTTCGAGCCGGTGCCCTGATGCAGACGGATCGCAAGCTGGACGTGGCGGTGCGTGGTGAGGGTTTTCTGACGGTGCAAACGGCAGATGGTGCAGAGGCCTATACCCGGGCCGGCAATCTGGAAGTCGATGCCGATGGCCTGCTCAGCCTCAATGGCCGCCCCGTGCTGGGGGATGGCGGTGAACTGGTGGTGCCGGCCTATCGGGATCTCAGTTTCGGCAATGATGGCTCCCTGAGCATCACGCCTCCCGGTGGGGGCGCCCGCCTCGATGTGGGACGGCTCAAGCTGGTCAATCCGGCGGCCAGCGAGCTGGTCAAGGGACTGGATGGCTTGTTTCGCCTGCGCCAGGGCGGCGATGCCGAGCCGAGTGAAGAGGTGGTGATGGCCTCCGGCTTCCTGGAAGGGGGCAACGTCAACGCGGTCGACGAGCTGATCGGCAGCATGGCACTGACCCGCAACTTCGAATTGCAGGTCAAGTTGATGAAGACGGCAGACGATCAGGCCCGCCAGGGCGCCCGCCTCATCTCGGGCCAGGGTTAACCCTCAGGGGCAATATTTCGGATCCGGCCCCTGGCCGGGTCCTCATGAACGCAGTGGAGAGAGTCGATGCACGCAGCATTATGGGTCAGCAAGACCGGCCTGTCGGCACAAGATGCCAAGATGGCCAGCATTTCCAACAACCTGGCCAACGTCAACACGGTCGGCTTCAAGCGAGATAGGGTTGCTTTCGAAGACCTCTTCTATCAGGTCCAGCGCCAACCGGGTGCCCAGCAGGATCAACAGAATCTGGCGCCGATCGGCATCCAGATGGGGAACGGGGTTCGGGTGGTCGGGACCCAGAAGGTATTCACCTCGGGTCAGTTCCAGAATACCAACCAGGAGCTGGACATGGCGGTGGTCGGGGCGGGTTTCTTCGGGGTCGAGCGCCCGGATGGTGAAACCGCCTATAGCCGCAATGGCCAGTGGCATCGCAGCGCCGAGGGGCTGCTGGTCAATGCCGATGGCCTGCCCATGCTGCCGCAGATCCAGATCCCGGACAATGCCACCAAGGTCTCCATCGGCACAGATGGCACCGTCAGTGCCACTCTGCCGGGTCAGCAGGAGAACGTGGAGCTCGGCCGGATCACCCTGACCAACTTCGCCAATCCGGCCGGTCTGGAGGCGCTGGGTGGCAACCTGTATCGGGCCACCGGAGCCTCCGGTGAGGCGATCGAAGGGGTACCTGGCGAGGATGCCATGGGGGCCATCAAGCAGTACACCCTGGAGAGTTCCAACGTCAATGTGGTGGAAGAGATGGTCGACATGATCACCACCCAGCGCGCCTATGAGATGAATGCCAAGGTGGTCTCGGCGGCGGATCAGATGCTGAAGTTCGTGACCCAGGCCCTGTGATGATGAGCGTGTTCAGGCAGAGCCTCTGGCTGGTGTTGCTGCTCGGTGGCTGCGCCACCTATGAGCTGCGCGCCCCCGAGCCGGGTGAAGAGCAGTGGGCCCCCTCGCGTCCCAATCTGCCCGTGGCGGCCAGTGGCGAGGATGGCAGCCTCTATCGCGACAACTATATGTTCACCCTGTTTCAGGACAGGCGCGCCTATCGGGTCGGCGACATCTTGACCGTCATGCTGGAGGAGCGAACCCAATCCAGCAAGAAGGCCAATACCAGTACCAGCAAGAGCAGCAGTCTCAATGTACCGGCCCCGTCCATCGGCGGTGAGGTGCGCACCGACTGGGGGGCGACCCTGAGCGCTGACCGGGATTTTGACGGCGGCGCGACGTCCAGCCAGCAAAACACCCTGTCCGGTGCCATCACGGTCACAGTGGCAGAGGTGATGCCCAATGGGGTGATAGGGATCCGCGGCGAGAAGTGGATCCGTCTCAACCAGGGGGACGAGTATGTGCGGCTCGGCGGCATGGTGCGGGTCGAAGACATCGATCAGCGCAATCGCATCTCTTCCCAGCGCATAGCCGACGCCCGCATCACCTATGCCGGGCGAGGTGCCCTGGCAGACAGCAACCAGATGGGGTGGTTGAGCCGCTTCTTCAGCTCAGCCTTTGCGCCATTTTGAGGACTCTTATGAAAAAGTGGCTTCCTGCCCTGCTCTGCCTGGTTCTGCCCCTGCTTGCGACGGCGGCACCGGCCAGCAAACGTGCTCTGCTCGACATTGCGGACGTGCAGGGACTGCGCCCCAACCAGTTGGTGGGCTATGGCCTGGTGGTCGGTCTGTCCGGCACCGGGGATCGCAGCCAGGTCAAATTCACCGGTCAGTCGATGGCCAACATGCTCAAGCAGTTCGGTGTGCAGCTGCCTGACGATATCGATCCCAAGCTCAAGAACGTGGCCGCGGTGTCGGTGCAGGCGACCCTGCCTGCCCTGGCGGGCAAGGGCCAGCTGGTGGACGTGACAGTCACCTCCATCGGCGATGCCAAGAGCCTGCGTGGCGGCTCCTTGCTGTTGACGCCACTGCGGGGTATTGACGGTGAAGTCTATGCGGTCGCCCAGGGCAATCTGGTGGTCGCCGGGGTGAAGGCCGAAGGCCAGTCCGGCTCCTCGGTCACCATCAATGTCCCGACCGCAGGTATCATCCCCAATGGCGCCATCATAGAGCGGGAGGCGGTCAACAGCTTCGCCGACAAGCCTGAAGTGACCCTCAACCTGCATCAACCCAACTTCCGCACCGCTCGCAACGTGGAGCGCGCCATCAATGCCCAGTTGGGGCCGGTGGCCAGGGCGGTGAGCGCGGGCCGCATCCAGTTGGCGGCCCCCAAGGATGAGAGCCAGCGTATCTCCTTCATGGCCTTGCTCGAGGACATCCAGATCGATCTTGGCAAGGCGCGGCCCAGGGTGGTATTCAACAGCCGGACCGGCACCGTGGTGATGGGGCAGGGGGTCAAGGTGCGCAAGGCGGCGGTCAGCCATGGTAGTCTCACTGTCACCATAGGCGAGAGCCAGACGGTGAGTCAGCCCAACGCCTTCTCCAATGGGCAGACCACCACCACACCGAACTCCCAGGTCCAGGTTGATCGGGAGCGCAACAATATGTTTGTCTGGCCGGAAGGCACCTCCCTCGAGGTGATCGTCAAGGCGGTCAACTCCCTGGGAGCCACCCCGGATGATGTCATGGCCATACTGCAAGCCCTCGATGAGGCGGGAGCCCTCGAAGGGGAGCTGGTGGTCATCTGAGGACCTATCATGACTAGAATCACATCAGAACCTGGTTTTTATCAGGATCTCAATGAGTTGCAGCAGATAAAGAGCAACCCGGATCAGCGGGCCGCCCTGGAGGCGGCCGCCGGCCAGTTCGAGGTTGGCTTTTTGCAGACGGTGCTCAAGCACATGCGAGCCGCGACCGATGCCTTGCAAGACGAGGATGACAAGCTGATCAAGGGCGAGGGGCTCTATCGCGACATGTATGACAGTCAGCTCGCCATGAGCCTGGTGCAGCGCGGTGGTTTGGGGCTCAAGGAGCAGATGGTCAGGCAACTGGATCCCGCATTAAAGAATCCCGAGCCCATGGTCGCTTCACAGGAACAGGGCCTGGTGGCTTTCCAGCAACCCCTGACCCGGATGAAGAAACCGGGGTGATGCCAAGGCATACCCGCTTCGATCCCTATCGCCAACCTGCCAACAGAAGGAACGCTGACGGATGTCACTGCTCAATATCGGCTTCAGTGGTCTCAACGCCGCCCAGATAGCGTTGAATGTCAGCGCCCAGAACATTGCCAACGCCAATACCACCGGCTATTCGCGCCAGGAGGCCATGATGGGCAGCCTGTCTGGTTTTGGTCGGCTGGATAACGGCATGGGGGTTGAAGTCGTCGGAGTGCGCCGCATCACCGACGACTATCTGGTGGCCCAGCACTGGCGTGCCGGCTCCTCCCTGGGATCTGCCTACTCCTTTCATCAATACATCAATACCACCGAGCAACTGCTTGGCAGCGAATCGATGAATATTGCCAAGGGACTCGACAGTTTCTTTGCCTCACTCAGTGCGGCCCTGGACAGTCCGGAAACCCCGGCCCAGCGCAGTCAGATTGTCAGCTCGGCCGGTGCGCTTGCCAACCGTTTCAATCAACTAAGCGAGAGCCTGCTGACTCAGGAGAAGCAGATCGACGATCAGCTCAACGGCAGCGTCAGTCAGGTCAACAGTTACCTGGGGCAGGTGGCCGAACTCAACAAGCAGATCGGCGATCAATCCTCGAAAGGGGTGAATACCTCGGTGCTGGAAGATAGCCGGGATCAGGTGATCCGCGAGCTTTCCACCCTGATGGAGGTCAGGGTCAACCGCCAGAGCGATGGATCCGTGGCACTCAGCCTGCCTCAGGGACAACCCCTGGTGCTGGGCGCGAGCAGCAGCAGCCTCACCATCAAGGGTGACCAGCTCTCCCTGAGCTTTGGCCCCCAGACGTTCGAGGTGCCCAAGCTCAGTGGCGGCACCCTGGCCGGCATGCTCGCTTACCGTGCCGAGGTACTGCGTCCGACCCGGGATGAGCTGGGCCAGATAGCCAGCAAGCTGGCCGATGAATTCAATGCCAAACAGATGAACGGCATAGACCTCAATGGCGGCACCGGCAAGCCGCTGTTCGTCTATGACCCGCTGGATCCTGCCGGCACGCTCAAGCTGGCGTCGGGTTTTAAAGGGGACGATCTCGCCTTTGCCCAGGTCGGAGGGGGCCCGGGCGACAACCGTAATCTGCAGGCGCTGATCACCATCAAGGATGGCCAGTATGACGCCTACGGCAGTTTGCTTGGCCAGATGGCGGTGCAGAGTGGCCAGGCCAAGGCCCAACTGGATGCCAACGCCAACCTGGAGCAGCAACTCTCCCTCAAGCTGAGCAGTGTCAGCGGCGTCAATACCGATGAGGAAGGGGTCAAGGTGATGGCCTACACCAAGGCGTATCAGGCCAATGCCAAGGTGATCAGCACCTCGGATCAACTCTTCACCTCTCTCCTGAACATGTTCTGAGGTTAAGTCCATGATTGTCAGCGCCGACCAGCACCCGCTCTTCACCTTTTTCCTGAACATGTTCTGAGGAACTCTCCATGCGTGTCAGTACCAACCAGATCCAGCTCAGCATGCTCGGCAACCTGCAACAGGGCTTCGGTGACTATGCGCGGCTCGATCGTCAGATCGCGAGCAACAAGCGGATCCTGCAGCCATCGGATGACGCCATCGGCAGCGTGCGCCTGCAGGGGCTGCACAAAGAGCAGACGGCCATGGCCCAGTACCAGAAGAACATTTTCAATGCCAAGAGCCAGCTATCCCAAGGGGAGCAGCAGCTCGACACCATGACCAACATGCTGATGCGATTGCGAGACCTGACCCAGATGGCGGCCACCGGCAGCATGTCCCCCGATGACAGGGCTGCGGTTGCCAGCGAGCTGGCGGTGCTCAAGGAGGGTCTGCTCGATCTGGCCAATGGCCGCAACGAGAGTGGCTCCAGCCTGTTTGCGGGCAGTCAGGTCGACAAGACCGCCATCGTCAAGGATGCGGGTGGCAACTACCTCTATCAGGGGGATGCCCTGGTGCGGGAGGTGGTGGTGGCCAAGGGGGTGACGGTCGGCCTCAATCACACCGCCGATAGCCTCTTCATTCAGGGCGGGGACTTCTTCAAACAGCTGGACGATCTGGTGACGCTGCTGGAGAGCTCGACCGGTGATACCAATGCAGAGGCGGGTGCCATGCTGGATCGCAGTCAGCTGTTGCAAGATGAGATCAGCCAGATGGTGAGCGGCATAGGCGCCCGCATCAATCTGCTCGACCAGATCGACGAGAGCCATGCCGAGAAGACCATCTATAGCAAGGAAGTGAGCAATCAGATAGAGTCCCTCGATTATGCCGAGGCGGTGACCAAGCAAGCCCATGTGCTGATGGCTCTTCAGGTCCAGCAGCAGGCGTTTGCCAAGGTCAATGGCCTGAGCCTGTTCAACTACATTCCCTGACCCGGATAAGGACCCAAGATGCAGATCCAGCAGACCAGACCGGGCGGTGTGGCCGAAGCCTCCGCCCAGCTCAAGTTGCGCGGTCAGGCATCTGTTCAGGGGAAGAACAAGAGTCGCCAGCCGGTCGCCATGGATCGTCACCCCAATGTGGCGAGGCTGGAACGTTGGGCGCTGATTGGCACGGCCCAGCAACGTATCGCCCATGCTCAGGGTGGCGAGCAGGCCCTCGGTCAGGTGTGGGGCGAGCTCAAGCGCCTGGAGCGGCAGCTCTCGCAGACCACGAGTGCCGGGGGGGAGATAGTCCAGCGTCTGCGCGCCCTCGAAGAGAAACTGACCAGTCAGGATGCCCCCTTGACGGATGCCCTCAAGCCGAGGTTGCTGAATGGTGCGGGCAGCCGGGTTCATTATGGGGTCGATCATCTGGAGCTGCTGACGGCCAAACCGACGGCCGAGCGACTGGTACTGGCCTTTCCCGTCAGCAACAGCGCGGTGGAAGTGTTGATTCCGGCGGGAGCCCAGGGACAAGAGGTGATCAAGCGGCTGGATCAGGCCCTGAACAAGGAGCAGATCCAGGCCAGGATGAGTGAGCAGGGCAAGCTGGAGCTGAGTCTGCCTGAGGCGCAGAGACGCAAACTGGATGAACCTGTCCTCATCAGTGGTGAAGGGATCCGGATCCCGGCCGGTAACCCGGTGCCGGTCAAGTTCAAGCAGCACCCTGGTCAATTGAGCCTGCTGGGTGAGGGGCTGGGGCGCGGTGAGATCAAGCAGGAGCAGCGCAGATTGCACAAGCTGCTCGGCGAGATAGAGCAGTCGGTTCGCGAACTCAAACAGTTCCGCCAGAAGATGGTCCAGCAGCTGGACAAGGTGAAATCCCGCAGCCAGAGTCTCAAGCTCGATGAGCTGGAACAGCTGCAAAGCAAGTTGAGCAGCCAGCTCAAGGATGGCGGTTTTGCCGGTACCATGGCGGGCCTGTTGGCCCAGGCCAATGTCTCCCGCCAGAATGTGGTGGCGCTGCTGGCCTGATCGCGTCGTGCATTTGGTGACACAGACAACACCCCGTGACCCGGGGTGTTGTCGTTTCTGGCATCCCCGCTCCCGGATTATCCCGTCTTGAGCAAGGCGTAGAGGGTCAGGTCGCTGGCGAGCCCGGAATCTTCCAACCCCTTCTCCAGGGTGCTCAGGAAGGTCGCGTTGTGCTGGCGAACCGTGTGATAGCTGTAGAAGAGGTCCGTGACATCCCCCTCGGTCAGGGGCGCATCCCCCATGGCCAGCAGGCACAGGTAGCTGCGCAGCAGGAAGTAGTCCGCGATCAGCAGGCGATAGGCCAGCTGCGGACTCTGTCCCTGGGCCGGGAACTGGTTGTGATAGACGTAATAGAGCAGATGGTTCTGCTGAATATGGGGTCGTTCGGCCAGGAAGGGGGCAACCCGTTCATGCCAGCACTGATGCAGGCTGGCGAGTTTGTGTTCATCATACTCGCCCTCCAGCACCCGATTGATGGTCTCCAGACAGCGGCTCATGGTCACGCGCCCACGGCGCTGCTGGTGCTGGTTGTTGAGCATCAGCAGATGGGTGAGGGTGCGCAGCGCCCACCACTGGATCTTGCCAATGAAGGGGAGCTGGGCGAAGGCCGTGGCGAGTTGGCCCTGCTCTATCATAGGCACCATCTGCTCGAGGAAGGCCTGGTTGGATACCTTGCTCTCATCTCTGTGTACCAGCATGCCAATCAACCAGAGCCGCTCTTCCACCGTCATGGCATCGGCCAGCAGCACGTCGATGCTCAACATGTGCAAGGAGGCCTGGGCAGGAGCGATGGCCTTGGGCTTGCCCTTGCCGATGAAGGGGGTTGCCTCCATCGCCATGGCCTGGGGGTCGAGCAACACCCGGCGGCTGACTTCGGGGCAGGAGAGCATCAGACTGCGCCTGTGCTGATCACCCAACTGGGTTTGCTGCCTGGGGTAGCTCTTGCAGGTGTGGCTGAGGGCTTCGGGGCCCGCCTGCTTGTGGACATTGCACAATCCTGTTCCGTCGAGGAAGGGGCAGGCTCCCGTCTTATCCATGCGGATAGTGCCCCAATGAGCATCGGATTTTTTCACCTTCTGGATATGCTGTTTGGCGGTGCTCTGGATGAGTTGATCAGGGTGGCTGACGTAGTGGCGATAGGTCTGCTTGTCGATGGAAATGGTCCAACCATGACAGCAGTTGTCTTCGCATCGATCGCCGATGCACTGGAATTGCTGATAGTACCTGGGGGTAAGCAGGGTATGGGCCATTCTGATCTCCTTGCGTGGCTTGAACCTCATGATCGCACGGGCGGCTGCCCGCATCGATCGCTGTGGCCGACGTACTGCAAGAAGGGTGCCCGAAGTGGCAAGCGATGCACCCAGGCTTGGGCGGGTGAAAATTTTAAAAAAGTGCGGCCGTCATTTCATTTTCACCGCCGGGCGGTCGCTCTTGAAGGGAGTCAACCAATCAGCTGCCCGGCAGCATCTCACTCAAGGAAACGACCATGGGTCTGTCCATTCACACCAACTTCGCCTCGCTGACCACTCAGAGCCAGCTCAATACCACCAACAAGATGCTGGGCACCGCCATGCAGCGTCTGGGCACCGGTCTGCGCATCAACTCCGCCGCCGATGATGCCGCCGGTCTGCAGATGGCTACCCGCCTGCAAGCCCAATCCAATGGCCAGAAAGTGGGCATGCGCAACGCCCAGGATGCCGTCTCCATGATGCAGACCGCCGAAGGCGCCATGGACGAGATGACCAATATCGTCCAGCGCATGAAGGACCTGGCCACCCAGGGTGCCAACGGCACTACCAGCGCCGAAGACTACACCGCCCTGAACGCCGAGTTCGGCGAACTGACCAAGGAGTTGGGTAATATTGTTGGTAACACCAGCTTTGGTGGCCAGAAATTGTTGAAGGGTGGGTCGTTTGAGGTTGCCACTGGTGTGACTTTCCAGATTGGTGGCTCTAGCACTGAAACACTGAAGGTTGATGTAGCAACCGCCATGAAGGATCTGACCGGCACTACAGCAACTAAGGGTATTGCGGACGCTGATATTGTCGCTGGTATAGGTGATCAAACCAAAGCCAGTGATGCGATTACCGCCACAACTAACCTGCTTGATCAAATCGGCTCTGTCCGTTCCTCCTTCGGTGCCAACATCAACCGTCTGGAGCACACGGTCAACAACCTCTCCAACATGAAAGAGAACACCGACATGGCGAACGGCCGCATCATGGATGCCGATTTCGCCCAGGAGACCACCAACATGACCAAGAACCAGATGCTGATGCAAGCTGGCATGTCCGTGCTCTCCAACTCCAACCAGATGACCGGCATGGTCACCTCCCTGCTGCGTTGATACCTGTGGCACTCATCCCCCGGGATGAGTGCCTTTTTCCGCTTCCTCCCCTCCTGACCGTTTCCGCTTTTCCCGTATTTTTTCAGTAATCCATTCAAGTCTTGGCCGCCCCCGGTCGCTTCTCCTCCCTACAGGGTTACCCGCTGCATCGCAGCTTTTCGAGGAGTACATCATGGGTTTGTCCATTCACACCAACTTCGCCTCTCTGACCACTCAGAGCCAGCTCAATACCACCAACAAGATGCTGGGCACCGCCATGCAGCGTCTGGGCACCGGTCTGCGCATCAACTCCGCCGCCGATGACGCCGCCGGTCTGCAGATGGCTACCCGTCTGCAAGCCCAGTCCAACGGTCAGAAGGTCGGCATGCGCAACGCCCAGGATGCCGTCTCCATGATGCAGACCGCCGAAGGGGCCATGGACGAGATGACCAATATCGTCCAGCGCATGAAGGATCTGGCCACCCAGGGCGCCAACGGTACCTCGAGTGCTGAAGATCGCCTGGCCATGGGGACAGAGATGAAGGCGCTCTCCGCCGAACTGAAGAACATCAGCGACAACACCAAGTTTGGCGGCCAGGACCTGATCAGCGATGCTGGCAAGTTTGGCGCTGCCGCCGTGACCTTCCAGATTGGTGGCTCTGCCACCGAGAAACTGGATGTTGATGCAAGCACTAATGTTCAGGCTGTGAATGCAGCCATTGATACTGCGGGAACAGATTTTGATACCGCCGACGTGGCGGCCACCGCCCTTGCTTCCACTGCGTTCAATGCGCAGATCACCAAGATGGAAGACGCCCTGGACGCCATCGGTACCGCCCGTTCCCAGTTCGGTGCCAACATCAACCGTCTGGAGCACACGGTCAACAACCTTTCCAACATGAAAGAGAACACCGACATGGCGAACGGCCGCATCATGGATGCCGACTTTGCCCAGGAGACCACCAACATGACCAAGAACCAGATGCTGATGCAAGCTGGCATGTCCGTGCTCTCCAACTCCAACCAGATGACCGGCATGGTCACTTCCCTGCTGCGTTAATAGTGTTGACGGGCTGCCCTGTCCGGGCGGCCTGTTTTTATCGCCTGTCCATCGGAAAGCAGGTGCCTGTGTTTTCCAATCGACATGCCGGATGAACCTAGTCTCAAGGGTGTAACAAGATGCAGATAGATCCCTCCTCCATGGCCTCTCAGCTGGTTGCCGCCGAGCGTCAGAACATGGATGCCCTGCTCAATCGCCAGATGGCGAGCGTCAAGGGGCAGCAGACGGCGTTGAGCGCGCTCAACACCAAGCTCTCCACCTTCCAGACCATGCTCAAGGACTTGAACAAGGCTTCCACCTTGCAGGCCCAGAAGGCGACCATGTCCCAGGAGGGCTTCATGACGGTCACCAGCAACGGCAAGGCGAGCTCGGGTCAATACAGTTTCTTCGTCGAGCAGCTGGCTCAGGCTCATCAGCTGGGGGTGCAGCTCGACAGCGACACGGATCTCCTGCCGGCGAGTGGCACTCTCTCTCTGGCGGTGAAGGGCAAGACCCTGAACGTGGACCTGGCCACCCTGCCGGCGGGGGCGACCGTCAAGGATCTGGTCTCCCACATCAACAATGCCACGGACAACCCCGGGATCAAGGCGACCCTGGTGCGCACCGATGGCAAGGTCAACCTGGTACTGACCGGCAAGGAGACGGGGGAGGAGAACGTCATCAATCTGAGTTACAGCGGCGATCCGGCCAGTGCCTTCGCCACTGCGCTGGCGGCTCGCACCGACATCACCAAGGCGCAGGATGCCAAGTTGCGGATGGGGGGGGATAGCCCGCTCACCATCACCTCTGCCAGCAACAAGATAGAGAATGTGGTCGATGGTCTCACTTTGGAGCTGACCAAGGTGCAGGCGGCCGGGGATCCCCCGATGCAGGTCACCATTGGTCAAGATACCGAGGCCGTGACCGGCTCCCTCAAGCAGTTTGTCGACAGCTACAACGAGCTGGTGGGCGAGTTGGCCAAGATGACCGCCAGCGATCCCAAGGCGCCGGGAGCCCTTGCCTCGGACAGTGGGGTGCGCGGTCTCAAGAGCCTGCTGGCTGCCAAGGTACGGGATCTGCCCAATGGCCTGACCCTGAATAGCTTGGGGATCAAGACGGATAAGGCGGGCAAGCTGGCGTTCAACGAGACTGACTTCAACAAGGCGCTGGAGAAGGACCCCGAGCTGCTTGGCAAGGCATTGATGGGGGATGATGGTCTGCTCAAGCGGATGAGTAACGCCATGGATCCTTACACCAAGCGGGATGGGATGCTCAAAGGACGCAAGACGGGTCTTGAGAACAACCAGCGCCGTCTGGACGAGCGGATGGAGGCACTGGATCGGCGCATGGAATCCACGTATAAGCGCTACCTCAATCAATTCACCACCATGAACCAGATGATGCAGACCATGGGTTCTTTGTGAGTCGATGCCCGCGCTTTATTCTGACTAAGTGAGTCTTCCATGTTTGAACACCAAGATGGCTACGATGCCTATCAATTTGCCGCCACTCAGGCCAAGGCCGCCAGCGCCGATCCCCATCAGCTGGTGCTGATGTTGATGGATGGCCTGCTCGATGAGATAGCCCGGGCCGAAGGCCATATCCAGGCCAGGCAGTATGAGCGCAAGGGGCAGGCCATCAACAAGTGCCTGCAGATCCTCGGTGGCCTCGACAGCGCCCTCGACATGGAGAAGGGGGGGGAGCTTGCGGCCAACCTGCACCGTCTCTATGACTACTGCGGCCAGCGCCTGTTCGAGATCAGCGTCAGCAATGATTTGGCTGGTTTCGCCGATGTACGACGCATTCTGCAGGAGCTAAAACAGGGCTGGGAAGCCATGGCGGCTCACAAGGGGTGAAGCAGGCGGAAGCAGCACTTCCCGCCATTCCCATGTCGACATCCTAATCCATTGATAATTATTATTTATTTTATGGCCCACTCCTTGCTAGTGGCTATGTGGTACCACTCATTAAGGCCCTTGCCATGCCCGTCAAAAAGCCATCGATACCCGGCATCGAGTATGAGACTCGCCAGCGCCAGCTGCTGGCTCTGGGTCGTCAGTTGCAACAGCAGGCCCAGGCCGGTCAGTGGGATGCGGTGCGCTTGACCGATCAGCGGTTGGCACAGTTTTGCTGCGCACTGGCGAACTCGCCCTCCCTTTGGCAGGCTCTGCAGCCTGTCCGTCAGCAGGTCAAGGCCTGGCATGGCGAGGCGCTTGCCCAGTGCCGGGCCGAGCTGGAGACCCGTCAGCAAGAGTGGCAACGACTCAGTCAGGGGCGCGAAGGGATGCAAGCCTATGACGAGGTGCAGTCATGGCTGTGATCCGCCATCTGGAGCAGGCGACACTGGCCGCCGCGTCCCCAGAGCAGGGCACTATTCGTAGTCGCCAGCCGGTGGAGCCCGAACAGGGTTACCTGCCGCTCGACAGCCCCCACGCTGAGGTACCGCCTCTTCCTTTGCCAACGCTGTCTCAAGAACAAGGTAATGAGGAGGCCCCGCCGGAGGAAGGTCACCATGATGAGGAGGCGCTGGCCGCCGCCCTCGCTGTTTTCCTGCAGCAAGATCCCATGACTGGTTTCACAGCATCCACGAGCAGCGGCTTCTCCCGGCGCAGTGCCGGGGTGGAGACACTGACTTTCAGCGCGGAGTCGCGCCCGACGCAGGTAACCCAGGCACTTGTCTCTACTCGGGAGGATCGGCCGCTGTTGCCGGATGTACCATCGCTCGCATTCGAGACGCTGCAGGCGAGGCTCAAGCTGCGTCAAGGTGCCTTCGCCGATCTGGCCGGTCAAGCCAGCCAGGCTGAGCATCAGACTCCCGCGACAACCCGCGCCGGTGAAGCCGTTACCGCCCGTCCCTTACCCGTTTTGCCTCCCGCCCTGATCGCTGCGTTGGGGGGGGATCTGCCCAAAGGGGAGGGGGTCGAATCGAAAGGGATGCAGGTGCCCACCCTCACCACCCTGCAGCTGGCTCGCGGTCCCGAGTATCAATGGGCACCGGCCAAGCTGGCAGACAACCAGTCTCAATGGGGCCAGCAACTGGTCGATCTGCTCCGCGACAAGGTCGAGATGCAGGTCAACCATCAGATAAAGCAGGCTCATATTCGCCTGGACCCCCCTGAGCTGGGGCGCCTTGAGCTCACGGTGCGGATGGAGGGCGACAAGCTCAGTGTGCAGCTGAATGTGGCTAATCCGGCGGTGCGTGACGCCCTGATCCAGTCAATGGAACGGCTGCGCATGAGCCTGGCACCCCATCATGCTGGTGGGGTTGAGGTCAATGTGGGTCAGGGGGGCGAGCAGGAGCGGCGTCAGGCCTGGACTCAGGACGAGGTACTGGCCGGGCGGCGCGACTGGGCCGATGAACCCTCACCGACCGACACCCGGGGCCGAGATTGGCTCAACACCCTGGTCTGATAGCAACCGAACAACAAGGTAACGAGATACGATGCGGCGATTTTTCAAGTGGTTGATGGTGATAGTGGCGGCTTGCTGCTTACTGCTGGTGCTAGCTTATGGCGCTTATCTGAAGCGGGAGCAGATCGGGGTCTGGCTCGGTCTGACCGAGGCCAAGCCTGAACTCAGTGCGACGCCGTTGTTCAAACCCATGGAGCGTTTCGTCATCAGCCTGGAGGGCGGGGCCCAGACCCATTATCTGGTACTGGAACTGGCACTGGTGACCCACAATCCGGCCCAACTGACCGTGCTGGAAGAGCTCAAACCCCTGATCCGCAACGCCATGGTGCAGTACTTCAGCCATCGGACCCTGGAGAACGTGCGGCAGGAGCTGCAGAACATCAGCGTCCTGCAGAGCTCGCTGCTTGGCAAGTTGACCACGACGCTACAGGGATATGGTTATCAGACCTATCTGGATGAAGTGCTGATCACCAAGGTGTTGGTGCAATAGGTCCGCGATGAGTCATTCGGAGTGGGAGCAGCCAGATGTCTTCGCCGCCAAGAGGCCCATCTTCGGCGAGCAGGCCATCTTGATGCGCTATCTGCCCCTGGTCAAACGGGCGGCCAGTCACCTGCGTAGCCAGGTATCTGCCAGTTTCGATCAGGATGACATGGAGCAGGTGGGCATGATGGGCTTGCTGGAGGCCTGGCGTCGCTATGATGGTGAGCCGGATCAGCAGTTCGAGAGTTATGCCTTCAAGCGCGTCCGTGGCGCCATGCTCGACGAGCTGCGTCGTCTCGACTGGCGACCACGCCAACTGCGTCAGCAGGTCCATGTTTACAACCAGGCCCAGCGCGAGCTGCACAACAGCGCAGGGCGCGCACCGACCGAGCAAGAGCTGGCCGATGCGCTCGCCACCTCGGTGGAGGAGGTCCGCCAGCTTGCCTATGCCAGCCAGGCCGAGGCTTTGCAGAGTCTGGAAGAGTGGCTGGAAAACGGTGGCCGGGCGCCGACCGCCGAATCCGATGATGCCGACCTGGCCATGACCCTCAGCAAGGTGCTCGCCACCCTGGACAAGCGGGAGCAGTTGCTGCTCTCCCTCTACTACCAACATGAGCTGAACATGAAGGAGATAGCCCTGGTACTCGGTCTGACCGAGTCCCGGGTTTGTCAGCTGCATAAGCAGTGTGTGCTTCAGCTCAAGAAGCAATTGGTCGATTCCATCTAATCATGCCTCGCCACACCCCGTGGCGAGGCTCCTTGTGTTGTGCGGGAGCATTCATGCAAAAACAGCTAGGCCTGGGCATCATCTTCGTGTGTGTGCTGGGCGGTTTCATGATGGCCGGTGGGCGCCTGCTCGCCCTGTGGCAGCCCGCCGAGATGGTCATTATCTTCGGCGCGGCCATCGGCTCCATGTTCATCGGCAACTCCAAAGAGGTGCTCCACGAGATGTGGCGCCAGATCAAACTGGTGGCCAAGCCAAACAAGGCTGAGCGGGAGCTCTACCGCGAGTTGCTGACCTTGATGCATCAACTGCTGGAAGAGACCCGCAGCAAGGGCCTCAAGGCCCTCGATGAACACATCGAGAATCCGCAGCAGAGCTCGGTCTTCCTGATGTACCCGCAGATCGCCGAGGATCCTCAGTTGCTGGGCTTCATCATCGACAACCTGCGCCTGCTCGGCATGGGCAAGATCAGCCCCCATGAACTGGAGACCATGCTCGAGCAGGAGATCATGGCCATCGAGGAGGAGATGCTCAAACCGGCCCATGCCCTGCACAAGACGGGGGAGGCCTGCCCGGGCTTCGGCATACTGGCGGCGGTCATGGGCATCATCATCACCATGCAGCAGCTCGATGGCCCTCTCACCGCCATTGGCGTACACGTGGCTGCGGCCCTGGTCGGCACCTTCATCGGGATATTCATGTGTTACTGCCTGCTCGAGCCCCTGAGCAGCGCCATGGAAGATCTGGTCAAACGGCGCATCTCCCTGCTGATGTGCGTCAAATCCATACTGCTGGCCCAGTTGCGTGGCAAACAGCCTCTGCTTGCGGTGGACTCGGGACGCAAGGTATTAGAGCCCGACGTCAAACCCAGCTTCATGGAGCTGGAAGAGTGGGTCACCAACAAGGCGATGTAGATGCGTAACCACGAACAGATCATTATCAAGCGGCAGAACCGACGCAACTCGGCGCCCAAGAGCGGAGGGGCCTGGAAGGTGGCCTTCGCCGACTTCACCCTCGCCATGATGGCCCTGTTCATGGTGCTCTGGATCCTGGCCGTCTCCAATCAGGAGGAGCGTGAGCAGGTCGCCAGCCATCTGCGTGATTACAGTATTCTGGACAACGCGGCCAATCCCTTCGATATCCGTAATAGCCCCTTCCCGGTCGACCTCGGCGGCCAGCCCTCACCCCTGGAAGAGCTGGTGCCCGTTTACACGCCGGACGGCCAGTTGATGCCCAGACACAGAGACCCCAGCCAGAGCATCCTCAATGAGAAGGGAGTCGATCACTACAGCAACCTGATTGTGGGGCGGGTCGAGGGCAAGCAACAGATGGCGCAATTGGCTGGCGTCATCGACTCCCTGGCCGATCAACTGCAGGCCAAGAACAACCTGGAGCTTCAGCTGGTGCCGCAGGGGCTGCGGATCCTCATCCGGGACAACGAGGACAGGGAGATGTACAGCCGGGGCAGTGCCAGGATCAGCCCCTTCTTCCGTCATCTGCTGATGGGGCTGGCCCCGGTGTTTCAGCGGGTGGAGAACCGGGTGATGATCTCGGGCCACACGGATAACACCCCCTTTGCCGGAGACAACTACAGCAACTGGGAGCTCTCCTCCGATCGCGCCATGATGGCCAGACGGGTGTTGCTGGCAGGCGGCATGCCGCCACAGCGGATTGCCCAGGTAGTGGCGATGTCCGATACCATGCTGGAGGATGCCGATAACCCGACCGGTAGCCGTAACCGGCGAATCGAATTGCTGATCATGACGACCGAGGCCGAGCAGAGCCTGGATCAGTTGTTCAGCTCACAGATACAGGCCGCGACGGCCCAGGCCAAGGAAGGTGTGCCCAGATGAAGGATGAACTAGCCCATGAGCTAACGCTGCAGCAGCAGGATCCCAGGCGCAAGGTACCGCGTTGGTATCTGCACGACGGCACCACCCCCTTAGAGGCGCAAAGCTGTGGCATCGCCGCTCGCCTGCTGATCAGCGGTCTGTTGTTTGACAAGCGGATCGGGCGGGCAGTGATCAAGGACATAGGACCTGGCGGGGTGGGCTTCCTGGCCCCGTCCCGTTTCGAGCTGCCTGACACCATCAGCCTCTCGCTTGCCCCCCACATCCGGCTCGAGTGCCAGATCATGCATAGGCGCGGCATAGGCCAGTATTTGAGTTTCTATGGAGCCAGCTGGACGGATCCGGGACAAGTGGATCTGGCTCCTGTGCTTAGCCACTGGCGACACTGCTTCATGGCAGTAGCGGAACCGGGCGTCGATCCAGACCCAGCGGATCAGGCACCTTCTCCAACCTGAGCCCGCCTTGACCCAGGTCCAGTCCCTTGCTTGCCTGGAGCAGCAAGGGATCATGCAGACTCTCCAATGAAATGGTACTGGCGATAAAGGGCCCCCTGGTCGCTTGATGTCCACTGGGTGGGTGCCCGTCGGATGTGCTGTAGGCAATGGGACAACGGCTTACCCCCTGAGCCTGGGGCAGGCGCCAGGCGGGATTCCAGCGACTGGCATCATTCATGGAAACACCTTTCTCAAGCGCCCAGGCCAGCAGGGAACAGCCCTGAGGTTCTGATTCGAGTTGCAGATCGGCCCCTTGGCGCCAGGGGGGTAGCATGAAACTGTAGCGATCTGGGTTCTGCAACAGACGAGAGAGGGCCAGCAGGCGTGCGACATAGAAACGCGTCTCCTCCGGCAGCGCCAGATCCCACAGATTACGGCTGTTGGCGGCCAGTATGGCCTTGGCGACTCGACCCTCCCCCGCGTTGTAGGCTGCTAGGGCCAATGGCCAGTCCCGATCGAACAGTTGATAGAGCCAGGCGAGGTAGGTGAGTGCTGCCTCGGTGGCGAGCGGCAGGGAGTAGCGGCCATCAAAGCTGCTGTTAATGGGGACCCCGAAGCGACTCGCCGTCTGGGGCATCAATTGCCAGGGACCGGCTGCCCCCGCGTGGGAGACAACCTCCAGCCGGTAACTGCTCTCGATGAGGGGTACGAAACTGAGCAGGGGGGGGAGCTGTCTGGCTTCGACCTGCTGGGCGACCCAGCGGATCATCGGTTGCACCTGACTCAGGCGCCGCTGCAGATAATCCTGCTGTTTGAGCAGGAACTGAGTCTGTTCCTGTACCAACTCATTGCCCACCCCTGTCAGGGGGCTGGGAAAACCCGACTGCCAATGATAGTTTTGATAAGAATAACAACAGGATGATGTCAAAATTGTCAGCGAGTACAGCCACTTTGTTATGACTCTCATGGCGCCGCCATCTCTGGGTGGCCGAATGGGAATAAAAACATGGTTGCTCTCAACAGTTTTAGACCTTTTTTGTCGACTGTTCATGTGGATTCAAGGATGTGATGAGCATGATACCACAAGCAAAAAAACCCTCGACAGCAGGCAGAACACTGCAGAAATTTCTGCTCTATCTCATCCTGATTAACTTCGTGCTGATGGGACTCTACATCCTTTATATGGATGGACTGGGTTTGGCGACAAATATGCTGCTGAGCGCCCTCCTCATTCTCTACAACCTGCTGCTTTGTCAGCTTGTTTGCCTGCGAGCACGGCGGGCTGGGGATGGTTACATCATCTATCCCGTGGTCGGTGTGAGCATTGCCTTGTGTACCTTAATCCTTTATCGCTTTATTATTTCGCCCTGAATGGAGGCGTTGCCTCAATGGGACTCTAATTAATCGCTGTCTTTTTCCAGCAAATAACTTGTGGAAAATCAACTCACTTAATCTGCCCTTGTCAGCTGCTGCGTCAATATGTTCCCCGCCGTAAGGATCCTTGCTTGAAAAGCACTTTACTCGTCCTTAAACTTCACAGTGGAGAAAAGTGGATCAAAGTGGTTTTTCTGGGCAAAGGCCCACCATGTGTTACTCATTGGGGATGGCTAATTTGTTGCGTGGTGCTCACGCCATCAGCCTGGATGTCAAAGGGCGACTGGCGATTCCGACCAAATACCGTGATTGGCTGCGCGACGAATGCGACGGCCAGCTGGTCTGTACCATCGATATCGCCCACCCCTGCCTGCTGCTCTACCCCTTGCATGAATGGGAGGAGATTGAGCGCAAGCTGAAGACACTCTCGAGCATGGATCCGGCACAGCGCCGCCTGCAGCGTCTGCTGCTCGGCCATGCGACCGAATGTGAACTGGACGGCAATGGCCGTCTTTTGCTCTCCCAGCCCCTGCGCACTCATGCCGGGCTGGACAAAAAAATCATGCTGGTGGGTCAGCTCAACAAGTTTGAGCTGTGGGACG
The DNA here is from genome assembly GCF_024809075.1 of Aeromonas sp. BIGb0445. NCBI lineage: Bacteria > Pseudomonadati > Pseudomonadota > Gammaproteobacteria > Aeromonadales > Aeromonadaceae > Aeromonas > Aeromonas sp. BIGb0445. Next base: position 77,597 of record NZ_JANUES010000005.1, read on the forward strand.
AGTCCCGCTGGCAACATCAGATCGATACCGATATCGCGAGCCTGCCCGAGGATGACTGGGCTGGCTCGGATCGTTTACAGGATTTCTCGCTATAAATGAGCCAAGCCGCTGAACACATCACAGTGCTGTTGCACGAAGCCGTCGAAGGTCTGGCCATCCAGCCGGACGGCATCTACGTCGACGGCACCTTTGGCCGTGGCGGTCACTCCCGTCTCATCTTGGAAAAACTGGGCCCCCATGGCCGCTTGATCGCGATTGACCGCGATCCCCAGGCCATCGCCGAGGCTGCCAAGATCCAGGACTCCCGTTTCGAGATAGTCCATGGTCCCTTCTCCGGCATCACCGACTACCTCAATGATCGCGGCCTGCTCGGCAAGGTAAACGGCTTCCTGCTGGATCTGGGGGTTTCCTCGCCTCAGCTCGATGATGCAGAGCGCGGTTTCAGCTTCATGAAAGATGGCCCCCTCGACATGCGTATGGATCCGACCAGCGGCCAGAGCGCCGCCGAGTGGCTGGCCAGGGCCGATGTGGATGATATTGCCTGGGTGCTCAAGACCTTTGGTGAGGAGCGCTTCGCCAAGAAAATAGCCCGCGCCATCGTCCATGACCGTGCCACTGAGCCCTATCTGCGTACCCGGCCACTGGCGGAGATGATTGCCAGGGTCAATCCGAGCAAAGAGAAGGGTAAACACGCTGCCACCCGCAGCTTCCAGGCGATCCGCATCTATATCAACAGCGAGCTTGACGAGATAGAGACGGCCCTCGATGGTGCCTTGCAGGCCCTGGCCCCGGAAGGGCGCCTGTCGGTCATCAGCTTCCACTCCCTGGAAGATCGCCTCGTGAAACACTTCATCCGCAAACATGAGAAGGGCCCGGACGTTCCCCGCGGCATCCCCCTGACCGAGTCCCAACTGGCCGGTGGTCGCAAGTTGAAGTCGGTGGGCAAGGCACTCAAGCCTTCTGACCATGAAGTCAGCGAAAACAGCCGTTCACGCAGCTCGGTGCTGCGGGTCGCACAGCGGTTGGCGGATTAACTCATGAGCGAGCCCCGCGTTCACCTCGGCAAGGAGATAATCCAGGACCTGTGGCGTCACAAGCTGCAGCTCGCGCTGGCCGTTGCCGTGCTGGTGACCTCCTTTGCGGTGATCCTGGTGACCAACATGACGCGGGTCATGACGTCGACCCAGAACGATCTCATGGCCGAGGAAGACAGGCTCAATATCGAATGGCGTCACCTGCTGCTGGAGCAGGGGACCCTGGCCGAGCACTCCCGTGTGGCAGCGCTGGCCATGGACAAGTTACAGATGGCTCGCCCCCTGGTGACCACTGAGAAGGTAATCAACCAACCATGAAACGCAAGACGCCCGCCAAGGCGCAGGCCAAAGCCCCGTCACTCTATCCGTGGCGCTTTCGCACCCTGGTGTTCTTCATCGGGGTCGCCTTTATCGGGCTTATCTTGCGTCTGGCCTGGATCCAGGTGATCAACCCGGACAGGTTGCGTCAGGAGGGGGACCTGCGCTCTTTGCGTACCACCTCGACCCAGGCTGTGCGCGGCATGATCACGGATCGGAACGGCGAACAGCTGGCCGTCTCCGTGCCGGTTGAGGCGGTCTGGGCCGATCCCAAGACGGTGCACGAATCCGGCTCCATCCATAACGAGCGGGCCTGGCTGGCGCTCTCCGCCGTGCTGAAGGTCGATATCGATGTGCTCAAGCGCCGTACCGCCAACCCCAAGAAACGCTTCGTTTACTTGCAGCGCCAGGTGACCCCTGCGGTGGCCGAATACATCAAGGGCCTCAAGCTGGGGGGGGTCTTCCTGCGCCCGGAATCCCGCCGTTTCTACCCCACTGGGGAGATCAGCTCTCATCTGGTCGGGGTGACCAACATCGATGGCCACGGCATCGAAGGCATAGAGCGCAGTTACGACCAGTGGCTGACGGCAACCCCTGGGGAACAGCGGGTGCGCAAGGATCGTCAGGGTCGGGTCATAGAGCGGCTCGGGGTGGTGAAAGAGGGCAAGAATGCCAACAACCTGGCCTTGAGCATCGATCAGCGGGTACAGGCGCTGGCCTACCGCGCCCTCAAGCGCGCCACCGATGAGAACAAGGCGACCTCCGGCTCCCTGGTCATGCTGGACGTCAAGACAGGGGAGGTGCTGGCCATGGTCAACACCCCCTCCTACAACCCGAATAACCGCGGTCAGTATCAGAGTTTCCGGGTGCGCAACCGGGTTGTGACAGATACCTATGAGCCGGGCTCCACCATCAAGCCGTTGATATTGTTGAGTGCCTTGCAGGCCGGGGTGACGAGCTGGAAAGATCATATCCCGGGTGGCCCGCTCTATATCGGCGCCAAGCAGATCAGGGATGTCAGCATCCACAGTGCCAACAACCTGTTCGACATACTGCGTTACTCCTCCAACATCGGCATGTCACGGATCGCCTTGCGCATGCCGGCTCAGGAGATGATCAACACCCTCAGCCTGTTCGGGCTTGGCAATGACACCGGCAGCGGCCTGATCGGTGAGAGCCTTGGGATGCTGCCCCAGCGTCGGCGCTGGTCCGATATCGAGCGCGCCACCCTGTCGTTCGGCTACGGCCTGCGGGTGACACCGCTGCAGCTGGCCTCCGCCTACGCCACCCTGGCCAATCAGGGCAAGCGGGTACCCATCTCCACCATCAAGCTGGACAAGGCGCCCAGGGGAGAGCAGGTCATCGACCACAACAACGCCAAGGCCATGATGCAGGCGCTGGAGTTCGTGGTCGACAATGCCATTCCCAAGGCCAAGGTGCCCGGCTACCGCATCGGTGGCAAGAGTGGCACCGCCAAGGTGGCGGTCGCCGGTGGCTATGGCAAGGACTACATGGGCTGGTTCGCCGGTTTCGCGCCAGCCAGCGATCCTCGCTTCGTTATGGTGGTGGTGATCAACGAGCCCAAGGGCAGTGCCTATTACGGCGGCGCCGTTGCCACCCCGCCCTTCGCCGAGGCCATGGGCGGCGTACTCCAGCTCTACAACATTCGTCCCGATGCGGTGCCCAATGCGCCGCCCCCCTCGCTCGCCCAGATGGAGGCCGCCGTTGTCCCTCACACTTGATGCACTCGTGCGCCCCCTTGGCATTGAGGCCCAGGCGCTCCCGCTGACCGACATGCAGCTCGATAGCCGACGGGTCGGCCCCGGCTGTCTGTTCGTGGCGCTCAAGGGGCATCAGGTCGACGGCAGAGAGTTCATCGAACAGGCGGTGGCCCAGGGGGCAAGCGCCGTGCTGTTTGAGGAAGATGGGACATTCGTACCGCCAGCGCTCGATGTGCCCTGCGTCGGTATTCGCGATCTGCCCGCCAAGCTGTCGGGTCTGGCCGGGCGTTTCTTCGGGGAGCCTGCGGCGGCGCTGGACTTGATTGGTATCACCGGCACCAATGGCAAGAGCACCACCGCCTTGCTGGTTGCCAACTGGCATAGCCTGCTGTTCGGTGAACAGGGTGGCAAGGCCGCCGTCATGGGCACCATAGGCAATGGTCTGTTTGGCGAGCTGATTGAAGCCGCCAACACCACGGGCAGCGCTCTAGAGGTGCAGGCCAATCTGGCCGCCTTGCGGGACAAAGGCGCCAGTCTGGTTGCCATGGAGGTTTCCAGCCATGGCCTGGTGCAGCACAGGGTGGCCGAGCTGCACTTCGCCGCCACCGTGTTCACCAACCTGAGCCGGGATCATCTCGACTATCACGGCACCATGGCGGCCTACGGCGAAGCCAAGGCGCTGCTGCTCAAGCAGGTCGACGCGCCCCATGCGGTCATCAATCATGATGATCCGCTCGGGTGCCAATGGCTGGCTCTCCATCCCCAGGCGGTGGCCTTCGGTACCCATGGTCCGATTGAAAACCATCCAGGGCGACAGTTGACGGCGCAGGATCCCCAATTTCATCAGCAGGGATTCAGTTCTGCCATTAACTCCAGCTGGGGGAATGGTGTATTATCCGCCCCCTTGCTCGGCCGCTTCAACGTCAGCAATGTGCTGGCCGCCATGGGGGTCATGCTGGTACTCGGTCATGAGTTTGAGCAACTGCTCGCGACCGCTCCCCGCTTGCAGGGGGTGACGGGCCGCATGGAGTGCTTTGGCGGTGGTCAGGTGCCGCTCGCCGTGGTCGATTATGCCCACACACCGGATGCGCTGGAGAAGGCATTGCAGGCCCTGCGGGTGCACTGCGAGGGTCGGCTCTGGTGCATCGTCGGCTGTGGCGGAGACAGGGACAGCGGCAAGCGCCCCATGATGGCTGCGGTGGCAGAGCAACATGCGGACTGCGTGATCCTGACCGATGACAACCCCCGTACCGAATCGCCGGCCCGCATCATGGCTGACATGGTGGCGGGTCTTGCCGATCCTGACGCCGTGACCATAGAGCACGACAGGGTCAAGGCCATCGAATACGCGTTAGTGCAGGCGAGCAAAGAAGACATCATCCTGGTGGCCGGTAAGGGGCACGAGGATTATCAGATCATTGGTACCGACAAGCGGCACTACAGCGATCGGGAGACCGTCGCGGCCGCCTTGGACACAATATTGGAGTCATTCAGATGATGACCCTCAGGCTTGCCGAACTGGCCCTGGTTCTCGATGCCCGCTTGCTGGGCGAGGATGCAGCGATCACAGCGATCAGCACGGATACCCGTACCCTGGGTCCGGGCGCACTCTTCGTTGCCCTGCGCGGTGAGCGTTTCGACGCCCACGATTTTTGTGAGCAAGCCATGGCGGCAGGCGCCAGCGCCTTGCTGGTGGAGCGCGAGCTGCCCCTGGCCATTCCCCAGCTGATCGTGACGGACAGCCTCAAGGGGCTGGGTCTGCTCGGTCGACTGGTGCGGGAACGCGTCAATCCCAAGGTGCTGGCGATCACCGGCAGCTGTGGCAAGACCACGGTGAAGGAGATGGCGACCGCCATATTGCGTCAGGAAGGTGAGGTATTGGCCACCGCGGGTAACTTCAACAACGAGGTGGGCGTGCCGCTCACCCTGCTGCGTCTCGAACCGCACCATCAGTTTGCGGTGATGGAGCTGGGCGCCAACCACCCGGGGGAGATTGCCTGGACCACCTCCCTGGCCCGGCCCGATGCCGCCCTCATCAACAATGTGGCCGCCGCCCATCTGGAAGGCTTCGGCTCTCTGGAAGGGGTGTTCCACGCCAAGAGCGAGATCTTCGAAGGACTGAGTGAGCAGGGAACTGCCATCGTCAACGCCGACAACGAGTTCTGGCCCAAGTGGCAGGCGAACGGGATCCGCTGTGCCTTCTCCATCGAGGATCAACGCCAGCCGTTCCATGCTCGCAACATCGTACTCAACGGGCAAGGCTGCGCCGAGTGCGTGCTGGTGACCCCGCAAGGGGAAGTGAACCTGACCCTGGCCATCCCGGGTCGCCACAACGTGGCCAACGCCCTGGCCGCCGCCGCGGGCTGCCTGGCACTGGGGGCGTCGCTTGCCTCGGTCAAGGCGGGGCTGGAGCAGATGGCACCGGTCAAGGGGCGCTTCTGTGTGCGGCGCTGGGGTGGTCTCACCCTGATCGATGACACCTATAACGCCAGCGTGGAGTCCGTGCTGGCAGGCATCGATGCCCTGACCGCCATGGGCGGTTACAAGGTGCTGGTGTTTGGTGACATGAAGGAGTTGGGTGAGGAGTCTGCCGCGCAACATGCACGGGTGGGACGCCACGCCCGGGAGCGCGGCCTCGACGCCGTGCTGACGGTCGGTGAACAGAGCCGCCACACCGCGGATGCCGCGGGTGGTCGACATTTTGATAACAAGGCGTCCCTGTATGACGCGCTGGCACAGATGATAAACACAGAACAAACCATCTCGATTCTGGTGAAAGGGGCGCGGGGTTCGCGCATGGAAGAGATCGTCAACATGGTCGCCGACCATCAGGAGCAAGCCTCATGCTAGTCTGGTTGGCGGAATTACTCACCCCGCACTTCACCTTCTTCAACGTCTTCTCCTATCTGACGCTGCGCGCCATCCTGTCTATCCTCACGGCGCTCGGAGTGGCACTCTGGTTGGGACCACGGCTGATCCGTCGCCTGCAGATCATGAAATTTGGCCAGGTGATCCGCCAGGACGGCCCTGAGTCTCATTTCAGCAAGGCGGGTACCCCGACCATGGGCGGCCTGATGATACTGGCGGCCATCTTCGTCTCTGTGCTGCTCTGGTGTCGCCTCGACAACCCCTATGTCTGGCTGGTGCTGTTCGTGCTGGCCGCCTACGGTGCCATCGGTTTCGTCGATGACTATCGCAAGGTGGTGCGCAAGAATACCGATGGCCTGATCGCCCGCTGGAAATATTTCTGGCAATCCGCGGTGGCACTGATCGTCGCCGTCTTCCTCTACACCACGGCCACCCATGATGGTCAGACTCAGCTGGTGGTGCCCTTCCTCAAGGATGTGATGCCGCAGCTCGGGCTGATGTTCATCCTGCTGACCTACTTCGTCATCGTCGGTACCTCCAACGCGGTCAATCTGACCGATGGTCTGGATGGCCTGGCCATCATGCCGACCGTGATGGTGGCAGGAGGCTTCGCCCTGATTGCCTGGGCGACCGGTAACGTCAATTTTGCCAGCTACCTGCATATTCCTTATGTGCCCTATACCTCCGAGCTGGTGATTGTGTGCACCGCCATCATAGGGGCGGGCCTGGGCTTCCTCTGGTTCAATACCTATCCCGCTCAGGTCTTCATGGGGGATGTGGGCTCACTGGCTCTGGGCGGCGCCCTTGGCACCATAGCCGTGCTGGTACGCCAGGAGTTCCTGCTGGTGATCATGGGGGGCGTCTTCGTGATGGAGACCGTCTCCGTTATCCTGCAGGTTGGGTCCTACAAGCTGCGCGGGGTACGCATCTTCCGCATGGCGCCCATCCATCACCACTACGAGAAGAAGGGCTGGCCCGAGCCGCGCGTCATCGTGCGCTTCTGGATCATCACCCTGATGCTGGTGCTGCTGGGTCTTGCCACCCTGAAGGTGCGTTAATCATGGTCATCATCATAGGTCTGGGGAAAACCGGTCTCTCTTGTGTCGATTATTTCCTCGGCCGTGGTGTGACCCCCCTGGTGATGGATACCCGTCGCAATCCCCCTGGTCAGGATCAGCTCCCGGCCGGGGTTGAACTCATTGAGGGACTGGATGAAGCCTTGCTCACCCAGGCCCATCTGATCGTGGCCAGTCCCGGTATCGCCCTGGCGACCCCCGAACTCAGGGCTGCCGCCGAGCGGGGGGTGGACATAGTCGGCGACATCGAGCTGTTCGTGCGCGAGACCCACACCCCCGTCATTGCCATCACCGGCTCCAACGGCAAGAGCACGGTCACCACCCTGGTCGGCGAGATGATCGCCGAGGCGGGCCTCAAGGTGGGCGTCGGTGGCAACATCGGCACCCCTGCGCTGACGTTGCTCAAGCAGCCGATGGATCTCTGCGTGCTGGAGCTATCCAGCTTCCAGCTCGAGACCACCCATAGCCTGCGCGCCGTCGCCTCAGTGGTGCTGAACCTCTCTGAGGATCACATGGATCGCTACCTGGGCATGGCCGATTACCGCGCCGCCAAGCAAGAGATCCATCAGCATTCCCAACATATTCTGGTCAATCGGGACGATGCCCTGACCCTGCCCGACGTGGGCGAGCTCTGGCAAAGTTTTGGCCTGGACGACAAGAGTTATGGCCGAACCCTCTGCGAGGAGCGCCTGTGGCTGAGCCTGCATGGCGAGCCGCTCATCGCGGTGGACGAGATGAAGATCGTCGGTGCCCACAACCAGGCCAACGCCCTTGCCGCCATGGCCCTGTGCGACGCAGTCGGCATTCCCCGCGAGCCACAGCTTGCCGTGCTGCGCCGCTTCGAAGGACTGCCCCACCGTGCCCGCTTCGTGCGCGAGGTGGCGGGGGTTCGCTGGATCAATGACTCCAAGGCCACCAACGTGGGGGCCACCCTGGCCGCCGTGGCTGGGGTGCGGGAATCGGTCAAGGGGCGCCTGCTGCTGTTGGCTGGCGGCCAGGGCAAGGGCCAGGATTTTGGCCCTGTGCAAGCGCTGCTCGGCAGCCAGATAGACAAGATGTACTGCTTTGGTCAGGATGCCGACACCTTGCTGGCGCTGGGCGAGCAGACTGAGCGGGTTGACTCCCTCGAGGCCGCCGTCGCCAAGGCCGCAGCCGACGCCAGACCCGGCGACTGGGTGCTGCTTGCCCCGGCCTGCGCCAGTCTGGATCAGTTCAAATCCTTCGAAGCACGGGGCGATCGCTTCACCGAACTGGTACTGATGCTATGAACGCGCCCCTTGCCAGCCTGGACGGGCTTAACCTCTTCACATCCTTCGACGTTCGCGGTGATCGCCTTACCGCTGAACGGGTGATGGCCCTATGAACGCCCTGCGCGCGACCCTGGCTTTCCTGCAACGGATCCTGCTGCCCGCCCGGCCCGGTGCGCTCTACGATCGCCAGCTGGTGGTGCTGGGCTTCTCGCTGATGACGGTGGGGCTGGTCATAGTGGCCTCGGCCTCCATCCCGGAAGGGATTGCGCTGGCCAATGACCCCTTCATGTTTGTCAAACGCCACGGCCTCTTCCTGGTGATGGCGCTCGGTATCTCCTGGTTTGTCTTGCAGGTGCCCATGGCCCGCTGGCAGCAATACAACGGCCCCATGCTGCTGCTCGCCATCCTGATGCTGGTGCTGGTGCTACTGGTGGGACGGAGCGTCAACGGCTCGGTGCGTTGGTTGCCCCTGGGGCCCTTCAACCTGCAACCGGCCGAATTTGGCAAGCTGGCGCTCTTTGTCTATCTGGCGGGCTACCTGGTACGCCGCCAGAACGAGGTGCGCGAGCGGCTCATCGGCTTCATGAAGCCGATGGCGGTGCTCTTCCTGGTGGCCGTGCTGTTGCTGGCCCAGCCGGATCTGGGCTCCGTGGTGGTGATGTTTGTCACCTCGTTGGGGATGCTGTTCCTGGCGGGGGCCCGCATGGGTCAGTTCATCGCCCTCATTCTGGTGGGGGTGAGCGCCGTGGTGACCCTGATCATCGCCGAGCCGTATCGGATGCGGCGGGTGACCTCCTTCCTCGACCCCTGGGCCGACCCCTTCGGCAGTGGCTATCAGCTGACCCAGTCCCTGATGGCGTTCGGCCGCGGCAGCTGGCTTGGGGAAGGGCTCGGCAACTCCATCCAGAAGATGGAGTACCTGCCGGAGGCCCACACCGACTTCGTGTTCGCCATCCTGGGTGAAGAGCTCGGCTATCTCGGGGTGCTCGGCGCCCTCTTCCTGATTTTCGCCCTGGCATACAAGGCGCTCAAGCTGGGCCATCAGGCCCTGGTGGCAGACAAGCTCTATGAGGGCTATCTCGCCATCGGTATTGGCATCTGGTTCAGTTTCCAGACCTTCGTCAACGTGGGTGCCGCCAGCGGCATGATGCCGACCAAGGGGTTGACCCTGCCACTGGTCAGCTATGGTGGCTCCAGTCTCATCATCATGACGGTCGCGGTGAGCATGTTGATCCGGATCGATTTCGAATTGCGCCAGGCCAGTGCCCAGGCGCGCGTGCGGGAGGTTGCGTGAGTAGCAAGACGTTGTTGGTGATGGCCGGTGGTACCGGGGGCCATGTGTTCCCCGGCTTGGCGGTGGCTGACAGGCTCAAGGCACAGGGCTGGACCATACATTGGCTAGGCACGGCGGATCGCATGGAAGCCGAGTTGGTGCCGGCCCATGGCTACCCCATCTCCTTCATCGACATTCAGGGGGTGCGTGGCAATGGCATCAAGCGCTTGCTGGTTGCCCCTTACCGCATCGTCAAATCCATACTGCAGGCGCGTCAGGTACTGAAAGAGATCAAGCCTGATGTGGTGCTCGGCATGGGGGGCTTCGCCTCGGGTCCAGGTGGCGTAGCGGCCTGGTTGTCCGGTATTCCTCTGCTGCTTCATGAGCAAAATGCCGCTGCCGGCATGACCAACAAGCTGCTGGCGCGCCTCGCCAAGCGAGTGCTGATGGCCTTCCCCGGCGCGTTTGCTCCCAGCAACCGCACCGCAGTGGTCGGTAATCCGGTCCGCCCGGAAGTGGTGGCGCTGCCGGAACCGGCCAGCCGCATCAGCACTCAGCCCGCCCCTCTGCGCCTGCTCATCATTGGCGGCAGTCTGGGAGCCCGGGTGCTGAATGAACAGGTCCCCGCCGCGGTTGCCGCCGCGGGGGTGCCCATCGAGGTCCGCCACCAGACCGGCAAGGGAAACAGGGAGGCTGTGGCCAATGCCTATGCCGCCCTGGGGCAGGATGCGGAGGTGAGCGACTTTATCAAGGAGATGGCCGATGCCTATGCCTGGGCCGATCTCGTGGTGTGTCGCGCGGGGGCCCTGACCGTCTCTGAAGTGGCTGCCGCCGGTGTGGCGGCCATCTTCGTGCCGCTGCCCCATGCGGTGGACGATCACCAGACCCGCAATGCCCTGACCCTGGTCGATGGTGGCGCCGCCGAATTCCTGCCCCAGGCGGAACTGAGCCCAACCACCCTGGCGGCCCGCCTCAGCTGGCTGGCCGGGCGCAGGGAGATCTTGTTGAACATGGCCAAGGCGGCGCGGCGCGTCGCCATTATCGATGCGGCAGAACGGGTTGCCGATGAGTGCAAGCGGCTCGCCACCGGGCAGAGTGAGAAAGCATGCTGATCAGGATTGCACAGGCCAAGCCATGCAGTCTTACCCCTCAATGTATTGAGGCCGCAGAGCGCGTTGCAGATGAGTGCGCGGGACTGGCGGCAGAGTCAAGAGAGAATTATGAACAAGGTTGAACTGGCAAAACTGCGTACTGTGATCCCCGAAATGCGCCGCGTGCGTCGCATCCACTTTATCGGAATAGGTGGTGCGGGCATGGGCGGCATTGCCGAGGTGCTGGCCAACGAAGGCTATCAGGTCTCAGGCTCTGACTTGGCCAGCAATGCCGTGACAGCGCGGCTTGCCAGCCTGGGGGCGCAGATCTTCGTCGGTCACAGTGCCGAGCATGTGGATGGCGCCAGCGTCGTGGTGGTCTCCACCGCCATCAATACCGACAACCCCGAGCTGCTCGCCGCCCGGGAGCTGCGCATCCCCGTGGTGCGCCGCGCCGAGATGCTGGCCGAGCTGATGCGTTTTCGCCATGGCATCGCCGTCGCCGGCACCCATGGCAAGACCACGACTACCAGTCTGGTCGCCAGTATCTATGCCGAGGCGGACCGGGATCCCACCTTCGTCATCGGTGGCCTGCTCAACAGTGCCGGTACCAATGCGCGACTGGGCAGCAGCCGCTATCTGATAGCGGAAGCGGATGAGAGCGATGCCTCCTTCCTGCATCTGCAGCCCATGGTTTCCATCGTGACCAACATCGAAGCGGACCACATGGACACCTATGGCGGTGACTTCTCCAAGTTGAAAGCCACCTTCATCGAATTCCTCCATAACCTGCCTTTTTACGGTTTGGCTGTGGTATGTGTTGACGATCCCGTGGTCCGTGGCATGCTGCCTGAGATAGCGCGTCCGACCCTGACCTACGGCCTGTCCGATGACGCCGATGTGCAGGTGCTGGACTTCGTGCAAACCACCCATCGCAGCAGCTTCCGGGTATGCCGTAAAGATGCCGGTGAGTTGCAAGTGACTCTGAACCTGCCGGGTGTGCACAACGCGCTCAACGCCGCTGCCGCAATCGCGGTCGCGACCGAAGATGGTGTCAGTGATGGGGCCATCATCAATGCCCTGGCCAAGTTTGAGGGTGTGGGGCGTCGCTTCCAGCAATATGGCGAATTCGAGACCGGGCGTGGCAAGGCCATGCTGGTGGATGACTATGGCCATCACCCGAGCGAAGTGAAGGTCACCATCAACGCCGCGCGCGCCGGCTGGCCCGAGAAGCGTCTGGTGATGGTGTTCCAGCCGCACCGCTACAGCCGCACCCGCGATCTCTATGAAGATTTTGCCGATGTGCTCTCCAAGGTGGACGTCTTGGTGATGCTGGAGGTTTACGCCGCCGGTGAAGAGGCGATCCCGGGCGCCGATGGCCGCGCCCTGTGCCGTTCCATTCGCTCCCGTGGCAGCCTGGAGCCGGTTTTTGTCGCCACGCCGGATGATGTGCCGCCCGTGTTGGCAGATCTCATCGGTGAGGGGGATTTGGTGCTGACCCAGGGGGCGGGCAACGTGGGGGCGCTGGCCCGACGTCTCGGTGAGATGAAATTGAGCGTAGAGAGCATGAAATCCGGCGCCTGAGGGCCTAATGAGTATTTTGACCGCCAAGCCGGGGCCTATATAATGGCGCACCCGGCCCGGCCGGCGGTCTGGTCACGTTTTACGGGGATATGACGGGTGGAGGCAAGGGCACAAGGGCGCACCAAGGGCGGCTTCATCATCGGAGTGACGTTTTTCCTCCTGGTGATGGCGGGGCTCTACCAGAGTGCGCTGGACGTAAAGGATTGGCTGACAGATGCCAACCGGTTGCCCATCAGTGCCTTGCTGGTACAGGGGCAACACCAATATATCAAGGCGGAGGAGTTGCGCAGTGCCGTGCTGGATGGCGATGCGCCCCGCAACTTCTTCGAGATGGATGTGAATGCCCTGCAGACACGTCTGACGGCATTGCCCTGGGTCGCCCAGGTGTCGGTACGCAAGAAGTGGCCCGACAAGATCAAGGTCTACCTCACGGAGCAGAAGGTGGCGGCCCGCTGGAATGGCGACCGATTCATCAATGCCAAGGGTGAGCTGTTCAGTGCACCAAATCGGGTGAAGAGCCCCTTGATGCAACTGTCCGGCCCTGATGACCAGGCTGCCAAGGTGCTGGAGAACAGCCACCACTTTGAGGCGCAGCTGGCAGAGCGTGGTTACAAGCTCAGTGCGGTCAATCTGACCCCACGTTATGGCTGGGAACTGACGCTGGATAACAATATTCAACTGTTTGTGGGGCGCTCGGATATGGCGCTCCGTCTACAGAGATTTATCGATGTCTTCCCGATCATCGAACCCCGTGAGCAAGTGGCTTATGTGGACCTTCGATACGACACCGGGATGGCGGTTGGCTGGAAGAAGAACGAAGAGAAAGCGCATGACCAAAACCGCAGATAGAAATCTGATTGTCGGGCTGGATATCGGCACCACCAAGGTGGCGGTTCTGGTGGGCGAAGTGCTGCCGGACGGTGAACTCAATGTCATCGGTATGGGCAGCCATACCTCTCGCGGCATGGACAAGGGCGGGGTCAACGATCTGGATTCCGTGGTCAAGTCCCTGCGCCGAGCCGTGGAAGAGGCCGAGATGATGGCCGACTGCCAGATTAGCTCCGTCTATCTGGGTCTGTCTGGCAAGCACATTGATTGCCGCAACGAGACCGGCATGGTGCCTATCTCCGACGAGGAGGTGACTCAGGAGGACGTGGACAACGTCATCCACACCGCCAAGTCGGTGCGTCTGTCCGATGAGCTGAGGGTGCTGCACGTGCTGCCCCAGGAGTTTGCCATCGACTACCAGGAGGGCATCAAGAACCCGGTCGGTCTGTCCGGGGTACGGATGGCCGCCAAGGTGCACCTGATCACCTGCCACAACGACATGGCTCGCAACATCGAGAAGTGTGTGGAAAAGGTGGGGTTGAGGGTCGATCAGCTGATCTTCTCCGCCCTGGCCTCCAGCTACGCCGTCTTGACCGAAGACGAGAAAGAGCTGGGCGTCTGCGTGGTCGACATCGGTGGCGGCACCATGGACATGTCGCTGTTTACCGGCGGTGCCCTGCGTCACACCAAGGTGATCCCGTATGCCGGCAGCACTGTCACCAGCGATATCGCCTACGCCTTCGGCACGCCGCCGCTGGACGCCGAGGCCATCAAGGTGCGCTACGGCTGCGCTCTGGGCCGCCTGGTCAGTAAAGAAGACAATATTGAAGTGCCCAGCGTCGGTGGACGCCCGGCCCGCAGTCTGCAACGACAGACCCTGGCCGAGGTGATAGAGCCGCGCTACACCGAGCTGCTCTCCATGATCAATGACGAGCTGGTGAAGGTGCAAAGCGAATTGAAACAGCAGGGGGTCAAGCATCAGCTGGCCGCCGGTTTGGTACTGACCGGTGGTGCGGCCCAGATCGAAGGCATAGTGGAGTGCGCAGAGCAGGTATTCCAGTGTCAGGTCCGGGTCGGGGAACCCATGAATGTGCGCGGATTGAGCGATTACGTGCAGGCGCCAGTCTACTCGACCGCGGTCGGGTTGCTGCAATACGGCCGTACCCATCAATCCACAGGCAGTAGCAACGATTATACCGCCAAGGCAAGCGTCGGTGGGCTGGTCAAACGGGTCAGCAACTGGTTGCGTGGCGAGTTCTAAAAGATTTTGCGTCAGTCAGCAAATAAAGCGGAGAGACAACATGTTTGAATTTATGGATAGCCACACGGACGAAGCTGTCATCAAGGTGATAGGCGTGGGTGGCGGCGGCGGCAACGCAGTCGAGCACATGGTTCGTCAAAACATCGAAGGTGTTGAATTCATCACCATCAACACCGACGCCCAGGCACTGCGTAACTCCAGTGCCAACACCACACTGCAGATCGGCAGTGGTATCACCAAGGGACTGGGTGCCGGAGCCAGCCCGGATGTGGGTCGTGAAGCCGCCCTGGAAGACCGTGAAGCACTGCGTGAGCTGCTGACCGGTTCCGACATGGTATTCATCGCCGCGGGCATGGGCGGTGGTACTGGTACTGGCGCGGCCCCCGTCGTGGCCGAAGTGGCCCGCGAGATGGGCATACTGACCGTCGCCGTGGTGACCAAGCCGTTCTCCTTCGAAGGCAAGAAGCGGATGGGCTTTGCCGCCCACGGCATCGAAGAGCTCTCGAAGAACGTCGACTCCCTGATCACCATCCCCAACGACAAGTTGCTGAAGGTGCTGGGTCGCGGCATCTCCCTGCTGGACGCCTTCAAGGCGGCCAACGATGTGCTGCTGGGTGCGGTACAGGGCATTGCCGAGTTGATCACCCGTCCGGGCTTGATCAACGTCGACTTCGCGGACGTGCGTACCGTGATGCGTGAGATGGGTACCGCCATGATGGGTACCGGTTCCGCCTCCGGGGATGACCGTGCCGAAGAAGCTGCCGAGAAAGCCATCTCCAGCCCGCTGCTGGAAGACGTGGATCTGGCCGGTGCCCGTGGCATCCTGGTCAACATCACCGCCGGCATGGACATGACCATCGAAGAGTTCGAAACCGTGGGTAACGCGGTCAAGGCCTTCGCCTCCGAGAATGCCACCGTGGTGGTTGGTACCGTAATCGACCCAGAGATGCAAGACGAGCTGCGGGTGACCGTGGTTGCGACCGGCATCGGTGCCGATCGCAAGAGCGACATCACGCTCGTGAAAAACAACATGGTACAAGAGCGTCCGGCCCGTCAGCCCCTGATCAGCGAAGCTCTGCAGTCTCGCGTGATGGAAGAGGCCCCGGCCAAGGCGGTGAATGCCGAGCCACAAGCTCGTCGTGAGCCTGATTATCTGGATATTCCGGCTTTCCTGCGCAAGCAGGCAGACTAAGCCTCTAACGGGGCTGGTTTGTTTGTTGTTTAAGGAATGTGCTAAGATGGCCCGTCAACGACCATCTGGTCCGGAATTTAGCTGTGGATACGCCCATGATTAGACAAAGAACCTTGAAAACGAGTGTCCAGGCCACTGGTGTGGGCCTGCATTCGGGTCGGAAAGTCACAATGACATTCCGTCCGGCACCTGTGAACACAGGGATCGTTTACTTGCGTACCGATCTGGATCCTGTGGTGGAATTGCCAGCAAATGCTGACCAGGTGCGGGATACCGTACTCTGTACTGCGTTGGTCAACGAAGCTGGTGTGCGTGTTTCCACCATAGAACACCTCTCCGCCGCCTTGGCCGGAATGGGGATCGACAACCTCTATGTCGAGGTTGATGCTCCCGAGATCCCGGTCATGGATGGCAGTGCGCACCCCTTCATCTACCTGCTGCAGGAAGTCGGGATCCGCGAACAGAATGCGCCCAAGCAGTTTGTGCGGATCAAGCAGAGCATCCGGGTTGAGGACGGCGACAAGTGGGCGGAATTCCACCCCTATCGCAACGGCTTCAAGATGGATCTCGAGATCGATTTCCAGCACCCGGTGTTCGAAGGCCGCAATCAGCGTTGTGTACTGGACTTCTCCGGCGCCTCTTTCGTGAAAGAGATCAGCCGTGCCCGTACCTTTGGCTTCATGCGTGACATCGAGTACCTGCGTTCCCAGAACCTGGCCTTGGGCGGAAGCCTGGAGAATGCCGTGGTGCTGGATGACTATCGGGTGCTGAACGAAGATGGTTTGCGCTACGAAGATGAGTTCGTCAAGCACAAGATGCTGGATGCTATCGGTGACCTTTATATGTGTAACCGCAGCATCATCGGCGAATTCCGCGCCTACAAGACGGGTCATGCCTTGAACAACAAACTGCTGCGTGCCTTGCTGGCTCAGCAGGAGGCATGGGAACTGGTGACCTTCGAGGGTGAGGGCGACAAAGCGCCCATCGCTTACTACGATAACGGTCTGGTTCTAGCCTGATAGCTGTGCAACAGGACGTCGGTCATCTCTCCGCACCGACGTCCTGTCATTCTTGTTTACATCCCGATACCGATACTCTCCCGGTTTTATTTTCGTGGTGGCAACTCGCCTCACCCGACCGAGCAGATTGAATTTCTATGAGCATTACCCTGATCCTCAATGGCAAGCAGCGGCGCAAGCTGCACTTCCCCAAACAACGTCTGGCCTGGGTCGGCGGTCTCTTTCTCTCTATTCTGGTGCTGAGTTGTGTCCTGTTATGGCAGAGCTGGCATCAGAAGATGGCCGCCCTCGAGCTGGCGCTGGTTCAAGCAGAGCAGCAGCAGGCGAGCCAAACTACCGATCAGGCCCGTGAGCAACTCGCCATGTTGGCCGCCCAGGTAGGCACCATGCAGGGCCAGCTTGGCAGACTCAATGCCCTCGGCGAGCGCCTGACCGAACAAGCCGAGCTCGATCCCGACGAGTTCAACTTCAAAGAGCTGCCTCCCATGGGCGGCCCCTCCTATGATGCCGATCTGGAAGTGAACCTGGACGAGCTGCAAAGCTCCATGGCCCACCTCAGCAAACAGCTCAGCAGTCGTGAAGAACAGCTGTCAGTACTTGAATCTTTCATGCTCAATCACCATATCACTGACGCAGGCTTTATTTCCGGCTCGCCGGTCAAGCAGGAGCGGGTCTGGATAAGCTCCGGTTTCGGTGGCCGGGTCGATCCGTTCAACGGTCGGGCCAAGATGCACAAAGGTGTCGATTTTCGCGGCAAGCCGGGCACGCCCATATTGGCAACCGGGCCCGGCATAGTGAGCTGGTCGGGTCGGCATCCTGAATTTGGCAACATGATTGAGATCAATCATGGTAATGGCCTGGTGACTCGCTATGCCCACAACTCCAAGTTGTTGGTGGAGGTGGGCACGCTAGTGGATCAGGGTCAGCAGATAGCCCTGATGGGACGCACCGGTCGCGCGACCGGGGTCCATTTGCATTATGAAGTGTTGAAAGACGGTCGTCAGGTCAACCCCAGTCAATTCCTTACTGCCAGACGGGGTTAGGTTTTTTTCTCTCCAGTTCCAGCGACGGAACCTTATAACCAGAAACAGTTGGTACCCATGATTAGCACACTGCTTACCAAGATTATCGGCAGCCGGAACGACAGAACGCTCAAGGCCCTGCGCAAAATAGTAAAACAGATCAATGCAATGGAGCCTCAGTTCGAGGCGTTGTCTGATGCTGAACTGCAGGCCAAGACGGCCGAGTATCGTCAGCGTCTGGATCAGGGCGAGACCCTGGAGCAGCTGCTGCCGGAAGCCTTCGCCACGGTGCGTGAGGCTTCGCGCCGCGTGTTTGGCATGCGCCACTTCGACGTCCAGCTGATCGGCGGCATGGTGCTCAACTCCAACCGCATCGCCGAGATGAAAACCGGTGAAGGTAAGACGCTTACCGCTACCTTGCCGGCGTATCTGAACGCCCTGAGTGGCCACGGCGTGCACGTGGTGACGGTGAACGACTATCTGGCCAGGCGTGATGCCGAGGCGAACCGCCCGCTGTTCACCTTCCTCGGCCTGACCGTGGATTGCAACGTGCCTGGCATGGATGCATCCCAGAAGCGTGACGCTTACGCCGCCGACATCACCTACGGTACCAACAACGAATTCGGTTTTGACTACCTGCGCGACAACATGGCGTTCTCGCCGGAGCAGCGCGTGCAGCGCCCTCTCAACTATGCCCTGGTGGATGAGGTGGATTCGGTGCTGATCGATGAGGCGCGTACACCGCTCATCATCTCGGGCCCGGCGGAAGATAGCTCCGCCATGTATATCCAGATCAACAAGCTGATCCCGCTGCTGGTCAAGCAGGACAAGGAAGACTCCGAAGAGTACACCGGCGACGGTCACTACACGGTCGACGAGAAGAACCGTCAGGCTCTGCTGACCGAGAATGGTCAGATCTTCGTGGAAGAGCTGCTCAAGAAGGAAGGGTTGCTGGCCGAGGATGACTCCCTGTTCTCCGCCACCAACATCAGCCTGCTGCATCACGTCAACGCCGGTCTGCGGGCTCACACCCTGTTTGAGCGCAACGTCGATTACATCGTGCAGAAAGACGAGATCGTCATCGTCGATGAACACACCGGCCGTACCATGCCGGGTCGTCGCTGGTCCGATGGCCTGCATCAGGCGGTCGAAGCGAAGGAAGGGGTCAAGATCCAGAACGAGAACCAGACCCTGGCCTCCATCACCTTCCAGAACTACTTCCGTCTCTATGACAAACTGGCGGGGATGACGGGCACTGCAGATACCGAAGCCTTCGAATTCCAGCAGATCTATGGTCTGGACACCGTGGTCATTCCGACCAACCAGCCGATGGTGCGCAAGGACATGGGCGATCTGGTCTATCTCACTGCGCAAGAAAAATACGGCGCCATCGTCGAAGATATCCGTGGTTGCGTCTCCCGCGGCCAGCCGGTGCTGGTCGGTACCGTCTCCATCGAGAACTCCGAGCTGCTGTCCGGCATCCTGACCAAGGAGAACATCCCGCACAAGGTGCTGAACGCCAAGTTCCACGCCATGGAGGCGGAGATCGTCGCCCAGGCCGGTCAACTCGGCGCCGTGACCATCGCCACCAACATGGCCGGTCGTGGTACTGACATCGTGCTGGGTGGCAACTGGCAGGCCGAGATTGCCGCGCTGGAGAACCCGACCACCGAACAGATCAGCGACATCAAGGCCGCCTGGCAGATCCGTCACGATGAAGTGCTGGCCGCCGGTGGCTTGCACATCATCGGTACCGAGCGCCATGAATCCCGCCGGATCGACAACCAGCTGCGCGGCCGTTCCGGTCGTCAGGGGGATCCGGGTTCGTCCCGCTTCTATCTCTCCATGGAAGACCAGCTGATGCGTATCTTCGCCTCTGACCGCGTCACCGGCATGATGAAGAAGCTGGGCATGGAAGAGGGCGAGGCCATCGAGCACCCATGGGTGACCAAGGCCATCGAGAATGCCCAGCGCAAGGTGGAGGGTCGCAACTTCGACATCCGCAAGAACTTGCTCGAGTTTGATGACGTGGCCAACGACCAGCGCAAGGTGGTCTACGAGCAGCGCAACGAGCTGCTGGAGACCAACGACATCTCCGAGACCATCCACATCATCCGTGATGACGTCTATGGCGCCGTGATTGACGAATACATTCCGCCCCAGTCTCTGGAAGAGATGTGGGACGTGCCCGGCCTGGAGGCCCGTTTGGCCGCCGATTTTGGCCTGGTCCTGCCCATTCAGCAGTGGCTGAGTGACGACGACAAGCTCTACGAAGAGAAGCTGCGCGAGCGCATTCTGGACGAAGCGAACCAACTCTATGCCCGCAAGGAGGAGCTGGTCGGTGTCGATGTGCTGCGCAACTTCGAGAAGGCCGTGATGCTGCAGACCCTGGATGGTCTGTGGAAGGAGCATCTGGCCGCCATGGATCACCTGCGTCAGGGCATTCATCTGCGCGGTTATGCCCAGAAGAACCCCAAGCAGGAGTACAAGCGCGAATCCTTCGACTTGTTCACCCAGATGCTGGAGACCCTCAAGCGTGACGTGGTCAGCATACTGAGCCGGGTTCAGGTACAGGAGCGGGATGTCGAGGTGATGGAAGAGCAGCAGCGCCAGCAGGCGGAAGCGACTCCCCGTACTTACACCCATGCTACCGCCGATAACCAGCTGGCCGACGAAGAGACCCAGGCCGACACGGCACCGGTTACCTTCGTGCGGGACGAGCAGAAGGTGGGCCGCAACGATCCTTGCCCCTGCGGCTCCGGCAAGAAGTACAAGCATTGCCACGGCCAGTTGACCTGAGTCGTCAATCAGTCATAAGGAGGCGGGCCCAGTGCCCGCCTTCATTTTGTTAAGGGCCCGAGTGGTCAGCCATGAGGTGAAGCGAGTGGAACAGAAGAAGCGGATTTGGGTGGCGGTTGGCGTCATCGAGAACGAGCGGGGTGACATCTTCATCGCCAAACGCTCCTCAGACCGTCACCAGGGCGATCGTTGGGAGTTCCCCGGTGGCAAGGTTGAGGCGGGGGAAGATCTGCTGGCAGCCCTGGACAGGGAGCTGTGGGAGGAGATCGGCATCCGGGTCGAGGATTGCGCCCCCTTCATGGAGTTGCATCATGACTATCCCGAGAAACAGGTATTGCTGGATATCTGGAAGGTGACGCAGTTCAGTGGTGAACCCTTTGGCAAGGAGGGCCAGGAGTGTCTGTGGGTACCCCTGGCCGAGCTGGATAACTACCAGTTCCCGGATGCCAATGGCCCCATAGTCGCGCGGCTACAGGGTTTGGTCGCTAAAAGCTGACAACGAATGCGGTAGCGAAACGTTGATAACAAAAAAGGGCCATTGTGGCCCTTTTTTGTTATGGAGGGGGAGGGCTCAGCGCCACTCCTCTCCGGCATCGGGATCTGGCAGCAGATCCGGATTGAGCTCTCCCGGGATCCGCTTCTCTTCATCGGCCCACTCGCCAAGATCGATCAGCTGGCAGCGCTTGCTGCAGAAGGGGCGAAACGGGCTCTGCGGCCCCCATTCCACGGGGGTTTGGCAATTGGGGCAGTTGACCTTGGTGACCATGAGTTCCTCCACAGGCAAGAGATGAATGACGCAGGATGGGAGCCAGGCTCCCATCTCTTGGTTAGCAGCAGGCGAGCTGGAAGGGCACATCGCCAATGGGTTGTTCCTGGGTGGGCAGGAAGCGCAGCGCAAAGCGGTTCTTGTGGCCACTCAGGGTCGGGTAGCAACCCATGGCATGGGGCAAGCGGATACGGATCAACTCCGCATTCTCCGCCGTGTCCTGATAGAAACCATTGGTGGCGACCTGATCGCTGAAGTGGGACGCATCGCGCCACAGTCGCAGCAAGAGGCCAATCGCCCCCATCAGCAACTGGATGTCGCTCAGCCAGGCTTCCATCTGCGGGTGTCGCAGGGACGCCGGGGTGGTCAACCAGTGGTGCAGCTGAGGCACATCAAAGGCGCAGAGTCCGCCGGGAATGGAGAAACGCTGGCGGATGGAGCCGAGCAGCTTGTCTTCCTTGAGGCGAGCGCCGGGACGCGCGGCACCCAACAGCTTGCGGGAAAGCTGGCTGCTCTCCTGTTGCATCGCACGGATCTGGTCGAGATCGACATCGGGCAGCTCTGCCCAGTGGCCGAGGCGCTGACTCAGGCGTTCAAGATCCTTGATGAGATCCGAGCGCAGATCTCCCCGCTCGAGCAGTTCCTGCAGATCGAACAGCCCCTTGAAGAAGGCGATATGAGACCAGGGGTGATCGCTCCCCAGATTGTCATGGATCTGGTTGAACAGTGATTCCAGACGAAGATAGGTCCGGCTTTTTTCGTTGAGAGGGAAATCGTAAATCATGCCTAATCCTGGCCAGCCATAAACCGGCCTAGTGTACTCACAGTTGCCGAGCTTGTTGAGTGGCAAATGTCAGATATGTTTGGTGCAGCGCCAGAATTCGCCCACGCAATAGCTCGGGAGAGCCGTCCCGGTTCTCAATGATGTCATCGGCGGCGGCCAAGCGAGCCATACGACTCGCTTGAGCGGTGACGATGGCCCTGGCCTGTTCACGGCTGACCCCATCACGACGACAAGTGCGGGTGATCTGTGTCTCCTCGTCCACATCGACCACCAGTACCCGGTTAGCCATGGCGGTGAGCCGGTTTTCAACCAGCAGGGGCACCACCAGCAAGCAATAAGGGGAGCTAGCCTCGGCGCATTGGCGCTGCATCTCCTGGCGGATCAGGGGGTGGAGCAGGGCGTTGAGCCACCCCTTGGCATCGGGATCTCTGAACACGCGGTCACGGAGCTTGCGTCTGTCCAGTGCACCCTCTTCATCGAGTACGCCAACCCCGAAGTGCTGGGTGATGGCAGCCAGTGCAGGGGTACCGGGTTCCACCACCTCGCGGGCGATAACATCCGCATCAATGATGTCGATGCCCAGCTCGCCAAACAGATTGGCGACAGTGGTCTTGCCACTGCCTATGCCCCCTGTGATTGCGACTATATACATGGGTGAGTGTGTCCTGAAGTGATCGTTCTTTATTCGTCTTGCTGGTTATTGTGCCCCAAGCGGGGGTCAGAGCACCATGTGCAGATACCAGGTGGTGATGCTATCTCCCCAGAGCAGAGCGACCCAACCGGCGATGGCGAGATAGGGGCCGAAGGGGATGGGTTTGCTGTACGCTTGGCGGCGGGAGATGATAAGCGCTATGCCGATCACGGCGCCCACCAAGGAGGAGAGCAGCAGGATCAGCGGCAGCGCCTGCCAGCCGAGCCAGGCCCCCAGGGCTGCCAGCAACTTGAAGTCACCATAACCCATCCCTTCCTTGCCCGTGAACAGTTTGAAGGCCCAATAGAGGCTCCAGAGCACCAGATAACCGGCCATGGCACCGATGACGGCATCCGCCAAGGGCACCTTCTGCCAGATGAGGTTGACCAGCAGGCCAGCCCAGAGCAGCGGCAGCGTGAGGGGATCTGGCAGTAGCATCTTGTCCAGATCGATGAAGGTCAGAGCAACCAGCACCCAGGTGAGCAGCAGATAGGCCAGCAGGGAAGAGTCAGCAGGCAGGCGGCTGGCCACGACGACGGAGAGCAGGGCGGTGAGCAGCTCGACCAGGGGATAGCGCGCCGAGATAGGCGCGGAGCAGCTGCGGCAGCGCCCCTTGAGCCAGAGCCAGCTCAATAGCGGGATGTTTTCCAGGGCGCTGATGGCATGGTGGCAATGGGGGCACCGGGAGCGTGGCACCATGAGGTTATAGGGCTCGGTAGGGGCGGACTCGCTCTCAGGATGAAAGTAGTCCCGATACTCGGCCAGCCAGCCACGCTCGAGCATGATGGGCAGACGGTGGATGACGACATTGAGGAAGCTGCCAATGGTCAGGGAAAAGAGAAATACCAGGGTCAGGTAGAGCCAGGGCAGGCTGAGCGCCAGTTCAGTCATGGGTTGCATCGAGTCTCGGATAAGGAAGCAGGCAGTGTAGCATGACCCCGGCGGCTGAGGGCGCCGGCCCCCCGCCGGGATGGTTTGATCGCACTAGTGGATGACAGAGCCCAGTTTGAAAATGGGCAGATACATGGCCACCACCATGCCGCCAACCAGCACGCCCAGCACCACCATGATGAAGGGCTCTAGCAGGCTGGTGAGGCCGTCGACCAGATCGTCAACCTCCTGCTCGAAGATGGTCGCGACCTTGGAGAGCATCTCATCGATAGCGCCAGATTCCTCTCCTATCATCACCATCTGGATCACCATGTCCGGGAAGAGATCCACGGTGCGCATGGCTACGTTGATCTGCATACCAGCCATCACCTCATTGCGAATGGCCAGAATGGCAGTGCGATAGACATAGTTCCCCGAGGCTCCTGCCGCCGAGATCAGTGCATCCACCAGGGGAATACCGGCGCTGAAGGTAGTGGAGAGGGTGCGAGCGAAGCGGGCCATGGCGGCCTTGTGCAATATCATGCCGACCACGGGGATGGTGAGAATGAACTTGTCGGTGTTATCTCGGACTTTGGAATAGCGGCGCCAGGCCCGTACGTAGAGGAAGATGGCCAGGGCTATCCCGCCGAAAATCACATACCACCAATCCTGCATGAAGCGGGAGATGCCAATGACGAACTGGGTGAAAATGGGCAGCTCGGCGCCAAAACTCTTGAAGATGTCTTCAAACTGCGGGATGACAAACAACAGCAGGATGGAGGTCACCACTATGGCCACCAGGATCACCATACTGGGATAGAACATCGCCTTCTTGATCTTGGATTTGAGCGCTTCGGCCTTTTCCCGATAGGTAGCGATGCGATCATAGATGGTCTCGAGTGCCCCCGAATGTTCCCCTGCCTCGATCAAATCGCAATAGAGATCGTCAAAATGGCGGGGGTGTTGGCGCAGGGCTTCCGACATGGGCGTACCGGTTTCGACATCGCTGGCAATCTGCCCCATCAAATCACGCATGCTCGATTTTTCGTGGCTACGGGCGATGATCTGCAGGCTCTGCACTAGGGGTACGCCAGCGCTCAACATGGTAGCAAGTTGGCGGCTCACCACGGCGATATCCATCGCCTTGATCTTGGCACCCGCCTTGGAGAAGAGGCCGTGACTCTTTTTGCCGATACGGGAGACGCTGACCCCCTGCTTGCGCAGCTCGGCCTTGGCCATATTGACGTGTTCGGCCTGTAGCTCCCCGGAGATATCCTTGCCTTTGCGATTGACCCCTTTCCAGCGGAAGGTATAGACCTTGGCGGGCTGGTTGCGCTTCTTCGATAGAGTAGCCATCCTTGCATCCTTGCAATGAGGGCCGCTTGATGAGCGGCGTGATAAGTCGGCGGCCTGACGAGCTAGTTGGTGGTGATCCTATTGATTTCGCTCAGACTGGTGACGCCGAGACGGGCTTTTTCCAGGCCAGATATGCGCAGGGTTCGCATCCCCTCCTTCTGGGCGATGGCGGCAATCTGCAATGAGTTCGCCCCCTGCATGATGAGTTTGGCGATATTTTCTGACATCAACAGTATTTCATAAATGCCGACCCGCCCCTTGTAACCCCCGGTACACTCCTTGCAACCCTTGGGTTTGAACAGCCTTACCCCAGCGGTCACTTGCTGAGTACTGAAGCCCAGCGCGGTCAGCTCGGAGTCGGGGATAGCTTCCGGCTCCTTGCAGTGATCGCACAGCTTGCGGGCGAGCCGCTGAGCCATGATGAGCGTTACCGACGAGGCGATGTTGAAAGCGGGCACTCCCATGTTCATCATCCGGGTCAGGGTCTCGGCTGCCGAGTTGGTGTGCAGGGTAGAGAGTACCAGGTGGCCGGTCTGGGCCGCCTTGATGGCTATCTCGGCGGTTTCAAGATCCCGGATCTCCCCCACCATGACGATATCCGGGTCCTGGCGAAGGAAGGAGCGCAGGGCGCTGGCGAAGGTGAGCCCTGCCTTGGGATTGACCTGCACCTGATTGACCCCGGGCAGGTTGATCTCTACCGGATCTTCGGCGGTGGAGATATTGACCTCAAGGGTATTGAGTATGTTGAGCCCGGTATAGAGAGAAACCGTCTTGCCGGAGCCGGTGGGTCCTGTCACCAGGATCATGCCCTGCGGTTTGCTCAGTGCGGTCAGGTATTGCTGTTTCTGCGTCTCGTCAAAGCCCAGTTGCTCGATGTTGAGCCGGGCCGCCGAGGAGTCAAGCAACCGGATGACGACCTTCTCGCCCCACATGGTCGGCAGGGTATTGACCCGCATGTCCATGGAGCGGTTACGGGACAGCTTGAGCTTGATGCGACCATCCTGAGGCAGGCGCCGTTCGGCAATGTCTAGTCTGGCCATGACCTTGAGGCGGGCGGCGAAGCGGTTGGCCAGATTGACCGGCGGGGTGGAGGCCTCGTGCAATATGCCATCGATACGAAAGCGGATGCGGTACTTGAACTCATAGGGTTCGAAGTGCAGGTCGGATGCCCCCTGGCGAATGGCGTCCATCAAGATCTTGTTGATGTATTTGACGATGGGGGCATCGTCGTCGGCGGTGTTGACGCTTTCGTCGAGGCGACTGCTGTCGTCAGCCACTTCGAGTGCCGAGATCTCGGCCTCATCAATATCGTCCATGCCGAGGGCGTCATGCTCGCTCTCGAGCAGCTTGCCGATGGCCTGGCTCAGTTTGTCCTCTTCGACCAGCAGGGCCTCGGTATGCAGGCCGAAGCTGAAGCCGAAATCTTCCAGTGCCGCCACATTGGTCGGGTCGGACATGGCGATATAGAGGGTATGGCCCTGGGTGTAGATGGGCAGCACATGGTGCTTGTCGATCAACTTCTGGTTGAGGTATTTCTGCGGGATCTCGGCCAGGTCGAAGGCGGCAAGATCCAGCAGAGGTACCCCATATTCCAGCTCGCAGAACTCGGCCAGCGCCTTGCTGGCGAGGATATCGTTCTCGATAAGGTAGGTGACAAAGGGTTTGCGCTGGGCGCGGGCCTGGCTCAGATAGTGCTGTGAGTCAGACTCACTTAACAGGGAAGAAGCGGCCAGGCTCAGGGCCAGGCCGCTATGGGGGCTAGAGGTCATTGGCTAATAAATCAGCAGATGCCTGGGGTGATGCAGGTTGATGCACTTGCAACAGCCCAATTGACTTTACCAGTTGTCACCATCGGCACCAGGATGTAATCCAGCCCACCAACGTCTGCCGTACCTGTGACAGTAATCGCATTACCTGTATCAGCAACATCAACTGAAGCAACGTTGCCATTAGCTGCACTAATAGCTGCCGGGACGCCGTTTGTGCCTGCATCACAATCATCCAATGCACCGTCAGCAAGCGCTAATGTTTGAGCACATATTTCTATAGCTGCTTTATATGGGGCGGTTGCCGATATAACCTCGGTAAAGCGGGCTTTTTGGGTATAGGTCTGATACGCCGGCAGGGCGATGGCGGCAAGTATGGCGACGATGGCCACGACGATCATCAGTTCGATCAGGGTAAAGCCTGTTTGCTTTCTCATCTTCAATATCCTTATTTCACATGGGTCCTGATAACACTGGCGGTGACCTCACCGCTCTTGGCAGCTTAGCCAAACTGCTGCACTTGGCAACAACGCAATCCAGTTTAGTTGACGAGCATTAAACTAATGACATAAGTAGAGATAAATCAGAAGGTTAGTGGTTTCCTTTGGTTCCCTGTCATTCAGTCGGCTGTTCCGGTCTCTCCTTTTACCATGGGCGGGCCTTGCCTAAAGAAAAGGCGTCAATGGCGTCTTTTGCAAGTCGAGATGCGTCAGGGGTTGATTGCTGCCCCGGTACCGGGGGAAGGGGGAGATCGAGGGATTGAGCCAAAAGGATTGAGGGGCTTGACTAAGGAGAGATCCCTGCCCCCGCTGGCATCATGGATAGCGGGGGCAGGTGAATGGTAATGACGGCGTTGACTGTTTAGATAAAGCGCATGGAGAGATCGAGGGCCCGCACATGCTTGGTCAGGGCACCGACCGAGATGTAATCCACGCCGGTGGCGGCAAATTCAGCCAGCGTGTCCAGGGTGACGTTGCCGGACACCTCCAACTTGGCCCGGCGCTCGCCCCCCTTGCCGTTCAGGGTGACCGCCTCACCCATCATGGCCACATCAAAGTTATCCAGCATGACGATATCGGCGCCAGCATCGAGGGCGAGTGCCAGCTCGACGAGCGACTCCACCTCCACCTCCACCGGTTTGCCCGGATTGAGGCGGCGGGCCTCGCTCACGGCCTCCATGATGCCGCCGCAGGCGAGGATATGGTTCTCCTTGATGAGGTAGGCGTCATACAGACCGATACGGTGGTTCTTGCCGCCGCCGCAGGTCACGGCATATTTTTGGGCATCCCGCAGCCCTGGCAGCGTCTTGCGGGTGTCGAGCAGGCGGCATTGGGTGCCGGTGAGCTCTGCGACGTAGCGGGCGGTCAGGGTGGCCACCCCGGAGAGGGTCTGCACGAAGTTCAGGGCATTGCGCTCGCCGGTCAACAGCACCCGGGCCGGGCCATGGAGGCGAAACAACTCCTGATCCGGCTGCAAGATGTCGCCGTCCTGGACCAACCACTCCACTTGTACCTCGCCACCGAGCTGGGCAAAGACCTCATCCACCCAGGCTTGACCACAGAAGACCCCCGCCTCGCGGGTGATGATCCGGGCACTGGCCTGGCGATCGGCCGGGATGAGCTGCGCCGTGATGTCGGCGCGGGCATCCGGTTGGCCTTGGGCGGTCAGGGCGCCCCCCAAATCTTCGAGTAACGCGGCGCGCACGGCGCGGCTGATGTCCTGTTGTAACATGCCTTTTATTCCTGCAAGGGTCTGAGAAGCAACTGCCTGTCTCGTTGAGTCAGCTCCAGCCGACCGAGGGCGTTCATGCCGACCAGGATCTCATTGCCGCTGGCGGCTGGATTGATGTAAACGGCCAGATCGTACAAGGTCAGCGGGCCCATCGCCAGGCTTTCTATCCGGCCGTTGCCGACCAGAATAGGGCCAGCTGCCGTATTGACCCGACTCTGTCCCTGCACCACGAGCCCCAGCCGACTCGCCACCTCAGCCGGTATGGTGACCCGGGTGGCGCCGGTGTCGAGCAGCAGTTGCACCTCCTGGCCGTTGATGGCACCCTCCAGGCGATAGTGGCCGCTGGCATCCATCGGCAGACGCAGTTCGCCGCTGGCAGTGACGCTGGGCTGGCTACCCGTGTGGAAATAGAGGGTGAGCAGTCCCATCAGCGAGAGCCAGGTCAGTAGCCAGAGCCAGCGGGCCGCAGCAGGGGCCGCCATTATGAGCGACTCCCGGTGCAGGACAACAGTCCGGGCTGTGAACGCGGGGGGAGGGATAGCCAGACCCTAAGGGCGGTAATGCGCACATCCATACCATGAGCAAGAGAGATGATGACCCAGCCTAACACAGTATTTTCCATTGATTCAGACGGTTGGTGCGAGCAGGCCAGACGGGTGCCCTCTCCTCATCACAATGAGCGGGCCAGCCCCGAGGATGTCTCCTTGCTGGTGGTGCACGGCATCAGTCTGCCACCAGGGCAGTTCGGCGGTCCTCATATCGACGAGCTGTTCAGCGGCACCCTCAATCCTGATGGCCACCCCTATTTCGCCGAGATCCATCAACTGCGGGTCTCCGCCCATTGCCTGATCCGCCGCGACGGAGAGCTGGTGCAATATGTGCCTTTTATTGCCCGAGCCTGGCATGCTGGCCTCTCTTGCTGGGAGGGGCGAGAGGCGTGCAACGATTACTCCATCGGCATCGAGCTGGAGGGGACCGATGATCTGCCTTATAGCCCTGCGCAATATGCCGTGCTGGCGAGTCTCACTCGAACCATTCAGGCGCGTTTTCCTGCCATAGTGGCAGAGCGGGTAGTGGGGCACTGCGACATAGCGCCGGGCCGCAAGACGGATCCGGGCAGCAGTTTTGACTGGGTGCGATATCGCCAGGAAACAAACAAATCCTGCTAGTGTTGAAATTAAGTTTGTGTTTTTTAAATCAATGGCTTGCCAACAGCGCAGGCTATTTTTATTGGCTGTTACCCAAATGTTATCTGTGATCTGGCGCAGAAATATTGGTCAGACCATTTTCTATGAGTGAGATCATGGTTCCCGAAGATTACCCATAAGTAGGCAGTTCACTTTCTTGATGCAGATCAGATTTTGGGTGGACATTTTCCATGCCCTCTGCTAATTTTCGCCCCATTCATGAAATTGGTAATACCAATTTAACAAAGCTGCCTCATGCCCTATCGTAAAGTTACTCAACCCAAATTGGCTGACGCCATCGTCGCCGAGTTGGAGCACATGATCCTGGAAGGCAGCTTGCAGCCTGGCCAGAAGTTGCCGCCAGAGCGGGAACTCGCCATCCAGTTTCAGGTGTCGCGCCCCTCCTTGCGAGAGGCCATCCAGCGTCTGGAGGCTCGTGGGTTGCTGTATCGCCGCCAGGGCGGTGGCACCTTTGTGCAAAATGGTTTGAGCAAGGGCATCGCCGATCCCCTGTTCGAGCTGCTCAGTACCCACCCTGAAGCCCAGTATGACTTGCTGGAGTTTCGCCACGCACTGGAAGGCATCTGTGCCTACTATGCTGCGCTGCGGGGTACAGAGGCAGATTTCGAGCGCATCCGCGCCGCCCAGGCCGCCATCGAGGCCGCCGGGCAGCAGGGATCGCTTGCGAGCGAGTCGAGCGCTGTCACCCAGTTCTATCTGGCGGTGGCGGAGGCCTCCCACAACGTGGTGCTGCTGCACCTGTTGCGGGCCATGGGTCCAATGCTCGAACAGAACATTTTGCGAAATAACGAAATTTTGAATCGCCGTCCGGGAGTGGTCGCCAAGATCCGTCGCCATCGTGCGTCGCTGATCGAGGCTATCCTGTCGGGGGCTCCGGAGCGGGCCAGGACTGCTTGTCATGAGCACCTGGCCTTTATCGAGGACACCTTGTTGGATATGCAGAGGGAAGATAGCCGGATCCAGCGATCCATGCGTCGGATCCGTCAGCAGGAAAACTAATCCCACAAGGCTTTATTGTCGAATTTTGCGCAACTTACATCCCGTGCAATAACAATAGGAACCAGCCATGTCTGATATCCTGAAGAACGATGTGGACCCGATAGAAACGCTGGAGTGGCTTGCCTCTCTGGAATCCTTGTTGCGTGAAGAGGGTCCGCAACGCGCTCAGTTCATCCTTGAACAGCTTACTGAGAAGGCACGCGTTAGCGGTGTGGAAGTGGCTGAGAAAGCGAATCGCGATTACATCAACACCATTCCTGCC
The DNA here is from genome assembly GCF_024809075.1 of Aeromonas sp. BIGb0445. Lineage (NCBI taxonomy): Bacteria > Pseudomonadati > Pseudomonadota > Gammaproteobacteria > Aeromonadales > Aeromonadaceae > Aeromonas > Aeromonas sp. BIGb0445. The sequence continues at coordinate 108,366 of NZ_JANUES010000005.1, forward strand.
ATTGACGAACCGGCTTACCCGGGCGATCAGGAGATGGAGCGCCGTATTCGCGCCATCATCCGCTGGAATGCCGTGATGATAGTGCTGCGCGCTTCTAAAAAGGATCTGGACCTGGGTGGTCACATGTCCTCCTTCGCCTCCAGTGCCACCATTTACGAAGTCTGCTACAACCACTTCTTCCGTGCTCGCAACGAGAAGGATGGTGGTGATCTGGTTTACTTCCAGGGTCACATCTCCCCGGGCATCTATGCTCGTGCCTTTGTCGAAGGTCGCCTGACCGAAGACCAGCTGGACAACTTCCGTCAGGAAGTGGACGGCAAGGGTATCCCTTCCTATCCGCACCCGAAACTGATGCCGGACTTCTGGCAGTTCCCGACCGTCTCCATGGGTCTGGGTCCTATCGCCGCCATCTATCAGGCGCGTTTCCTGAAATACCTGACCGACCGTGGCATCAAAGACTGTGCCGACCAGACCGTGTACGCCTTCCTGGGTGACGGCGAGATGGACGAGCCGGAAGCCAAGGGCGCCCTGACCGTTGCCGTGCGTGAAAAGCTCGACAACCTGGTATTCGTGGTCAACTGCAACCTGCAGCGTCTGGATGGTCCTGTCGTGGGTAACGGCAAGGTCATCAACGAGCTGGACGGCCTGTTCGCCGGCGCCGGCTGGGATGTGACCAAGGTTATCTGGGGTCGCAAGTGGGATGAGCTGCTCAAGAAAGACACCTCAGGCAAGCTGATCCAGCTGATGAACGAGACCGTGGATGGTGACTACCAGACCATGAAGTCCCGTGACGGCGCCTATGTCCGTGAGCACTTCTTCAATCGCTACCCGGAAACCGCAGCCCTGGTCAAAGACATGACCGACGAGGAGATCTTCGCCCTGAACCGCGGTGGTCACGATCCTCGTAAGCTGTTCGCCGCCTTCTCCAAGGCCGCAGCGACCAAGGGCAAGCCGACCGTCATCCTGGCCAAGACCATCAAGGGTTATGGCATGGGTGAAGCGGCCGAAGGCAAGAACATTGCCCACCAGGTCAAGAAGATGGATCTCGGCTCTGTGCGTCACCTGCGCGATCGTTTCAACCTGCCGGTGACCGATGAGCAGATGGAAGAGCTGCCGTACCTGAAGATCGAAGAGGGTACCGAAGAGTACAAGTACCTGCATGCCCGCCGTGCCGAGCTGAAAGGTTATGTACCGACTCGTCTGCGTGAGACCACCACCACCCTGGAAATCCCGGCGCTGGAGACCTTTGGTCCGCTGCTGGGCGAGCAGGCCCGTGAGATCTCCACCACCATGGCGTTCGTGCGTTCCCTGAACGTGCTGCTCAAAGACAAGTCCATCGGCAAGCGCATCGTGCCGATCCTGGCCGATGAAGCTCGTACCTTCGGGATGGAAGGTCTGTTCCGTCAGATCGGCATCTACAGCCCGCATGGTCAGCAGTACACCCCGCAAGACCGTGACATCGTCTCCTACTACAAGGAAGACAAACAGGGTCAGGTTCTGCAGGACGGCATCAACGAGCTGGGCGCCATGTCCTCCTGGCTGGCTGCTGCGACCTCCTACAGCACCAACGATTGCCCGATGATCCCGTTCTACATCTACTACTCCATGTTCGGCTTCCAGCGGATCGGCGACATGGCGTGGGCAGCCGGTGACCAGCAAGCTCGTGGTTTCCTGCTGGGCGCGACTTCCGGTCGTACCACCCTCAACGGTGAAGGTCTGCAGCACGAAGATGGTCACAGCCACATCCTGGCCGGCACCATCCCGAACTGCATCTCCTATGACCCGTCCTACGCCTATGAAGTGGCGGTGATCGTACAGGACGGCCTGCGCCGCATGTACGGTGAGAAGCCTGAGAACGTCTTCTACTACATCACCACCCTCAACGAGAACTACGCCATGCCGGCCATGCCGGAAGGCGCCGAGGAAGGCATCCGCAAGGGTATCTACAAGCTGGAATCCGTGGCCGGTACCAAGGCCAAGGTACAGCTGCTGGGTTGTGGTTCCATCCTGGGTCACGTCCGTACCGCCGCCCAGATCCTGGCGAGCGAGTATGGCGTCGGTTCCGACGTGTTCAGCGTCACCTCCTTCAACGAGCTGGCTCGTGATGGTCAGGACGTCGATCGCTGGAACATGCTGCACCCGACTGCTGCTGCCCGCGTACCCTACATCACCTCGGTACTGGGTTCCGAAGCCACCATAGCCGCGACCGACTACATGAAGTCCTTCGCCGAGCAGGTGCGTGCCTTCATGCCGACCGAGCACTACCGTGTACTGGGTACCGATGGTTATGGCCGTTCCGACAGCCGTGCCAACCTGCGTCGTCACTTCGAAGTGAACGAGTTCTATGTCGTGGTTGCTGCCTTGACCGAACTGGCCAAGCGCGGTGAGATCGACAAGCAGGTTGTGGCCGACGCCATCGCCAAGTACGGCATCGATGCCGACAAGGTTAACCCGCTGTACGCGTAAGAGGATTGAGCGCCCTGTCCGGACTTGCGTGCCGGACAGGGCCTTGCCCAGGTTAATGCGACATAAGGGTAAGAGGACAAACACAGGGTCCGGACGGCAACAACGAGCCGGAACCTGCTCTTGCCAAGGTTAACGCGACAGACGCGTAAGAGGATAAAGCACAATGTCCAAACAGATTATGGTGCCGGATATCGGTGCCGATGAAGTGGAAGTGACTGAAATCATGGTCGCTGTGGGTGACAAGGTCGAGCTCGACCAGTCCCTGATTGCCGTGGAAGGTGACAAGGCCTCCATGGAAGTCCCGGCTCCGGCTGCGGGTATCGTCAAAGAGATCCTGATCAAGGTGGGCGACAAGGTTGCCACCGGTTCCCAGATCATGATCTTCGAAGCCGAAGGTGCTGCTGCCGCCGCGCCAGCCCCCGCTCAAGCTGCCGCTCCGGTTGCTGCTGCACCGGCCGCTCCTGCTGCCGCCGCACGCAAAGACGTTCACGTCCCTGATATAGGTGACGACGAAGTCGAAGTGACCGAGCTGATGGTTGCCGTGGGTGACATGGTTGAAGCCGACCAGTCCATCATTGCCGTGGAAGGCGACAAAGCTTCCATGGAAGTGCCGGCGCCGTTCGCGGGCCGTGTGGTCGAGATCAAGGTTGCCGCCGGCGCCAAGGTCTCCACCGGTTCCCTGGTGATGGTATTCGAAGTGGCTGGCGCCGCACCTGCCGCCGTGGCTGCCCCGGTTCAGGCTGCTGCTCCCGTGGCTGCTGCCCCGGTTGCCGCCGCTGCCAAAGAGGTCAATGTTCCTGACATCGGTGGCGATGAAGTCGAAGTGACCGAGATCATGGTCGCCGTCGGTGACAAGGTCGAAGCCGACCAGTCCCTGATCGCCGTGGAAGGTGACAAGGCCTCCATGGAAGTGCCAGCGCCCTTCGCCGGCATCATCAAAGAGATCAAGGTGAAGGCGGGTGACAAGGTCTCCACCGGCTCTCTGATCATGGTGTTCGAAGTGGCTGGCGCTGCCCCTGCTGCCGCCCCGGTTGCCCAGGCTGCTGCCCCCGTTGCCGCACCTGTTGCTGCCGCTGCGCCAGTTGCCCAAGCTGCCGCTCCGGCTGCTGCGTCCTCCGACTTCGTTGCCAACGATGCCTACGTGCACGCCTCTCCGGCTGTGCGCCGCCTGGCCCGTGAGTTCGGCGTCAACCTGGCCAAGGTGAAAGCCTCGGGTCGCAAGGGTCGCATCGTCAAAGAAGACGTGCAGGCTTATGTGAAGGATGCGGTCAAGCGCGCCGAGTCCGCCCCGGCCGCAGGTCAAGGCACTGGCAACGGCATGAGCGTCGTCGCCTGGCCCAAGGTTGATTTCAGCAAGTTCGGCCCGGTCGAAGAGCTGGAACTGACCCGGATCCAGAAGATCTCCGGTCCTGCCCTGCACCGCAACTGGGCCATGATCCCTCATGTCACCCAGTTCGACGAAGCCGATACCACGGATCTGGAAGCGTTCCGCAAAGAGCAGAACATGCTGGCCGAGAAGCAGAAGCTGGATGTGAAGATCACCCCGCTGGTGTTCATCCTGAAAGCCGCCGCCAAGGCCCTGGAAGCGCACCCGCGCTTCTGCAGCGCCCTGTCCGCAGACGGCAGCAAGCTGATCATGAAGAAGTACATCCACATCGGTGTGGCGGTAGACACCCCGGGTGGCCTGGTGGTTCCGGTGGTTCGCGACGTCAACAAGAAGGGCATCCATGAGCTGTCCCGCGACTTGGCCGAGATCTCCAAGAAGGCCCGTGCCGGCAAGCTGACCGCTGCCGACATGCAGGGCGGTTGCTTCACCATTTCCAGCTTAGGGGGCATCGGCGGTACCAGCTTTACCCCGATCGTCAACGCGCCGGAAGTGGCCATCCTCGGTGTTTCCAAGTCCGAGATGAAGCCGAAGTGGAACGGCAAAGAGTTCGTGCCGCGTCTGATGCTGCCGCTGGCACTGAGCTATGACCACCGCGTCATCGACGGTGCTGACGGTGCTCGCTTCGTCACCACCCTGAGTGGTGTGCTGTCCGACATTCGTCGACTGGTTCTGTAAATGTAAATGAGAGGGCGAGCACAGAGCTCGCCCTTTTCACTTCTCATTTCATTAACAAAATTATAAACTTGCCCCGTTTTTTTCACGGCTGCAGCCGCCTTCTTTGGCATAAGACTGTGCTGTCCGGGGATATAGAACGACAAAGAGGTCATGATGAGTAAAGAAATCAAAACTCAGGTCGTAGTACTGGGTGCTGGCCCTGCCGGTTATTCCGCTGCTTTTCGTGCCGCCGATCTGGGTCTGGAAACCGTTATCGTCGAGCGCTACTCCACCCTGGGTGGCGTCTGCCTGAACGTGGGTTGTATCCCGTCCAAGGCGCTGCTGCACGTCGCTAAAGTGATCGAAGAAGCCAAGGCGCTGTCCGATCACGGCATCGTGTTCGGTGCCCCCCAGACTGACATCGGCAAGGTGCGTCTGTGGAAAGAGAAGGTCATCAATCAGCTGACCGGCGGTCTGGCCGGCATGGCCAAGATGCGTAAAGTTCAGGTTGTGAACGGCTTCGGTAAATTCACCGGCCCCAACACCCTGGAAGTGACCGGTGATGACGGCAAGACAGTCGTTACCTTCGACAACGCCATCATCGCCGCGGGTTCCCGTCCGGTGAAGCTGCCGTTCATCCCCCATGATGACCCCCGCGTATGGGATTCAACCGATGCGCTGGAACTGACCACAGTACCGGGCAAGCTGCTGGTTATCGGTGGCGGCATCATCGGTCTGGAGATGGGTACCGTTTACTCCTCCCTGGGTTCCGAGATCGACGTGGTGGAATTTGCCGACCAGCTGGTACCGGCTGCCGACAAAGACATCGTCAAGATCTACACCAAGCGCGTTGCCAAGAAATTCAACATCATGCTGGAGACCAAGGTCACCGCAGTTGAAGCCCGTGAAGATGGCCTGTACGTCTCTTACGAAGGCAAGCACGCCCCGGCCGAGCCGGTTCGTTACGACAACGTGCTGGTCGCGGTCGGTCGTGTACCGAACGGCAAGCTGATGGACGCCGAGAAAGCCGGTGTTGCCGTCAACGAGCGCGGTTTCATCGAAGTGGACAAGCAGCTGCGTACCAACGTCGCTCACATCCACGCCATCGGCGACATCGTCGGTCAGCCGATGCTGGCCCACAAAGGTGTGCATGAAGGCCACGTGGCGGCCGAAGTCATCGCCGGCAAGAAGCACTACTTCGACCCGAAAGTGATCCCGTCCATCGCCTACACCGAGCCAGAGATGGCATGGGTTGGTCTGACCGAGAAGGAAGCCAAGCAACAGGGCCTGAACTTCGAAGTCGCCACCTTCCCCTGGGCAGCTTCCGGCCGCGCCATTGCGTCCGATTGCTCTGACGGCATGACCAAGCTCATCTTCGACAAGGACAGCAACCGCGTCATCGGGGGTGCCATCGTCGGTACCAACGGCGGTGAGCTGCTGGGCGAGATCGGTCTGGCCATCGAGATGGGTGCCGACGCCGAAGATCTGGCGCTGACCATCCACGCTCACCCGACTCTGCACGAGTCCGTGGGTCTGGCCGCCGAAGTGTACGAAGGATCCATCACCGATCTGCCGAACGCCAAGGCCAAGAAGAAGAAGTAATGCTCTTCTCGCACTCCATATGAAAAAGCCGCTCTTTTGAGCGGCTTTTTTGGTTTACAGGGTCTGCGAGCGAAAGCGCTCAGCAACGGCTCTGCTTGGCCTGGCCCGGCGGGCAGAAGGTACCATTGCCCCCGATCGCCATCCCTGACCCGGATATCGTCCAGGCTCACATCGACATCGTGCACCCGGAGAGGGCCACTGCGGTCGCCCGAGCCAGGATAATGCTCATCACCCGCTCGTTCATGACACTGCCACGATTTTCCTGATTATGCCGCAACGGGATAGCAATAAGGATGGGCAGGCACAGGGCTGCGGCATGACGTCAAGACAAGAGGGAGCACCATGGTGCTCCCTCTTGTGTCAGACATGCTCCATGTGGCTCAGAGCCGGAAGTTGCCTACCAGCTTGTCGAGCTGGCCGGAGAGCTGCTGCAGTCCGCGGCTGGAGTCGGTGAGCCTGTGGGCAATGTCCGTGGTCTCCATGGTGAGCTGGTTGATGTCCTCCACGTTGCGGTTGATCTCGCCCACCACGCTGGACTGCTCCTCGGTGGCGGTGGCGACCTGGATATTCATGTCGCTTATCTGGGTGATGTGCGAGGTGATATGACCCAGGGCCTCGTTGGCCTTGTCGGCTTGCGCCACCACGGCCAGGCTCTGGCTGCGCCCCTCGGCCATGGCGCTCACGGCGCGGGCGGACTGTGCCTGCAGGCTGTTGATCATTTTCTGGATCTCCTCGGTGGAGGCGGCGGAGCGGCTGGCGAGGTTGCGCACCTCATCGGCCACCACGGCGAAGCCACGACCCTGCTCACCGGCCCGGGCCGCCTCGATGGCGGCGTTGAGTGCCAGCAGGTTGGTCTGCTCCGAGATGCTGCGGATGGTATCGAGTATGCTGCCGATGGCATCGGTCTGACCGGCCAGGGAGCCGATCACCCCGGAGACCTCCTCCAGCTCATTGGACAATCCCACTATGCCATGGCGGGCTTGCGCGACCACGTCCGCCCCGGATTCGGCCTGATCGTTGGCCTGCTTGGCCACCTCGGCGGCCAAGGAGGCATTGCCGGCTATCTCGCCGACGGTGGCGCCCATCTCGTGAATGGCGGTGGCGACCTGCACGGTGCGATCCCGCTGGGCGGTGCAGTTGTGTTGGGTGAGCTGAGCCTGGTTGGCGACGTCGGCAGCCGTGCTCGCCAGCTGGCGCGAGTTGTTCGCCACCTCTTCGATGGCGCCATGGATGCGGGACACGAAGTGGTTGAAGCTGCGCGCCACCTTGGCCAGTTCATCCTTGCCCTCGATCTGGGCCCGGCTGTCGAGGGCCAGGTGTTCGGCCGCCTCGCCGATGTGCCGTTGCAAGAAGCTGACCCGACGGCGCAGGCTGGTCAGGATCTGGCTCGAGACCAGCAAGGAGATGAGGATGGCGACCACTATGATGATCATCATCTGGTTGCGGCCGCTGCCATAGCTCTCTTCACTGAGCTGGTTGCGCTGCTGGGCCTGGCCGATGAGGCCATCGAGCAAGGCGTTGGCCCCCTTGCGCATCTCCCCATAGGTCTGGCTATAGCGATCGCGATAGATGCCGCGCGCCACCTCCATCTGATCACTCTCCAGCGCCTGCAACATGGGGGTCAGCTCGTTGCGCTCCATCTGCTCGAACTGGCTGAGCAGTTTCTGGGCCTCGGCCCGCGCGCTGGGATCAACCTGGGCGTCCACCGCCTGTTGCATGGCCTGACGCATCTCGGGAATGTCTTCGGTGCGCGTCTCCTTGACCCGGGTCAGCACCCCCTTCTCGTCGCGCAGGGAGCTGTCTTGCAGCAGCATCATGTCGATGCCGACCCGCATGCGCGGGATGCGCGAGGCCACTTCGGCCATGGCCCGCATCGGCGTGGCCGTATTCTGATAGAGCTCATCGGCCTGATGCTTGATGTCGCCCATGCTGCGCAGGCTGGCGCCGCCGACCAGCAAGAGGGCAATACAGGGCACGGTGACGGCCAGGATGAGTTGAGACTTGAGGGTGATCTTTCCTGCGAGCATGGTGACTCCTTTAAGCTGCTGGGTTGGCCGCTAATCTAGCCGCTGTCGATGACAATTAGCGGTCTGGCACTGGGTGGGCCGCCGGATATCCCTACCCGGTCGATGTGCCCGCGCGGGGCCAGGGTCATCTCAATCGTTGCAAAGAGCGCCCCTGGCGCTCTTTGGTCAATGTCATAGCCGGAAGTTGCCGACCAGTTGATCCAGCTCGCTGGAGAGCTGCTGCAGACTACGACTCGATGCCGTCAACTGGTGGGCGATGTCCGCCGTCTCCATGGTGAGCTGGTTGATGTCCTCTACGTTGCGGTTGATCTCGCCGACCACGCTGGACTGCTCCTCGGTGGCGGTGGCGACCTGGATGTTCATGTCGCTTATCTGGGTGATGTGGGCGGTGATCTGGCCCAGGGCCTCGTTGGCTGCATCCGCCTGGTTCACCACGGCCAGGCTCTGGTTGTGACCCTCGGCCATGGCACTCACGGCGCGAGCGGATTGCGCCTGCAGGCTGTTGATCATCTTCTGGATCTCCTCGGTGGAGGCGGCGGAGCGGCTGGCGAGGTTGCGCACCTCGTCGGCCACCACGGCGAAGCCCCGACCCTGTTCACCGGCCCGGGCCGCCTCGATGGCGGCGTTCAGCGCCAGCAGGTTGGTCTGCTCCGAGATGCTGCGGATGGTGTCGAGTATGCTGCCGATGGCATCGGTCTGGCCGGCCAGGGAGCCGATGACCCCGGAGACCTCTTTCAGTTCACCGGAGAGCCCGACGATACCGTGACGAGCCTGGGAGACCACACCGGCCCCGGCCTCGGCTTGCTCGTTGGCCTGCTTGGCCACCTCGGCGGCCAGGGAGGCATTGCCGGCTATCTCGCCGACGGTGGCGCCCATCTCGTGGATGGCGGTGGCGACCTGCACGGTGCGATCCCGCTGGGCGGTGCAGTTGTGCTGGGTCAGCTGGGCCTGGCTGGCAACCTGGGCGGCGGTGGCCGCCAGCTGACGGGAGTTGCTGGCCACCTGCTCGATGGAGCCATGGATCTTGGCGACGAAGTTGTTGAAGCCCTTGGCGACCTCGCTCAGTTCATCCTTGCCCTCGACCTTGAGGCGCTGGGTCAGGTCGCCATCACCGCTGCCGAGTGCCCGGAACAGGCGGGCCAGTTCGTTGAGGGGGCGGCTGACCGACCCCGCCAGCACCATGCCAAGCAGGCCCATGCCCAGGGCGATGACCAAACTGACCAGCACTATGTTCAGGCGGGCCTTGTCGAGTTCCCCATAGATCTCGGCCTCGGGCACTTGTACCACCAGGTACCAGTCGAGCAGGGGGATATAGGTGGTGGCGAGCACCACGCCCTGGCCATCGACCTCGGCGTGGCTGGCGGAAAATGCCTGCTTGGTAAGCAGGGCGGCGGCATCCGGGCCGGCCAGCTGACTCAGCGTATCCCGGTCGATGCGGGCGGCATCCGGGTGCAGCTTCACCTTGCCACCGCCATCGGTCATGAACACGAAACCGCTGTCGCCGACCCGGAAGTTGGAGAGGGTGGCGACCATGGTATCCAGAGACTTGGCGAGCCCGGCCAGGCCGCGACCATTGAGCTGCTGGAAGTTGACGAACAACTTCATCTCGCCATTGGCTTCGCGAAAGATGCTGAGCATCAGATCCTGGGGACTCTTGGTATAGCCATAGAACCAGGCGTCCTGCTCCGGGGTCAGGTTGCGCAGGAAACCATCCTGGTTGTAGTAGGCGGCGCTCTGCCGATCGGCGAAGGAGGCGGTCACCAGGTCATATTGCGCCGTGAGATCCTTGAGCTGACCAATAAGGATGCTCTCTTGCTCCTTGGGCATGCCGCGGGCGACCCAGTCCAGCACGAAGCGGTCATTGGCCAGCTGTTTGGCGGCGTTGGCCACCGAGTTGAGATCCTTTTCGATGTCCTTGCTGATCCGTTGGGTCAGGTTCGGCAGCTCCTGTTCGAACATGCGGCTCTCGATCAGCTGCTGGGCCGAGCGCTGACTGAAATAACCCACCAGCAGGCAGGAGAGCACCACGGCCAGGGTGACGGTAGCAATAATTTTCTGTTTGAGGGTCAGGCTTGCAAGCATGGCGTTGACTCGGGATCCGGTTGAAAAGGAGGTCATGATAGTAGCGGCCGGGGGAGGGCATTCTTGAGGCTGGACGGGTTTTTATTCAGGGTTTGCGTTTGCGCGCACAGCAGACGAGGGGGGCTCGGTGTCATCTGGCATCAGCGTTCGTGTGCCTGGGCCCTGGCTCGGGTGGATAGGGGCTCCGGGATCGGTGCCGGGCGCCATGGCACCTGGTCGGGATAGAGGCTTGCTGTTCCTTGATTGGCTCTTATAGTAGGCTGCAATCATTGCAATGCCGCATCGACCCCATGGACACTCATATGTACGCTGCTCGCCGGGAATGGACCCGCACTCTGCTTCTGCTGCTCGGCTGTCTGCCGTTGCTTGCCCTGTTTGGTGGCCAGGCCATGGCGAGTGAACGCCCCAAAATCGCACTGGTACTCAGTGGTGGCGGCGCCAAGGGCTCGGCTCACATAGGGGTGCTCAAGGTGCTGGAGGAGAAGCGGATCCCGGTCGACATCATCGTCGGCACCAGCATGGGCTCCTATGTGGCGGGCATGTATGCCATGGGCTATAGCGCCGAGGAGGTGGAGCGCACCACGCTGGCCATCGACTGGAACAAGGGTTATCAGGACAAGGTGGGGCGCAACGAACTCTCCTTGCGCAAGAAGCAGCAAAATGAGCAATACCAGCTGCGCGCCGACATCGGCGTCAACGGCAATACCACCCAGTTGCCGGATGGTTTCTTCCAGGGCCAGTCCATGGCCAGCCTGCTGCGTTTCGCCACCTCCAACCTGCCGGTACAAAAGAGCTTCGACGATCTGCCGATCCCTTACCGTGCGGTCGCGACCGACATGGAGACAGTCACCCCTTATGTGCTGGACCACGGTAGCCTGGCCAAAGCGATGCAGGCTTCGATGTCGATCCCCGGTGCACTCAAGCCGGTGGAGTGGGAGGGGCATATCCTCGCCGATGGCGGCTCGGTCAACAACATGCCGGTCGATGTGGCCAAGGCCATGGGCGCCGACATTGTCATCGCCATCGACATCGGTGCCAAGCTGCGCACCCGGGAGGAGCTCAAGTCCGGGCTGGCCATGATAGATCAGCTCACCACTTACATGACGCAAGTGGGCACCGACAAGCAGAAGGCGCTGCTGGGCCCCAAAGATATACTGCTGGTGCCGGAGTTCGGCGGCATGGGCATCGCCGATTTTGCCCTGATGCCGGAGGGCATTGAAAATGGTGAAGCTGTGGCCAGGCGGGCCGCCAGCCAGCTCGACGGGCTCTCGCTCTCCAAGGCGGACTATGCCGATTATCGCAATCAGAAGCTGAGTCGCCGCGCCGAGCGCAGCGGCCAGCCAGCCTACTTCATCGACAAGGTAGAGCTGGTCAACAAGTCCCGTCTCTCTGACGAGACCATGATAGCCACCCTCAAGGTTCGCCCCGACAAGGTGCAGACCAACGAGAGCCTGGAAGCAGGTATTCGCCGCCTCTACGCCCTGGAGTCCTTCGATCGCATCACCTATCAGGTCGAGGAGCGCAACGGTGAGAACGTGTTGGTGGTCGATGCCAGCGAGAAGAACTGGGGGCCGGGCTATCTCAACTTCCAGCTCGGCTTCTCCGATGATTTCCAGAGCGACTCCAACTACAACGTCGGCATGTCCTACACCCTGACCAATGTGAACGATCTGGGGGCCGAGTGGCTGACCGAGGCGTCGCTCGGCACGGCCAAGCACGTCAAAACAGACTTCTATACCCCGCTGGAGTCGTCGCAGACCTTCTATGGCGAGGCGAGCCTGGGCTATGACAAGACCCAGCGTCGGCTCTTTGTCTCACCGGACGAGGCGGGGTTCTTGCCGGTCGACTTTGTGGAGTCGGAATATAACTTCTTCAGTGCGGATGCCTCCCTTGGCTGGAACCGCCAACCCTGGAGCCGCGTCTCCATCGGCTTGAACGGCAAGATAGGCAAGATAGATCTGCAAAACTTCAAGGATGCCACTGTCGATGCCACCGCCTGGGGTCCCTACGTGCGCTTCGAACACGACACCCTCGACAGCCGCTACTTCCCCTATGAAGGGGTGCAGTGGGATGTCAGAGCGGGTTATACCCGGGTCTCAACGGACGATAACACCGGTCTGGATGGCGACAACCATTCGTCGGGTGTCAGCTATCACCTCTCCCTCATCAAGCCCTGGTCCTGGGACAGGCACAGTATCAACCTGTTGCTCGAGGGCGGAGGCCTGGACACCGATGAGGTTATCCCCCTCGACATTCAGGATCTCGGCGGCCTGTTCCGTCTATCCGGTTACCAGCGCTATGAGCTCTCCGGGCGCTACAGCCTGTTTGGTGGCCTGCGCTATATCTACCGGGTGGCGGATAACGACTTCGGCGCGCTGCGGGCGCCCCTCTATCTGGGCGGCTCCATCGAACGGGGCGGGGTCTGGAACAAGGGCGAGGATATCAGCCTGGAGAGCTCCATCCTCGCAGGTTCCGTCTATGTGGGGATAGAGAGCTTCCTCGGCCCCATCTTCCTGGGCTACGGCATGGCGGAGGGCGGGAATGATGTCATCTATCTGCAGCTGGGCAGTACCTTCGAATAGGGTGTAAATGCTGACAACTTGTTAAGTTGAATTTTCTGTGTTTTCTGTTAACAGCCAAAACATCAGCAACTTTAAATGGTTAGCTGGTTGAGGTGAATAAGTGTGCAGGGATTGGATTTTAATTACTCGTTAAAACTTATATAGTGGGGGGCACCCTAAGGGTGTCCCGCAAGGACGATCGCCGCCAGCCTGGGCGAGCCCCAAAAAAGACCAAAGAGGAATTAGTCGTGCTTGAAACCTACCGTAAACACGTCGAAGAACGTGCCGCCGAGGGCGTGGTTGCCAAACCTCTGAACGCAGAGCAAGTTGCCGCACTGGTTGAACTGTTCAAGGCCCCCCCCGCCGGCGAAGAAGATTTTCTGAAAGAGCTGTTGTCCTCCCGCGTCCCGCCCGGCGTCGATGAGGCCGCCTACGTCAAGGCAGGCTTCCTGACCGCGGTCGCCAAGGGTGAAACCCTGTCGCCTATCCTGAGCGCCGCCCAAGCGGTCGAGCTGCTCGGTACCATGCAGGGTGGCTACAACATCCAGCCGCTGATCGACCTGCTCGACCACGCCGAACTGGCCCCTCTTGCTGCCAAGGGCCTCTCCCACACCCTGCTGATGTTTGACTCCTTCCACGATGTGCAGGAGAAAGCCGAGGCCGGTAACGCCTTCGCCAAACAGGTATTGCAATCCTGGGCCGATGCCGACTGGTTCCTGAACCGTCCGGAACTGGCCGAGAAGATCACCGTCACCGTGTTCAAGGTGACCGGTGAGACCAACACCGATGACCTGTCCCCCGCACCGGATGCCTGGTCCCGTCCCGACATCCCGCTCCATGCCCTGGCCATGCTGAAGAACGCCCGCCCAGGCATCACCCCGGACAATGACGGCACCATAGGTCCCATCAAGACCATCGATACGTTGAAAGAGCAGGGCTTCCCGCTGGCTTATGTCGGCGATGTGGTCGGTACCGGCTCTTCCCGTAAATCCGCGACCAACTCCGTGCTCTGGTTCATGGGTGACGACATTCCGTTCGTGCCGAACAAGCGCGCTGGCGGCGTTTGCCTCGGCGGCAAAATCGCCCCGATCTTCTTCAATACCATGGAAGATGCCGGTGCGCTGCCCATCGAAGTGGATGTGGCCAAGCTGAACATGGGCGATGTGATCGACATCTTCCCCTATGAGGGCAAGATCAAGCTCCATGGCACCGAGCAGGTGTTGGCCGAGTTTGAGCTCAAGACCGATGTGCTGATCGATGAAGTGCGTGCCGGTGGCCGTATTCCGCTGATCATCGGCCGTGGCCTGACCGACAAGGCCCGCGAAGTGCTGGGTCTGCCGTTCTCCACCGTGTTCCGTCGCCCGCAAGCGGTCGCCGATACCGGCAAGGGCTACACCCTGGCCCAGAAGATGGTCGGCAAGGCGTGCGGCGTGCAGGGCATTCGTCCCGGCACTTACTGCGAGCCCAAGATGACCACGGTCGGCTCCCAGGACACCACGGGCCCCATGACCCGCGATGAGCTCAAGGATTTGGCCTGTCTGGGCTTCTCCGCCGATCTGACCATGCAGTCCTTCTGCCACACCGCGGCTTACCCCAAGCCTATCGACGTGCAGACCCACCACACCCTGCCGGACTTCATCATGAACCGCGGCGGTGTAAGCTTGCGTCCGGGTGATGGCGTCATCCACTCCTGGTTGAACCGCATGTTGCTGCCCGATACCGTGGGTACCGGTGGTGACTCCCACACCCGTTTCCCCATCGGCATCTCCTTCCCGGCGGGTTCTGGCCTGGTGGCCTTCGCCGCCGCCACCGGCGTCATGCCGCTGGACATGCCGGAATCGATTCTGGTGCGCTTCAAGGGCGAGCTGCAACCTGGCATCACCCTGCGTGACCTGGTCCATGCCATCCCCTACGCCGCCATCCAGAAAGGGCTGCTGACCGTCGAGAAAGCGGGCAAGAAGAACGCCTTCTCCGGCCGCATCCTCGAGATTGAAGGTCTGCCGACCCTGAAAGTCGAACAAGCCTTCGAGCTGGCCGATGCCAGTGCCGAGCGCTCCGCCGCCGGTTGCACCATCAAGCTGGATCAGGCCCCCATCGCCGAGTACCTGAAGTCCAACATCGTCATGCTGAAATGGATGCTCTCCGAAGGCTATGGCGACGTGCGCACCATCACCCGTCGTATCAAAGGGATGGAAGAGTGGCTGGCCAACCCCGTGCTGATGGAAGCGGACAAGGATGCCGAATACGCCGAAATCATCGAGATCGATCTGGCCACCATCAAGGAACCTATCCTCTGCGCACCGAACGATCCGGACGATGCCCGTCTGCTGAGCGACGTGGCGGGTGACAAGATCGACGAGGTGTTCATCGGCTCTTGCATGACCAACATCGGCCACTTCCGCGCCGCCGGCAAGCTGCTGGACAAGTATCAGGGCTCCTTGCCGACCCGGATGTGGATAGCGCCGCCCACCAAGATGGACCGCGATCAGCTGACCGAAGAGGGCTACTACGGCATCTTCGGCCGGGTCGGTGCCCGCATCGAGATACCCGGCTGCTCCCTGTGCATGGGTAACCAGGCGCGGGTCGCGGAAGGGGCCTCGGTGGTCTCCACCTCCACCCGCAACTTCCCGAACCGTCTGGGCAAGGGGGCCAATGTCTATCTGGCGTCTGCCGAGCTGGCCGCCGTTGCAGCCATCCTGGGCAAGATCCCCTCCGTGGCCGAGTACCTTGAGTACGCCAAGACCCTGGATGCCACTGCGGCTGATACCTACCGTTACCTCAACTTCAACGAAATCGCCTCCTATACCCAGAAGGCCGATGCGGTGATTTTGCAGCAAGCGGTATAAGGATTGGCGCCGACTGGCGCAGGCAGTCTGAAGAACAGCCCCGGTCCATGCCGGGGCTTTTTCATGGCGCTGGCTGAGGAGATTGCGGATCCTGCGCTCTGCCGTGGGCGATCCAAACGGGGAGCATCACGGCTGTCACTCCTTGTCGGCTCATCCCCATGACCTCTCGCCGCATTTCTCGTTTTATTGAGCAAAAACTGATCTGGTTCGTGAGCGCAATGGATCGGCCGCTGTATCATGCCTCGCTTTTTGGCTACGACTCTGTGCTTCATGCCGGCAAGGTGCCGACGTCATGGGGTTGGTCGTTCTATCCGCCTCATTTCTGGATGATCAGACGATGTCTCTATTGGGATTAGATGCCACGCGCCCCTGTTGGCGACTGCTATGTGCCTTGCTGGTGTTCGCATGCCCGGCCTCGGTGGGATTGTGGGAACTGCACAACAACTACCTGCACACCCTGGACAAGCAATCCGAGCTGGCGGCCACCAAGGCTGTGCGCCTGATAGAGGCCATGCTGCATCATGCCGAGGGGGTCAACAGAAACATCTTCCCGCTGATCAGCCACCCCTGCAACACGTCGCTGCTGACCCTGCGCAAGGAGGTGACCTTGACCCCTTTCGTTCGCAGTGCCAGCCTCATCAACCACTATGGGGTCTACTGCAATTCGCTGTTCGGGGATGTGCACTGGGAGGATGACGTCGGTCGCTATAGCGGGGGCTTCCTGCGGCTGCTGTCGGGCAACCCGGTCAGGGCCAATCACCCCATGCTGGTGGTGCGCACCGAGTCGCAGGATGGGGCCGTGCTCAGCACCATCGACAGCGAATACCTGAAGCTGATGCTGGCCCTGAGTGCCCCTGTCTCGGGGAAAGCGCAGCTGCATGTGGGCAATGCCTGGCTGGACGAACAGGGCCATCTGGTGGAGGGCTATCACAGATTGCCGACCCTGGCGGTGCACAAGGCCAAGTCCGAACACTACCCGCTCTCCGTCTATGCCGGTTTCGAACTGCCCTCCACCTGGGAGGCGCTGTGGCGTGTCAGGCATCTGACCATCTTGATGTTGCTGGGCTTCTCCCTGACCATCTCACTGCTGGTGTGGTGGCTGCTGGGGCGACCGGGCACCATGGAAGGGGAGCTGAAGCGGGCGCTGCGGGCCAGGGAGTTTGTGCCCTACCTGCAACCGCTGATAGCCAGCCGAAGTGGCAAGCTGATGGGGGCCGAGGTGCTGATGCGCTGGCAGCACCCCACCTCCGGCCTGATCCGACCGGACTTGTTCATTCCCCAGGCGGAAGCGTGCGGCGTCATAGTGCCCATGACCCAGCTGTTGATGCGGGATGTGGCCCAGCAGCTGGGTCAGCGGCAGGAGAGACTGCCGGACGGCTTTCATGTCGGCATCAACATCAGTGCCGTCCACTGCCGGGACTTCTCCTTGCTGACGGACTGCCGCGCCTTCCTTGGGCACTTCGTACCGGGTCAGGTGGTGTTGGTACTGGAGCTCACCGAGCGTGAGCTGTTGGTGGCGGACGCGCACACCCTCGCGCTGTTCAAGCAGCTGGATGAAATGGGGGTCAAGCTGGCCATCGATGATTTCGGTACCGGCCACTCCAGCCTGGCTTACCTGCAGCAGTTTCATGTGGACTATCTCAAGATCGACAGATCCTTTATCGGCCGGATCGGCACCGAGTCGCTGTCCGAACACATCGTTGACAACGTCATCGATCTGGCGACCCGGCTCGGCCTGGCGTTGGTGGCGGAAGGGGTCGAGACCGAGATGCAGGCCGACTATCTTCGCGGCAAGGGGGTGGATTACCTGCAGGGCTATCTGTTCGGTCATCCTGCGTCGCTGCGGTCTTTCTGTGATGCGTTATCAAAAGCAGAGGTGGGGGATAAGCAGACGCTTGTCAGGGTGGCCTGAGTCCCGGCTCTGCTGCGGATTGCGCCCAGTCATCGCCCCGAGTGTCAGGTTCTCGCACGCCGGACCTCAGTACCCTCGAGGGGAGAGTGTTTTTTGTACGGTTAGGTCAGGGTTCAGTTACAGCTGTTAGAATATCGGCCTCTTTAGTGGCTGGATCCGTTATGCCTTATAGTCCCACGTTCGATACGACTCGCCCCCGCTTGCGCCTGCTGATCACCTTGCTGATGTTCTCGCTGCCCATGCTGCTTGGCAGTTTGGCGCTGCATAGCCGTTATCAGACCGAACTGCTGCAGCAGTCCAATGCCGCGGCAGCCCGGACCATGATGCTGATGGAGACCATGCTGGGCCATGCACAGGAGGCCAATCGCAAGGTCTTGCCACTGTTGGGCAAGCCCTGTGAGGTGGCCCTGGATACCTTGCGGGAGCAGGTTGCTCTGGTGCCCTTCGTCCGCTCGGTCAATCTGGCGCGGCAAGGCAAGATCTATTGCACCTCTTTCTTCGGTGCGATCAAGATGCCTTATAGAGTCGAACAGTATAGCCAAGGCAGTCTGTTGCTCGGCAATACCAGCCCGGCACGCAAGGATCACCCTTTCCTGGCGATGCGGGCGAAACAGGGCGATGCTGCCGTCGTCACCCTGGTCGATGGCGATTACTTGAACTTCATCCTGCATCTCAGTGATCCCTCCCTCGAGGTCATGTTGAATGTGGGCGGGCGCTGGCTTGACGAGCAGGGCCATTTCTTTGACAAGACGCCGTTCTGGACAGGTCTGGCCCAGGTTAGCCTGAGCTCCGAGACCTACCCCCTCACTATTCGCGCAGGGCATCGGCTCGCCTCCAGCTGGCTGAGCCTGTTGCAGTATCACAGTTTCGGGTTGATATTGCTGTTCAGCTTCTGTGTCGGTTTCGCCTTCATCATGTGGTGGTTGCTGGGCCGGCCGCGGTCGCCGACCAACGAGCTTGCCCGCGCCTTGCAGGCCAGAGAGTTTGTCCCCTTCCTGCAGCCTTTGGTGGCCAGTGATAGCGAGCGGGTCATGGGGGCCGAAGTCTTGATGCGCTGGCAACACCCCACCGCAGGGCTGATCCGCCCGGATCTCTTTATTCCCCAGGCGGAGGCCAGTGGCCTGATCGTGCCCATGACCCATCTCATCATGACGGAGGTGGGAGCGGTGATGGCGACCAGGCAGGCGCAGTTGCCCGATGGTTTCCACATCAGCTTCAACATCAGTGCCGCCCATTGCCGTGACAATGTGCTGCTGGATCAGTGTCGTGAGTTCCTCTCGCGCTTCAAGCCGGGCAAGGTCGTCTTGGTACTCGAGCTGACCGAACGGGAGCTGCTGGTGGCGGATCCCCACACCCTTGAGCTGTTCAAGCAGCTCGATGCGCTGGGAGTGCAGCTGGCGATGGATGATTTTGGCACCGGCCACTCCAGCCTGGTCTACCTGCAGCAATTCCATATAGATTTCCTCAAGATCGATCAATCCTTCATCGGCCGGATCGGCACCGAGTCGCTCTCCGAACACATAGTCGACAATGTGATCGACTTGGGCAGCCGACTCGGTCTGGCCCTGGTGGCAGAAGGGGTCGAGACTCGGCAGCAGGCCGACTACCTCAAGGGCAAGGTAGCCTGCTTGCAGGGTTATCTGTTTGGCCGCCCCGTGCCTGTCCGGCAGTTTTGCGATGAGCAGTTGGCGGATATGCCCGAGGGGGAGAGTGATGCCCGGCTGAGGCTCCTTGAATCGACCTGACGCGGGTCTGCCATCTGAACCGAGCTGCCTCTTGCACATTGTTACTGGATTCAAGAGAGCATGATGTGACGCTGTATCCGGCGGTTTGCTGGTCGATGTGGCCCTGTAGCTGGCCCTGGCTGCGTCATGGCGATCACTGCTCTGGGTGGCGCCATTGTTATCCACCCTCGACTGTAGGGGCTTGTTTTTCATGCCTTGGCGCTCGCTTTTCGGTAGAATCCAGGCTCATTTTGAAGTCAGATGAGGCGCGGTATGACGGTCAGGTTCCAGGCATTTCATAGCATCAAGGCGATCGCGGATCGGGAGGTGCTGTTCAACTGGTCCAGAACCAACCCCCTCGGCGCCCTGGATCAGGTCTGGCGTCCCGGCAGTCATGAGGAGCTGCAGCGTCTGCTGCGCGAACAGCCTGGCCGCAAGATCCGGTTGCTCGGCTCCGGCCTCTCCTTCGAACCCATTCACAGCGTCTATGCCGAAGGCAGCCAGGCGCTGCTGGTGGATCTCTGCAAGCTGACTGGCCAGCTCGGGGTGACGGCAGACAGCGTGACTTACCACGCGGCGACGCCGCTCGATACCATCTATGGCGAGCTCATCGCCATGGATCGCATGCTGCCAGCCTCCCCCGGGGTGATCGGCATTCAGACTCTGGGCGGTGCACTCAGCACAGGCACCCATGGTCAGGGGCTGCACCAATCCACCCTGGGGGATGCCGTACTGGCGCTGCGCATCATGCTGGCCGATGGGGAGATCCGCGACATTGACCGCGCGCATCCCCAGTTCGGTGCCTTCGTGATGGGACTGGGACTGCTCGGTATCTTGCTGGCAGTCACCCTCAGGACGGTGCCAAACCGCATCATGCGCTGCACCAAGTTCACCACCGATTATCCTTTCCTGCTGGCCCATAACGAGCGGCTCAATCGCGAACATGGCTTCGTGAAGAGCTGGTGGTTCGCCTGGACGGGGGAGAGCCACATCTGGCTGGTGGACCCCGCCAGCGATGAGGAAGTAGCCCGCTACCGGGCAGGGGGCAGCGAGCCGCTGCTGCTGGAGGGTGACATAGACGCCCGCATGAACGCCACCATAGACGCCACCTTGCAGAAGATGGCCAAGGACACCAAGGATGAGGCCCTGGCGGGGGAACATTTCGAGACGGTGCGCCGCTTCAAGGATGCCTCTGACTTAGTGGGCAACGTCTATCAGATCCTCTGCAAGGGGATACCGGCGCCGCAGATCAACTGTGAGGTAGCGGTGCCCTTGCACCGCATGAACGAGGCGCTAGAGATCTTGCAGGCGTGGCAGGAGGCGAACCCCGGCGTGCTGCACTACCCCTTCATCCTGCGCTGCACCGGACCTTCCGAGGCCTGGCTCAGCGGCGCCTATCAGCAGGACGTCTGCTGGATAGGCTTCCTGGTCTACCTGGCGGCGGATGGTACCTTCGTCAATGGCTCCATGGAGCAGATGCGCGAGCTGCAACAGCTGCTGGTGCCGCTCGGTGGCATTCCGCATTTTGGCAAGCACCTGGCGATGGATCTCTACGACTTCCCGACCCTGTTGCCACGCTGGCACGACTTCATGGCGCTCAAGGCCGAGCTGGATCCCCAGAGCCGCTTCGAAAACCGTTGGCTGGGCCAGCTGTTTGCCCCGGCCGCCCCGATGGCAGGAGAGAGCCATGACTGACAACCAGGATACCCGCATTCCCGTGACCCTGCTGACCGGCTTTCTCGGCAGCGGCAAGACCACCTTGCTCAACCACTGGGTCAAGCAGCCTGAACTTGGCGAGTGCGCCGTGCTCATCAACGAGTTCGGTTCCATCGGGCTGGATCATCATCTGGTGCAGCAGATAGACGAGCAGGTGGTACTGCTCGATTCGGGCTGCATCTGCTGCTCGGTGCAGGGCTCGTTGGTGGAGGCGCTGCAGGGGCTGTTTATGAAGGCCATCCAGAAGAAGATCAAACCCTTCAAGCGACTCATCATCGAGACCACGGGTCTGGCGGATCCCGCTCCCGTGCTGTTCACCCTGCGGGAAGAGGGCTTCATCGCCCAGCGCTACCGCTTCGATGGCACTGTGACTGTGGTGGATGCCGGCCACATCGAGCAGCAGCTGGCGAGCCAGTACGAGGCGGTCAAGCAGGTGGCGCTGGCGGACTTGTTGGTGATCAGCAAGGGCGATCTGGTGGATGTGGAGACGCTGGTGCGGGTGGAAACCCAGCTGGTGGCGCTCAACCCGGCGGCCCCCATCGAACATGTCACTCAGGGGGCGCTCTCCCCGACCGTGCTGGAGACCCTGGGCGCTTACAACGAAGGGGCGGGGCGGGATGTGCGCCGTCTGCTCGCCTGGCTGCGCACCGAGGCGCCCAGGCAGGGGCTGGCTTCCCCAATGCAGCAGATAATGCAACCCAAGATGCAGCCGTTCGCCGCCAAGGTGGGCACGGCCGCGCCGACCCATTTCGAACATGGCAACATAGAGAGCTTCTCCCTGCGGATCGGTGAGCCCCTCAAACCGGCCCGGTTATTGGCCGCCATCGAAGCGGTGCAGCTCACCCACGGGGATGCCCTGCTGCGGCTCAAGGGCATACTGCAACTGGAAGGGGAGAGTCAGCCCGTGGTGATCCACGGTGTGCACGGCCAGCTCTATCCGCTGCAGACGCTGCTCGACTGGCCGGAAGGGCGGGCCCAGTCCCGGCTGGTCTTCATCGTCAAGCGCGCAGAGCGCGCCGGGATAGAGGCGCTGTTTCTGGCGACCCTCAAGGCCCAGGAGCCAGGTCTGGCGGCCCAGCTCAGGGCCATGCTGGGTGCCCCCGACGCCTGAGTGGTGCTGTGTGGGTCGGCCAATCCGACCCATGTCATGAGCGTCATTTGGATTGATTAGCCCGATGCTGCGCTTGCGGCACCCGGGTCTGTGCCATGATGCACCGGACGCCGGCTCTGCGCCGAGGCGGGGCTTGTGCAAGTGGGTGAGATCCTGCGAGACTGGCTGGGGCTGCCCAAACAGCAAGGGCTGTTCTATCAGCCTGTCAGCACGCCGCCTTGTCGCGGTTGTTGCTCTGACAAGACCGGATCGGATGTGGGACCTGTTCCCTGGCGCTAACCCCTGACGGAGATCTCAATGACGCAGCCACACCCGGAACTCTCGGCGGCCCAGCTCAAGTGGTTGCCCTGGCTGACTGCGGTCGGCTTCTTCATGCAGACCCTGGATGGCACCATCCTCAACACCGCGCTGCCGAGCATGGCCGCGACCTTGGGCGAGAGCCCGTTGCAGATGCAGTCGGTGGTCATCGCCTACATGTTGACGGTGGCGCTCTTGATCCCGGCTTCCGGCTGGCTGGCGGACAGATTTGGCACCCGCCGTGTCTATCTGTGGGCCATCGCCCTGTTCAGTTTAGGGTCGCTGGCCTGCGCCATGTCCAACACTCTTGCCATGCTGGTGGCCGCCCGGGTCTTGCAAGGGGTGGGCGGTGCCCTGTTGATGCCGGTGGGGCGTCTCGCCGTGCTGCGTGCCTTCAGCAAGCGAGAGCTGCTCAAGGTGATGTCGTTCGTGACCATCCCAGGCCTGGTCGGCCCATTGATAGGGCCCGCACTGGGGGGCTGGCTGGTGGAGGTCGCGAGTTGGCACTGGGTCTTCCTCATCAATCTGCCGGTGGGGTTGCTCGGCTTTATCGCCAGCTGGCACTACATGCCGGAGATGCGGCGCGAGACCCCCAGATTCGACTGGCGTGGTTTCGTGATGTTCAGTGCCGGCATGGTGCTGGTCTCGGTGGGTCTGCAGGGGCTGGGGGAGCACAGCCTCTCCACCGGCTGGTCTCTGTTGCTGCTCATCACCGGTCTGGCGGCCATGGCGAGCTACTGGCTCTATGCCGCCAATGCCGAGCGGCCCCTGTTCAGCCTGGCGCTGTTTCAGACCAAGACCTTTGCCATCGGCGTCTGGGGCAACCTCTTTGCCCGGCTCGGCAGTGGCGCCATGCCCTTCCTCACCCCCCTGTTTCTCCAGCTGGGCCTGGGCTTTTCACCGAGCGCGGCCGGTATGACCATGATCCCGACGGTCATCGGCGCCATGTTGACCAAGACCCTGGTCAACAAGTTGATCCCGCGCATCGGTTATCGCCGTATTCTGGTGGGCAATACCCTGCTGCTGGGCGCCCTGATCGCCAGCTTCTCCCTCATCGACAATGACTTGCCCTACTGGGCACTGCTCATCTGGCTGGGGGTATTCGGCGCCGTCAACTCCTTGCAGTTCTCCGCCATGAATACTCTCACGCTGCAAGATCTGAGTGCCGAGCACGCCAGCAGCGGCAACGGCCTGCTCTCCGTGGTGATGCAGCTCTCCATGAGCCTGGGGGTCGCCATCGCCGCCAGCCTGCTGGGTCTGTTTGCGGCGGCGCACAGTGAACAGTGGTTGCATGGTTTTCACCTCACCTACCTCTGCATCGGTTTGATGTCGATGCTGGCGGCGATGATCTTCGCTCAGCTCAGGGATGAGCGGGAGGGAAAACGTTCCGACGCGGCCTGAGCGGGCTGACAGAAAGAGTCGAACGGAGCAGGCTGATACTTGCGAGTGGAGAACGACAAGGGCGGCCCGGGGCCGCCCTTGTTATTTTCAGGGATCAGACCCGGAACTGATCGACCGCCTGGTGCAACAGACTGGCTTGCTCGGCCACATTCTGGCTGGCGCGGCTGTTCTGCTCGGCCTGCTCCATGGCCTCGTTGGCGATGTCGCGGATCACCACGGCGTTGCGGTTGATCTCGCTCGCCACCGAGCTCTGCTCCTCGACTGCCGTGGCGATTTGGGTGCTCATGTCCATCATCTGATCCATCTGGCGGGTGATGTTGGCAAGCTGCTGGCTCGCCTCGGCGGCGGCTTCGACGCTGCGCTCTCCCTGGCTGCGGCACTCGCCAATCAGGCTGACCACGCTCTGGGTGCGGGCCTGCAGCCCGCTGACGATGGTGGCTATCTCGCTGGTGCTCTGCTGGGTACGCATGGCCAGATTGCGTACCTCGTCGGCGACCACGGCGAAACCGCGGCCCTGCTCCCCGGCCCGAGCGGCCTCGATGGCGGCGTTGAGGGCCAGCAAGTTGGTCTGCTCGGCGATGGCACGGATCACCGCCAGCACATTGCCCACCTGCTGACTCTCTTCGGCCAGCTCCTGCACCACCTGGCTGGAGGCCTCCAGCTTGGCAGAGAGGGAGTGAATGACCGCCATGGTGGTCTCCACGCTATCCCGGCCCTGCTGAGCGCTCAGGTTGGTAGTGCGGGCGCTGTCGGCGGCACTCTCAGTGTTGTTGGCGATCTCTTGCACCGTGCTCTCCATCTCGGTGGCGGCGGTGGCGACCAGATCGCTCTCCTGCAACTGCTGCTGGGTCCCTTCCCGGGCGGCGTTGGCGTTGCGCTGCAGCTGGGCGGTGAGCTGCTCGAGATCCGTGACCGAGGCGATCACCTGGCCGATGACCTTGTTGAAATGCTCAAGCATGGTGTCGAAGTCGCGCCCCATGGCGCCGAATTCATCTTTGGAGGTGATGCGGGCGCGCAGGGTGAGATCGCTGCTGGCCGTCACCCGACGCATGGTGTCGGCCAGCCGTTGCAGGCCCGTCATGACATCACGACCAATGAGCAGATTGAGGCCCAGGGCCACGAATATGCCGAGGCTGCAGAGCAAGCCCATGATCCAGAGGATGCGATCATGGGTGGCCTCGGCTTCCCGGGAGAGTGCCTGAGTCAGCCGCATGCCCGCCTGGCGCATCTGCTCGGCGCTGAGGTTGAGTTCGGCGCGCAGCCCCTCCTTGGCACTCAGACCCAGGCGCTGCTCCTGGCTCACCAGGGCGAGGAAGTTCTGGCGGTATTGCTCGAGCAGGGCGGCGAGGGCAGGTTCGCCAGCGAGGGCTGCGCTCAGGGGGGCCAGGTCTTGCTCAAACTTGTCTCTATAGCGCAGCTCACGGCGCAGCATGAAGTCTTTCTCATCCCGGCGCAGTTGCAGCATCAGCAGGCTCTCCTGCTGCTGATCCCGGCGCTTCAGCTCTTGCTCCAGGGCGTGGATGGCACCGCGCAGGGCACCGTAATAGCCGCTTTCCGGGGTGAAACCTATCTTCTCCTGCTGGGCACGCAGGGCCTCGAACTGGCGGGCATAATCCTGAAGCTGAGTAGCAAACTTGAGGATGTCGGCCTGCTGGGGGCCCTGATGGTCTCTGGCCATGTCGGCGAGCAGGCGGCTGGCTTCATCCCGCAGTGCGCCGAAGGCGGTGGCTGCCACGGGGTCTTTGTGTAGCAGAAACTCCTTCTCCTTCAGATTCAGGGCGAGGAGATCGGCCTCTACCTGCTTGGTCAGCAGCATCTCGGCGCTGCTGCGCGACTCCTGGGCGGAGAAGTAGAACACGACCCCCATGACGATGGCCTGGATCCCGGCCACCAGGATGGCGGATAACAAGAGTTTTTGCTTGACGCTCACGGCGACCTCACGAGCAAATGGTGTGCAAGGGGTATCGGCTCGCGAAGGTATATCTTGAAGGCGGCTTTATCCTTTTATGTCGGGCTGAGCGGCGCAGGGGTCGATGGATTTTGCCACGCCATTGTCATACAGATAAATCACCTGATTGGTCAATCGAGCCAGCAGGATGGGCAGCGTCTCGCTATCCAGCTCCAGGGTCACGTCGGGCAGGCCCGGGGTCCAGGTGAATGCAGAATGGGTCAACAGGGCGGGGTCAACCAGCAGGGGGATATCGGGACGGGGCAGGAAGGGGCAGAGGGCACCGGGCAGGCAACCTGTCTCTTGCTGCATCTCGGCCGGGTCGCAGATGGAGGGGCTGGCGCCGAGGTGAGCACGCACGGTCCTGGCATCGAGGCGCCCCTCCCTGTGGGTCAGCAAGAGGGCGAAGCGGCCATCCTTGAAGCGCAGAAACAGTGTCTTGCTGAACACCCCAAGCCAGCCGAGACGCGCCTTGACCCGTTCGTCCGTGGCGTAATCGAGTATGGGTTCATGGTTGTATTGGCGATGGGGCAGCGCGTTCAGCAGTTGCAGGTTGAAGGCGTGGATCTGTTGCAGGCGGTCGAGATCGGCCCTGGCAGTCGCGAGGGTGGTGCTGTGGTCTTGGGGCATGATGGGCTCCTGTGTGGCCCCCATAGTGCCCTCTCTCCCCTCGACTGACCAATCAGCACTGCTTATCAGAGATTATCCCCTCAGCGCATGGGTTAGCTGGCGGACGAGAGGCTGGCCCACCAGCGCGCCGAGGATCAGGCCAGGGCGTGAGCGGGTATCCAGGCAAAGGGAATGGGGGTGAGTCGCTGGGAGGCTTTGTCGTAGGCTGCCCAGTGCTCGGCCAGCGGCTGGCCCGTCTCGGGATGGGGCAACGCGGGGGCCAACTCGGCCAGGGGCCAGAGCACGAAGGCGTTCGTCAGGATCTCGCCGCGGGGCAGGGCGACGGGCTCCTGGCAGACGAGATCCCCATAGAGCAGCAGGTCGAGATCCAGGGTGCGGGGGGCAAACTTCTTGGCATCGGGTTCACGACCGTGGGCAAACTCCATGGCCCTCAGCTGGCGGCAGAGCTCGGCCAGTGGCAGCGCCGTCTCGGCACCGACCACCAGGTTGTAGAAGGGGCGACCGGCAAAACCGACCGCCTCGCTCTCAAACACCCGGGAGACCTCAAGGGGGCCACACAGTTCGTGCAGGGCATCGAGTCCGGCACGGATGTGGTGATCCCTCTCTATGTTCGACCCCAGACTGATGTAGATACGTGTCATCGGATCTGCTCCCGTTGCATCTGGATGCGGATGCTAACGCGGGTCATCACTGTTCGCTCGCGGTCGGGGTGCGATGGCGCAGAATCTCGACCCCCACTCCGGCGGCGTTGGGCACGGCCCCCGGCTTGGTCAGCGTCACCTTGACCCACTGCACCCGAAAGTCAGTCAGTATGAGGTGGGCGACCTGCTCGGCCATGGTTTCCACCAGTTCCACCACCTTGCTGCTGGCGTACTCCGACACTTTCTGGGAGAGGGTGGCGTAATCGAGCGCCAGCGTGATGTCGTCGCCTGCGGCGGCGGGGCGGTTGTCAAAGCCCATCTCGAGGTCAAAACGGAGCTTCTGGCGAATGCCTTTTTCCCACTCGTATACCCCTATGGTACTCAAAACCTCGAGTCCACGAATAAACACCTTGTCCATGACAGTACTTCTTCTTTACTCTTGATGGGCTGTGAAACAGCGCAGGGATGCTGGCCTGAGATCACGTGCCATTGACGAACGGCCCGGGTTACCCGGACCGGAGAATGTGGCCCGCATCATACCCCATTCATATCGTGGTAAAAACGACCAAGATGACGGCCCTGACGATTTTGATGATTATTCTGGCCTATCTGGGCGGATCCCTGTCCAGTGCCGTGCTGGTGTCTCGCACCAGCGGCCTGCCGGATCCGCGAGACCATGGGTCCCACAATCCGGGGGCGACCAATGTGCTGCGCCTCGGGGGACGGGGAGCCGCCCTGCTGGTGCTGCTGCTCGACATGCTCAAGGGCATGGCTCCCGTCTATCTCTCCTGGTTTCTTGGTATCAAGCCCATCTATCTGGGCTTTATCGGCGTGGCATCCTGCCTGGGTCACATGTACCCGCTCTTCTTCCACTTTCGCGGTGGCAAGGGGGTCGCCACCGCCCTTGGCACCATGCTGCCCATCGGGCTCGACATGGGGGCCATGGTGGTCGTGAGCTGGCTGCTGGTGGCCCTGCTCAGTGGTTACTCCTCACTGGCGTCCATCGTGACCGTGCTGCTGGCGCCCCTGTTTGCCTACCTGCTCAAACCCGAATATACGCTGCCGGTGTCACTGCTCTCCTGCCTTATCCTGATCCGCCACCACGAAAATATTGCCCGCCTGCTCAAGGGGGAAGAGCCCAGACTGTGGGGCAAAAGGGGACAGGATCGGGGTTGAGCCGGATGAGAAATGCACAAAAGTCTGCTTGTTGTGCAAAAAAGAGACGAACGAGACAAAAAGTAAAATTTCCCGTTGACCCCCAAGGGCAAAATCCGTTTAATAGCGGCCACGCCCAGATAGCTCAGTCGGTAGAGCAGGGGATTGAAAATCCCCGTGTCGGCGGTTCGATTCCGTCTCTGGGCACCATATTTGGTGCCATGAAGTAAAAATTTGGTTCATGCACAGCAGTTTGAGTGTGCCGGCTTAGCTCAGTAGGCAGAGCAACTGACTTGTAATCAGTAGGTCACCAGTTCGATTCCGGTAGCCGGCACCATTTATAGATTGCCCAGATAGCTCAGTCGGTAGAGCAGGGGATTGAAAATCCCCGTGTCGGCGGTTCGATTCCGTCTCTGGGCACCAAGTTAAAGTGATGAGATAGCAATATCTGGTCTCAAAAGTACAATTCCTCCTTAGTTCAGTCGGTAGAACGGCGGACTGTTAATCCGTATGTCGCTGGTTCAAGTCCAGCAGGAGGAGCCAACACAAAAGCCCAGCAGCAATGCTGGGCTTTTTCTTTATGCAATTTTCCCCATTCCTCTGGCCATTCAAGCGGATGGCTGCGCTCATCGAGATGGCCAGCAGACAATATGGTTGCAAGTGGGCCACGCTGTTTCGCCCTACGGCAGAGGCTGTCGTCTGGTTGTGTTGGCGGGGCCACAAATCTGCGTGTGCGCAGGAAAAAAGGGGCTATATTGGGCTGCGCCGCCCTGCGGGGCGGCTCTCCCAGCCTTTATAGAGAGCGCATCATGAACCGTGAATTTACCGCCCAGTTTATCAAAATGCTCACCAACCTCGACCAGTTGCTGGTCAAGGCGGCGGCCCATGCCGAGATGAAGAAGTACGACGTGAATAACTTCTTCGGTGATCGGCTCATCGTCGATATGTTGCCACTGAGCAAGCAGGTACTGATTTGCTGCGAATCGGCCAAGGCCTGCGTGGCGACTGCCAGCCACAACGACAATCCGAGTTTCACGGACGAACCGGCCACCATGGCGGATCTTCGTGGTCGTATCCAGGGGACCATCGACTTCCTCAAGGGCCACCTGGATGCTGACTACAGTGCGTTCGAGAGCGGCAAGTACTTTCCTTACTGGGCCAATGGCAAGTGGATGGATGGCAAGACCTGTTTCTACGAGTACGCGCTGCCGAACTTCTATTTCCACCTGACCATGACCTATGCCCTGCTGCGCCGGGCCGGGGTCGAGCTGGGTAAAGGGGATTATCTGGGCGCGCTGGCATTCCATCAGCCGGAATAAGACAAACGGGATGCAAGACAGACGGGCCTGCCAATGTGGCAGGCCCGTTTTTATTGGTCGGTCTCTAGATTGGGAAGCTGCGCGACTCAGCCCCTGAGAGGCAGATAGACATGTTGATAGGCCAGAGATGCGGCGGAGTAGAGCAGCAGGGCGGCCATGATGAGGTTGAAGTACCTGAACCAGCGTGGGTCTCGAATGTGGCGGCCAACGCGATCCCCCAGCAGTGAATAGCTGCCCGGTGCGCCCGCCGCCAGCAAGCCAAGCAACAGGGACCAGGGCAGCAGGCTCCAGCCGTGGATCTGCGCCGCCGGGAACTGGATGCTGGTGATGGGCAGGGTCGCTATCATGGCCTTGGGATTGAGCAGATGGATCATAAATCCATTGCCCATGCCGAGCGGGCGGGCCGAGGATGCTTGCCCGTTGACCTCGCCCTTGTCGAGGGCAATCTTGATGGCGAGATAGGTGATGTAGAGGCAGCCCACCAGACTGACATAAATCAGGGTATCCGCTCCGACCAACCGGGCCCCCAGCCATCCAAACAGAAGCAGTAGCAGGCACATGGCCATGCCGACCCCGATGAAGAAACCGAGAGAGGCACGGGCCCGGCCGCCCAGGCCGGCATTGAGGCCAATCAGGTTGACGGGGCCAGGGGTATACATGATGCCAATGGCATAGGCGAGGATCTCAATCATGAAACTGTCCTTGGGCTCAGCGGTTCAGGTTGGCGCTGTATTGGGTCGGGGTCATGCCGTAGATGCGCTTGAAGCGGCGGTTGAGGTGGCTCAGATCGGTGAAACCGTAGCGATACACCAGATCCTGCACCGACTCCCCTCTCTCCAGGGCGCGGCGCGCCGCATTGATGCGGCAGTTGATCACATATTGATGGGGTGTGATGCCGAGCTGCTGGCGAAACAGACGCAGGAAATGGTACTTGGAGATATTGGCCGCCGCGCTGATGTCGGCCAGGGAGATATCCTGCTGGAAGTGGCCATGGATGAAGTCCCTCCCCTGTAACAGGAGCCTGTCGATGCGGCTCACCCTGGTATCCGGTTCGAAGCGGCCCGCCTGCTGCATCACCCGGGCGGCGAGTCGATAGAGGGCAAACTCCTGCTCTATGCTGGCGGCCTGGCTGTTCACCGCCTGAGCCAGCTCGAGTATGCAGTCGCTCAGCCCGCTGTCGCGTACCAGGGGTTGCTGTAGCCGGTATTGCCCGGTGTGCTCCCCCGCCGCGTTGGCAAACAGCGGCGTGAGTTCGTGGGGAGGAATATAGAGCATGGTGTAGTCGAGGCTGGCGTTGTCTCCCGCATGGCCATCATGGACATCCCCTGGATTGAACTGGATGACGCTGCCCGCCGGACTGGAGTGGAAGCTGCCATGGCAGAAGAAGTTCTGCCGTCCGGCCAGGGTGACGCCGAAGGAGTACTCCTCGTGGGCATGACGGTCGTAGCGAAACGCTGTCATGTTGACCCGCAGCGCAGTCAGGCTCGCCAAGTGCTGGCTCTGTGCGAATATGAACTGATTATCCTGCGCCATCTCTCCCTCTCTTGACCGCGATGCCATGCCCTAATCTACCGGCAAGAGGGGGCTAGCCGCTTGGACAATCTTGCTGTTTGTGGTCGATGTGGCCCTGCTAGGGGAAGCAAATCACTGAGATGTAGTTTGTCGGGTCATGCTCAAGTTAGGTGTCAATGAGTTTAGGTAAACACTCGGGTTGAAATTTTCATATAATGACGGGGACAGCTTAATAGGAGGTGGGACAGGGTGTTGAAGTTTAACTATGGTGAGATTAATGAGTTATATAAGAGCCTTAACATTAATACCAACTCGGGGGATGTTGAGCGTCTTGCCACTCGGGAACTATATCATGCCGGAGTCAAACCGGTTATAGAACCGGGGTTCATATATTTCAAAGAGGATGGTGTGGTTTCACTGGCAATAAATAATGACCCTCGTATCATTGGTGATTTGATAGATTCCATGCCCATAGGTCTCTTGGAACATTACTGTCCTATCGTGACCTTTCATTATTATTGTATGACACCGACGACCTTACTGAAGCTGAGACAAGAAGATTTCGATAGTATTTTCTTCAATACAGTGCCAGAGAAAATGAAAGAGCTGACCACAGTATTGTCATTTATGTTGATATTTTTGCTGGATATCCATGTCGAGCGTCGCAGTGATTCTAGCTATCACACCATAAAGTCCATGCTATATAGATACCTGTATCGCCAAAGTGTTGGCGGCCATGAAAATGAAGGTATTGCCAACTTCATTTTACGCAGAACTAATTTTTCCCGTAGTTATGTTTTTCGTGTACTAGCTGACTTGAAGGATGGCGATTATATCACGGTGAAACGAGGTAGGTTAATATCAATTAATCGTAAACTGCCAAATGATTATTGATGTGCATGGTTGGTTTGATATTAATAAAGGATTTATTAAATCCCTTAAAGGGGGATAATACAAGGCTCGATACGTCGGTATCGAGCCTTGTTAGTTTAAATGTTAATCTTCTTTGTTTATTTTTGGTGGTGTCCAGGTACCATCCAGGATGGACTGTTCCCCCCAATAGGCTCTGATGTAGAGGGAGAAGTTACCCTCTGGGGCTGGTAGCCAGTTATTCAATTTTTCTTTTCCAGGGGTTTGGTGCCCCACATATATCGTCAGTGAGCCATCGTCATTGAGTTTCAGATCCTTGTTCTTGGTGCCCAGCGAGTAGCGATTGAGCTCATTGGGGCTGAACAGGTGACGGTCGTTGTACAATGTCAGTGACCAGAAGCCTTTTACTGGCGGTAGCTTTCCTTTGGCAAAGGTGATGGTGTAATTATGTTTGCCATCGAGTTGCACATCGGCGACATCATTATCGGTATAGAAGTATTGGGTCTCATCCGGCTTGTTATCAAACATATTTGATTTGGATGTACCCGTGCGGTTGTAATAATCCACTCCAAACTGGGCATTGTTTTTTGAACGGTTCCAGTTATTCCCGGCTGGAACACCGTTATGCTTCCATTTGAAGAAATCGGCAATAATAGTTTGGTTGGTTTGCTCGGCAGATTCATTCATCCACTGGCGAACCTGGGGGTTATTTTTTCCCGTTGCAATCAGGTGACGGAACTGTGCATACATGGCTTCTTCGCCAGGCAGAGGGGAAACTTTATTCAGCACGTTGTCGAGTTGATCAAAGAATTTTTCCGGCACAACCCACTTAACCTCACCAGCGTTGGGATCTGGCTTCTCGCCAATACTGGGGATCTTCGAGTAATCGAATGATTTCATTTTTCCATCAAACTGGCTGAGCGGATAGGACATGATTTGGCGGATGGGCGCCTGAATGGCAAGGCGATCTTCGGGGGTATCATCCATCTGAACGCGTGGGATCATATTGGCCATTTCTGTCGAAGAGTGGATCACGCCCTCGATGCCTTTTGGGGTCTCACCTTTCCAGTTGGGCCCAACCAGCAGATAAAAACCAGGCTTGGTGCCGTAGGGTTTGCCGACATTACCCACTTGATCGGTACGGGCATCGTAAATGGCATACACCCAGAAACGGCTGCCAAAATCAGGTACTTGAATGACAACAGGCTCTTCATCCAGGGCATAGAAGCCCAGGCCATAGGCCACATCCTGGTTAGGGCAGGTGACGAAGGTCTCTGCGGGCTGGATGTAGTCGGTGAGCATGCTGAGCTGGCTCATCGGCGCCACTGGCACTATGCCACCATTCAGGGCTGGGTAGGGGGCCTGAGTGATGGTCGCACGGCGGTTGAACTGGTTCACCATGGGGTAGCCCCAGATGTAAGCCTGCTGCGCAATGGCCTTCACATAATGCTCGGACATGATCACCCCAGCAGCGGGTTGAGCGAGTTGCTCAATACTGGTGGCGTGCGGGATGGTGAGTGGTACAGATTGGGCCAAGGCGCCGGTACTGATGGCCATGGCCGTGAGCAAGGCAAGATGCTTGAGTTTCATATTATTCTCTCTCGGTAAGAAGATGTATCCCTCAAGTCGGAGGCGGCTGAATGAAGGGGCATTGATATCGTTTATTTGCTGACTTGTACCAGATCGTCCGGGATCCAGGTCTGGTCATAGAAGCCATCACCAGTGCCATAGAGCCGCAGGGCAACGAGGAAATTACGGCCCGCAATAGTTTTAATAAAGGCGTTGTCTGCAACCCCGTCCGGCTTGGATGGTCCGAACCAGAGGTCGATAGAGCCATCTTTGTTCTTCGGAATATCATAATAGCCATTGGTGGAGGGTAATAACTGATCTGTCTCCGGCATGGTGCCGTCGGTGATGTTGTACGCTGTTACCGCCCAGAATAAGTCAGCGGGTGGGTTAGCCGGCAGGTGCAACTTATAGCTGTTGCCACCCTCAAGGAACTTGCCATCTTTGTCATGGCTCGTATAGGGATATTTTGATCCGGCGCCAGTGGTGTGCATTACCATGGCGGACGCGCTCGAATAAGCTATCTGGAAGAAGGCCGCGCGTTGGTTCTTGTCCAGGGTGCCAAATTGCATCCACTCGGCGGTGGCGCCTGCCCAGGAGTTTTCCCACTGGCGATCTTTGTAATAGAGCTGGCGCTGGTCATCACGACCCATCTGGCGGCGAGCCAGGATCATGCGGGGGGCCGTTTCCACCGCTTTTTTCAGCAGGGCTTGCTGAGCTTCCGTCGGATTGAAGGGTTTGCCCTTGACGATGCCAATGCTCAGCAAGGCACTGCGGGTCTCTGCCGGGATGGCGGTCAGGGGTTCGTATTCAACGAACTCTTTCAGTTTCATCCAGTAGTCATTGTCGACGGGATACATCATGGTCACGCGTTTGCCGCTGGCATCGGGAAACTTCATGGGCTTCACATCTTTTTCCACATCCCACAGCGGGTAAATACGTGTTGTTTCAGCATTTTTCACTGCTGGAGCGGGATCTGGCTTGCCGTCGCCCTTGGCCATTATGGTACGGAAAAACAAGAAAACGTTGTTGGTCGAGGATTTGAAGGCGTAGTAACCCTGGGGGATGGGGCCCTCATAATCTGGCGGCAACAGCAGGTAAAGGCCGCCACGAGCACGGTCAGGGCCAATGGCACCCACATCAGTGATGGTTTGCTGGAAGAAGTCGGTGAACATGCCTATGACGTTGGCGGGTGCCTTGACCACCAAAGGACCCGTTTTTTTCAAGTCGAGATAACTCATGGAGTAGATCACGTCGCCATTTGGCGTGGGGACAACGGCACGGCTGTCCATGCGTTGCTTCCAAATGGGCAGCACGTTGTAACCACTGCCAAAGGCTGCCTCCGAACCATCGCGCAGACCAATGGTGTTCATCAGCGGCAAGGTTGCGATATAAGTCTGGATTGCATCCTGATAGTACAACTCGTCGCTGAGGCTGTGCGCCTCTTGTTGGGACAACCAGTTGCCACTGTTGAGCTGTTTCATCAAGGGTGACATGGGGGCATCTGCTGCCATAGCAGCGGTGCTGGCAAGGCAAGAGATCAACACCGCACTGGCCAACAACCGGATCCTGAACCTGTTCTTTTTCATAGAAAACTCCGTGAAAATATAAGTTGCTGAAAAATATATATTTTTTAAAGTATTGCCGCAGGTATTCTCGTCACTGAATAGAGTAGTAGTAATTGCCAGCAATGGTGGCAAAGGCAGAGATATCAGATAATCATGTCACTCATGCTGCACGAAATTAATCAAGGCTCTACTTGATTGATATTCACTATGATCTTACCTGACCAGATTAAATCCGAAAGTCCAGCTCGGGACTTTTGCTGATTTAATTGTTTGCGGACCTTGAGATCGAGCAGGCGGTACCACAGTAAATTTCGCTATTCAAGGAAGCGCATGATAGCCGTGCAGTATGAGCATATAAGGCTGTCAGGTGGCTGATGAACAAGCCACAAAGGGGGGATATCGAGCTTATAAGCGAAATATGCTTGCCACTGATGTTTGTGGTATGAATTCATGACCAATGACTATTGAGACTTATCAACATTATATTGGTCAGGCTATTAGTCTGAGGTGGCGTTTAAAACGATATGAATATGTGAATTCATGAGCTTTCCGGGAAAGCGTTGGCTGCCGGGCATGATTATTTCATGCTGTTTAATCGATGATGACAAACAGGGCTCAGCAGCACTTTCTGTCATGGGCGCTAAATGCCCGCCAGCTCCTCTGCCGTCATGGGGCGCAATACCCGGCAGGGGTTGCCGACCGCGACCACATTGGCCGGGATATCTTTGGTGACCACGGATCCCGCCCCTATGATGCTGTTATCCCCTATGGTGACACCCGGGCAGATGACGGTGCTGCCCCCTATCCAGACGTTGTTGCCGATGCGCACCGGCTTGCCGAACTCGACGCCGGCCACCCGAGGGGCCACCGCCACCGGGTGGGCGGCGGTGTAGATCTGCACCCCGGGCGCCAGCAGCACGTTGTCACCGATGTGCACCTCGCACACGTCGAGGATGGTGCAGTTGACGTTGGCGTAGAAGTTCTCGCCCACGAAGATGTTGGCGCCATAGTCACAGAAGAACGGCGGGTTGATGGCGCACAGCTCGCCCCGGCTGCCGAGCAGTTCGCTCAGCAGGGCGTCCCGCTCCGGCTGCTCCTGCCAGCTGGTGTTGAAGCTGTGATAGAGGCTGCGGCAGCGCTCGCGGGCCGCCTTCAGCTCGGAGTGACCCGCATCATAGGGCTCCCCCGCCACCATCTTCTGCCATTCGTGACCGCGCACCGCGGTCTTCGTCATCACCTCGCTCATCGCCTACTCCATCAGCCAGATCAGGGATTCATAAGAACGCAGCTCGCAGGATTGCGGGCGGGCCGGGCTGTCTGGGTAGTTGCCGAGCAGCAGGCGACCCTTGTCCGCTTGCATCCCCGCAGGCAATACAAAATCGACCGCTTCGCCGTAGAAGTTGCTCACTATCAACAAGGTCTGTCCTTGCCATTGCCGGCGATAGGCCCAGATCTGAGCGTGCCCCGCCAGCAGCTCCTGATAATCCCCTTGCGTGAAGATGGGATGTGCCTTGCGAAGTCGTACCAGATCCCGGTAGTGCCAGAACACGGAGTCAGCATCGGCCAGCGCCGCCTCGGCATTGATCTCGGGGTAGTTGGCGGCGGGCTTGAGCCAGGGTGTGCCTTTGGTAAAACCGGCGTTGGGGGCGGCATTCCACTGCATGGGGGTACGGGAGTTGTCCCGCGACTTGGCGCCCAGAATGGCGAGGAT
Source organism: Aeromonas sp. BIGb0445 (assembly GCF_024809075.1). Taxonomy (NCBI): domain Bacteria; kingdom Pseudomonadati; phylum Pseudomonadota; class Gammaproteobacteria; order Aeromonadales; family Aeromonadaceae; genus Aeromonas; species Aeromonas sp. BIGb0445. Next base: position 145,072 of record NZ_JANUES010000005.1, read on the forward strand.
CTCGGCATCCTCCATCCCTTCGGCACGCTTGATGGCGAAGATATTGTGGCTCTCCACATCCTGATAGTCATGGATGCTGCCATAGCCGGGGTTGGTCATGCCGATCTCCTCCCCCTGATAGATGTAGGGTGTGCCTTGCAGGCCGTGCAAGGTGCTGGCCAGCATCTTGGCGGCAACAACCCGGTGTTCGCCCTCATCCCCGAAGCGGGAGACGATGCGCGGCTGGTCGTGGTTGCACCAGAACAGCGCCGACCACCCCTTGCCGTGCATGCCGCTCTGCCAGTGGTTGAAGATGCGTTTGAGCTCGATGAAATCGAAGGGCGCCTTAGCCCATTTGTCGCCATTGGGGTAATCCACCTTGAGGTGGTGGAAGTTGAACACCATGGAGAGCTCGGAGCCATCCAGTGCGCCGTAGCGCTGGCAGTGCGCAAGCGACGTGGAGGACATCTCCCCCACCGTCATGGCGCCAACGGGAGCGAAGACGTCGCGGCTCACATCTTGCAGGAACTCGTGGATGCGCGGCCCGTCGGTGTAGAAGCGGCGGCCATCGCCACTGTCGTCGTTCGGGAAGGATTGATCCTTGGAGATGAGGTTGATGACGTCGAGGCGGAAACCGTCTATCCCCTTGTCAGCCCAGAAGTGGATGATCTTTTTGACCTCCGCCCGCACCGCCGGGTTTTCCCAGTTGAGATCCGCTTGCTCGCGGGCGAACAGGTGCAGATAGTACTGGTTTGTGGCGGGGTCCAGCTCCCAGGCGCTGCCGCCAAACTTGGATTGCCAGTTGTTGGGCAGGCCGCCAGCTACCGGATCGCGCCAGATGTAGTAGTCGCGGTAGGGGCTGTTCTTGTCCCCCAGCGCCGATTTGAACCAGGCGTGCTCGGTGGAGGTGTGGTTGACCACAATGTCCATCACGATGCGGATGTCGCGCGCGTGGGCCGCTGCCAGCAGCGCCTCGAAATCGCTCATGGTGCCGTAGGCGGGATCGATGGCCAGGTAGTCGGCGATGTCGTAACCGTTGTCCACCTGAGGGGACACATAGACCGGAGTCAGCCAGAGGGCATCGACACCGAGGGTCTTGAGGTAATCGAGGCGGGCCATGATCCCCTTGAGATCGCCGGTGCCACGGGCGCCGGAATCTTGAAAGCTCTTGGGGTAGATCTGGTAAATCACGGCACTCTGCCACCAGGGAGTCTGTTTCATGGTCGGGTCGCTCTTCTTGTTGAAACGGATGGTTGAATAGTAAAGAGGCATGAAAAGGGCGGAGCCTGGGCTCCGCCGCGGTACTTGTCGATCAGGTGGCGCTCAGTTCCAGCTTGCCAGCCGCCTGCTGGCGTTTGTAGACCAGCATGGTCAGCGCCAGGGGAACCACGATGGCCACCAGCATGGCGAGGGAGTAGATGCCCCAGAACTCTGGCTTGATGGTGAGGATACCTGGCAGGCCACCCACCCCGATGCCGTTTGACATGACATGGGCGAAACCACAGATGAGGGCCGCACAGCTCGAGCCCACCATGGCGCACAGCATGGGGAACTTGTACTTGAGGTTGACGCCGTACATGGCCGGTTCGGTCACTCCCAGATAAGCCGAGATGGCGGCAGGTACCGAGATCTCCCGCTCATTCTCCTTGCGGCTGATCAGTATGATACCGAGCACGGCGGACGCCTGGGCGATGTTGGACAGGGCGATCAGCGGCCAGATCGGGGTACCACCTATGTCCTTCATCAACTGCAGATCCACGGCATTGGTGGTGTGGTGGATGCCGGTGATGACCAGAGGCGCATAGAAGAAACCGAAAATGGCGGAGCCAATGGGGGCGAAATCGCCGGTCATGGCGGCTCTGGCGGCATAACCCACGCCTTCACCTATCCAGCGGCCAAAGGGGCCTATCAGGGTGTGAGCCAGGATGACGGTCACTATGAGGGCCACAAACGGCACTATGACCATGTAGAGATAGGCCGGGATGATGCGTCTGAGATTGGTTTCGAGCCAGGCCAGCACTACACCCGCGAGGATGGAGGGAATAACCTGGGCCTGGTAACCCACCTTCTGGATGGTAAAGATCCCGAAGTCCCACACATCGGGGGTCGCGCCGCCGATGCCATAGGCATTCATCAACTGCGGCGACACCAGGGTGATCCCCAGCACTATGCCGAGGATCTCGGATCCCCCCATCTTCTTCACGGTGGACCAGCAGACGCCGACCGGCAGGAAGTGGAAGATGGCCTCACCGATCAGCCAAAGGAAGGAGTGAACCCCGGCCCAGAACTGGCTGATTTCGACCAGAGTATGGGTACCATCATCGAACATCTTGATGTCGCCGATGACGTTGCGAAAACCCAGGAGCAGGCCACCGGTGATGATGGCGGGCAGCAGAGGGACGAAAATCTCCGCCATATGGGAGATGGCTCGCTCCAGGGGATTCATGTTATGACGCGCCGCCTGCTTGGCGGCTTCTTTGCTGCCGCCACTGACCCCGATCTCCTCGGTGAGCGCCTTGTACCACTGGTCCACCTCATTGCCGATGACCACCTGGAACTGGCCGCCCTGAGTGAAACTTCCCTTCACTGCCGGTATGGTCTCTATGGCCTTGGGATCGGCCTTGGCCGGATCGGCCAGCACGAACCTGAGCCGGGTCAGGCAGTGACTGACGGTGGTGATGTTCTCTTTGCCGCCGATCCGTTCGATCAACTGCGCCAGATGTTGTGTGTTGACTTTTGACATGAGCCTTCCCTCTGTGACTCCATGAATAATGGTCGTTTTTTTGCTGGCTAGCCAATGACCGCCCGCTTATTGGTATCGTTCCCAACCAGCATGAAGCCAGTGGCCATCATCGGCAATGGGAACGTTCCCAATTCGTGGGGGTGGTCACAAAAAGCGCAAAACGCCGAGGTGCAGGAGGAAAGATAGACTACAGGGGCTGACAGGGGGCTATGGTGGCTCTGGGGGCCTGGCCCTCTTCAATCTGGTCGAGAAGCTGTCTGGCGGCCAGAATACCGGCGTCCTTGTAGCCAAAATCCAGGCTGAGGGCGTTGGCAAACAGGAAGGTGAGCATGGGATTGCTACCCAGGCCACTGACCAGAATATCGGTGCGCCCCTGCTCTTGCAGGTATTTGGCAGCACCTATGGCCAGGGTGTCGCTGGCGCAGACCAGGGCCTGGGTCGTCGGGGTGAGCAGCTCGGCCGCCAGCCGGTAACCGCTCTGCAAGCTGAGATCGCCGAGGGCGGCATGGGGAGTGCGGCCATGCTCCTTGCAGTCATCGAGATAAGCCTGATGGCGGCGCAGGCCCGTGGTGAGATCCTTGCGATCAACCCCCAGATAGGCCACCTCATCAATGCCGCGCTCCCTGAGGTGCGCCAGCACGGCGCGCACCGCCCCCTCGTCATCGTAACAAACGGAGGAGAACCCGGGGCGCTCCCGGGCCATCAGCACCAGCTTGTCGGTCAGCGGCGCCATGGCGGCATAGTCGAGGTCATTGAAGGCGAACAGGATAATGCCATCCACCCCCCGCCTCGACAGCACGGCCAGATGCTCGCTCACCTTGGCCGGAGAGAACTTGCTCTCCATCAGCACTGCGTCGTAGCCGCAGCCATAGAAGGTCTCCAGCATGCCGCGTACCGCCTGATTCTCCGAGCTGGAATCGAGCCGTGATACCACTATGCCTATCACACGCTGACTCTGACTGCGCATGGCGCGGGCCGACTTGCTTGGCACAAAACCGTGTTGGGCGATCACCGCCTCCACCCTGGCCCGGGTCTCGGGATTGACCTTGGGATCCTGATTGAGCACCCGGGAGACGGTCGACTTGCCGACCCCGCTGAGGCTGGCTATATCGAGGATGGTCAGTTTCTTTTCCATGTGGGATCCGTGGCAGGGGAGCAGGGCAGAGGACAATGTGCAGACATTGTTGTGATTAAGGCCTGTGAATACAAGTCCATAGCGCTAGAATGGGTCCTCCGCCCGCGAGGGCGCCCTCTGTTGCACAGGACGAGCACCATGGATTTGACCACCAGTCTCAATTTCTCACTCTCCATCACTGGCCCCATTTGCGTGGTGCTGATCCTCGGTATCGTCCTCAAGCGCCTCGGCCTCTTGCCGGACAGCTTCACCGAAGCCGCTGCCAAGCTGGTCTTTCAGGTCACCCTGCCGGCGCTGCTGTTTTTGAGCATAGTGCGCACCGATCTGGATGCCATGCCGAGCCCCTGGCTCATCGCCTATGGTCTGGCGGGTACCCTGATAGGTTTTCTGGTGCTGGAGCTGTTGGCGGCGCGCTTCATCGGCGATCGGCGGCTACGGGGCATCTTCGTGCAGGGCAGTTTTCGCGGCAACATGGGCATCATAGGGCTGGCCTATGTGCAAAACGCCTATGGCCAGGCTGGGCTGGGGGGCGCCGCCTTCTTCGTCGGCGCCGTGACGGTGCTCTACAACATACTCGCCGTCATCACCCTCACCCGTAGTCTGGGTGGCGACCCCGGTCTCAAGCCCATTCTCAAGGGCATCATCAAGAACCCGCTGATCCTTGCCATCCTTGCCGCACTGCCCTTTACCATCTTCGGGGTACAGATGCCGCAACTGGTGCTGACCACGGGCAGCTACTTTGCCAACCTGACCCTGCCCCTGGCCCTGCTCTGTACCGGGGCCTCCTTGAGCCTCAAGGCGTTGCGCGGCGGGGCCGCACTGACTGGTTATGCCACCCTGGCGCGTCTGTGTGCCATCCCCTTTCTGCTCACTCTGGGTGGCTGGTTCATTGGTTTCACCCCGCTTGAGCTCGGTATTCTCTTCCTAGTCAGCTCGACCCCGACGGCGGCCGCCAGCTATGTGATGACCCGCGCCATGGGCGGCGACAGCGTGCTCGCTGCGAACATCATCGCCACCACCACCCTCGGTTCACTGGTGAGCACCAGCCTGGGGGCTGCCCTGATGAACTATCTGGGATTGATGGGGTAATGAAGGGCTGTTGACTGAAGAAAATCGGGGCTTGACCTTACCGCTGACGGCAGCATTAGGCTGGGATCACATCAACAGAGGAGACACAGTATGACCATCGAACTCACCGTATCCGGCATGTCCTGCGGTGGCTGCGCCGCCAGTCTGCAAAAAGCCCTGCTGGCCGCGCCCGCCGTCACTCAGGCCCGGGTCGATTTTGACGGCAGCAAGGCTGTCATCGAGGGTGAGCTGAGCAAGGCCGAGTTGATCGCGCTGATCGAAGCCAAGGGATTCAGTGCGGAGTGACTTATCCCTATATGGGTAAAAGTTAGACCAATATTCTGTTTATCTGTTTTTATTGGTGAGAGTGATCACTTCAATTTGGGTTAAAAAGAATAAAAATGCTGCAATCACTTACCCAGAAGGATTGCAGCATGACCCTCCCTATCCGCAAGACCCTGCTCGCCGCCGTCGTTGGCCTGACCCTCTCCCCCCTGGCCATGGCCCTGCCCAGCGTGCACATACTGGCGACCGGCGGCACCATCGCCGGTGCGGGGCAGTCTGCCACCCAATCCAACTATGAGGCAGGCAAGGTGGCCATCGAGACCCTGATCGCCGCCGTGCCCGAGATGAAGAACGTGGCCGAGGTGCAGGGGGAGCAGGTGGTCAAGATAGGCTCCCAGGACATGAACGATGAGGTGTGGCTCACCCTGGCCAAGCGGGTCAACGAGCTGCTGGCCAAGGATGAGGTGGATGGCATCGTCATCACCCACGGCACCGACACCATGGAAGAGACCGCCTACTTCCTGAACCTCACCGTCAAGAGTGACAAGCCGGTGGTGCTGGTCGGCGCTATGCGTCCCTCCACCGCCATGAGTGCCGATGGCCCGCTGAATCTGTATAACGCCGTGGTCACCGCCTCCGACCCCAGCTCCAAGGGCCGTGGCGTCATGGTCGCCATGAACGATACCGTGCTGGACGCCCGGGACGTCACCAAGACCAACACCACAGGGGTGCAGACCTTTGCCGCCCCGAACTTCGGTCCGCTCGGTTACATCCACAACGGCAAAATAGACTACCAGCGCAGCCCGACCCGCCTGCACACCAGCAAGACGCCGTTCGACGTGAGCAAGCTCGACAAGCTGCCGCAGGTGGGCATCGTCTACAACTATGCCAACGCCACCGATCTGCCCGCCAAGGCCATGGTGGATGCCAAGTTCGACGGCATCGTCAGCGCTGGTGTGGGCAACGGCAACCTCTACCACAGCCTGTTCGACACCCTGGCCAAGGCGAGCAAGGACGGCATCCGCGTCGTGCGCTCCGCCCGCGTACCGACCGGCGCCACCACCCTGGATGCCGAGATCGATGATGCCAAGTACGGCTTCGTGGCCGCCGGCACCCTGAACCCGCAGAAGGCGCGCATCCTCTTGATGCTCTCCCTCACCCAGAGCAAGGATCCGGCCCAGATCCAGCGCTGGTTCCAGCAGTTCTGATCCCGGGGTTCAACCCGCTAACCTAAATCCATGAAAAAAGGGCAGGATCGGATCCTGCCCTTTGTTATGGCGCCATGTTCACATAGAGCGCGCCCTCAGCTCACCATCAGCCAGCCGCAGAAACCCAGGTACACCACACCCACGCAGGCCAGTCTGCCCGCCGTCATCCGCTCCCGGCTGAAGCCCCACCACAGCAGTGCCACCGCCAGCAGGGTCACTAGCGAGGAGGCCAGCATGGTGCTGTCGAGCAACCAGGGGGTGAACAGCAGACAGAACGCCTTGGGAATGGTGCCCTGGATCATCATGGCGCCGGAGATATTGGCCAGTGCCAGCCGGTATTTTCCCTGACGCACCCAGATCAGCACGTTCATCAGCTCCGGCATCTCGGTCGCCACCGGGCTCAGCAGCAGGGCCGCCAGCACGGGGGAGAGGCCAAGCAGCTCGCCCATGCTCTCCAGTTGATGAACGAACAGCTGGGCCGCCAGCGCCACCACCACCAGGGCTCCCAGGGTCTGCAGCAGCACCTTGCGAAGGGCCGGGATCTCGGCCTTGGGATCCAGCTTGAGGGGCTCTGGCAACGGGGTCTCGTGGCTGTCGCTCTGTTTCAGCTCGCGCCGCACATAGACCAGATACACCAGCACGAACAGCGGCGCCAGCCAGGTTTTGCCGGTGAAGGCCACCATGCCGAGGGCCACCGCCACCAGGAAGATAGCGACAAACCAGGCCTGATCCCGACCAGTCTCTCGCTGCACCTCGCCATCGATGGCCCTGTGTTCAGGGCCCATGCACAGCAGCAGGGTCAGGCCGACGGCGGCGTAGCCTATGGTGGAGAGCACCAGGGGGCCGCCGAGGGCGGCCCCTATTCCTATCTGCTGCTGGGCGGGGGTATCCCCCATCAGCAGGGCGGTCAGGGTGACGATGCATTCGGGCAGGGCAGTGCCGAGGGCCGCCAGCAGGGAGCCGGTGGCGCTTTGGGAGAACTTGAGGTGATGACCGGTCCATTCGATGCCGTTGACGAAATATTCGCAGGCCAGGTAGATGGTGACGGCAGAGAGCAGAAATAACAGCAGGGTGATCAGCATAATGGGCAACCGCCAGGCGAGCAGAACAACCGATGGACCCGATATGGCTCGCCCGGCTGGCTTGCGTATCGAGGCCAAAGGTCTTGCAGAGCGATGATGTTATCGCCGCCCATGCCATGGATCTGATGATCCAAGAATGTTGACATGAGCCCTGCCCGGATCTCGGGCGGGTTGCTACTCCCCAATGACAGTGCGGGTTTTTTACCAAGAGATGGGTTGCCCCACAAGGAAAATGGCGGCCCGTCCCCCCGGCAACTTGTAAGGGGATGTAACCTGGCCACAGACCCATCCCATCAGCTCTACCCGCCAGGATCCAGATCCCTCCCACAGAATCCTCGCCTTGGCACAGGGATTGCTATGAGTTGACTACTGTCCACATTGACTTGGGAAGGGTGAACGATGAAACGGTGGATCCAACATTTTTATCAACTGAACCGCCTCAACTGGCTCATGGTCTGGTTGCTGCTGTGCTGCAGCATCATATTGCTGTTCCCGACCGGGCTGATGAAGGGGGCCGTGAGTGCCTGGGCCGAACTGCACGCCGCCTGGCTAGGGGTCGGCATGCTGATCGCCATCTCTTACTTCTGTAGCCAGGGCATGTTGATCCTGTGGGAGTGGGCCTGTGGCGAATGGTTGTCCCGCAAGCAGAAAGATCAGCTCTCCCGGATGATTGCCTTCCTCGATTTCAACGAGAAAGCGGTGCTGCGCGAGTTCGTGCTGCAGCGTAAAAGCGTCATAAACCTGCCGATCACCGAACCCGCCGTCAAAAATCTGATTGATGCCGGTGTGCTCACCTATGCCTATGGCAAACCGGTGCGGGAGAAGGATGACGAAAACCAGATCCGGGCACTGATGATAGCCCTGCCGGCTCGCCCCTTGCTCACCTACAAGGTGCTGGGTCTCTCCCGTGGCAAGATGAGTGACGAACAGGTGGAGCAGATCATGAACGCCAGACCCAAGTTCGCCCAAAAAAGCCTGCAGCGCTGAACTCTGCACGCTCACCCATAAAAAAGGCGCCAGATTGGCGCCTTTTTCCATTCCGCTATCGACGACTCTCTATTGGGTACGTGCCTTGAGGTAGCCTGCGTAGTCCGGGATCTGCACGCTGAATGCCTGATCCATGTGAGGGCTGTCCATGATGAAGTCGGCGGTTGCCTCATTGGTTGCCATCGGTATGTTCCAGACGGCGGCCAGACGCAGCAGCGCCTTCACATCCGGATCATGGGGCACGGCGTTGAGGGGATCCCAGAAGAAGATGAGTACATCTATCTTGCCTTCGGCAATCAGGGCGCCGAGCTGCTGATCGCCGCCCATAGGGCCGGAAAAGAGGCAGGTGATGGGTAACTGCGCCGACTTGCTGAGCAGGGAGCCGGTGGTTCCCGTGGCATAGAGGTGATGCAGCTTGAGCGCCTCCTTGCGACGGCCAACCCAGTTGAGCAGCGCCGTTTTCATATTGTCATGAGCCACCAGGGCCACCCGTTTGTGGGGAGCCATTTCCCGTGCAATCTGTTCCATCTTGGTATCCGAGGGTGAAAAGTTGAGATGCCTATCCTAATCGAAAGCGCGTCCCCCTGCCTATCGGTGCGCCATAACTGTGATCCGGGTGAAACTTGGGTGTTGGGCACGATAAAAACCCGCCGAAGCGGGTCTGGGTATCATCGGTAGGGTGAAGAGCGCCGAGGGTCAGGAGCCTTGATGAAGCTGGGATTGCTGATAATTTTCGAGACCGATGCGACCGATAAGATCGATCTGAGTCTCCAGCCAGTCCACATGCTCCTCTTCATCTTCGAGGATCTCCTGGAACAGATCCCGGCTGACATAGTCATGCTTGGATTCGGCATAGCCGATGGCAACCTTCAGATCCGGGATGGCATCCATCTCCAGAGAGAGATCACAGCGCAGCATCTCTTCGACCGTCTCACCGATGCGCAGCTTGCCCAGCTCCTGCAAGTTGGGCAGTCCCTCCAGAAACAGGATGCGCTTGACCAGTTCGTCCGCGTGTTTCATCTCGTCAATGGATTCGTGATACTCCTTGTGCCCCAGAGCCTTGAGGCCCCAGTCATCATAGATGCGGGCATGCAGGAAATATTGATTGATGGCGACCAGCTCGTTGGCCAGCACCTTGTTCAAATGCGCGATAATCTTGGCATCACCTTTCATCGTCAATCCTCCTTGCTGGATCGATCAAGCTTAGACCAGGAAGGTGACAACAACAGGGCGAGCGGGCAGATGCCCGCTTATGGAAGGGGGAGGTGAGATCGAGAAGGTCAGGCTACCTGATAGTAGCTGGGCGCCTGGTCGAGTTCGGTCTTGATGATCGCCTTGGCCATGGGCAGGCACTTGCCACACTGGCTGGCCAGTCCCAGCTCTTTCCTGAGTTGACGAAGATCCTTACCTGCCTGTACCGCCTGACGTATCTGGGTATCGGTAATGCCACGGCACAAACAAACGTACATATTTACACCTCACCTTGGGATAGGCTGAAATCTAAATGAGAATGGTTTGTAGTGCAAATAACAATTGGGAATAAGCCGAGCCACTTGCCAGCCCCCAGCCCCTTGAGGACAATGTCCCATCACCACGGAGGTTCCATGCTCAAGACCCTGTTCAAGTCACTGTTTGGTGGCGCAGCTCCCGTCGCACCTGAGGTCCCCCCCACTGAATATGCCGGCTATCTCATCTACCCAGAGCCTATGGCCGAGGGGGGGCAATATCGGCTGGCGGGGCGCATCACCAAGGAGATTGATGGCGAATTGTGCAGTCACAGATTCATTCGCTCAGACCTGTTCGTCAATCCGGCTGATGCCGAACGATTCATGGTGCAAAAAGCCCAGACATTCATCAATCAGACGGGGGATCAGATGTTCGAACCCAGATCCGGTCAGGGCGCATGACCGGATTACGCCAGGCGCTGAGCAGGGTGGGGGAGCGGCGTCTGGTCTGGCTGGAGGGCTCTGAGGCCGAGACCCAGGCTGCCGCCCAGGCATGGTTGTCCGGCGATATTTTCTGGCTCGGCGAAGGACCATCGCAATATGCCCCCCTGCCGGCGGCCAAGGCGCTGCAACGGCTCGGTCAGGAGTGCGATACCCTGGTGTTCAATAGTTTCAGCGGCTTTCACCCCGATGCGTTCGGCGCCCTGGCGGGCACCCTTCGCGCAGGGGGCTTGTTGATCCTGCTCACCCCGCCACGGGCTGAGTGGCCCGCTTTCGCGGATCCAGACAGGCTACGTCTGGTCTCAACGCCGGACGAGTTGCCGCGAGCGGGTCAGGGTTTTATTGCCCGGCTGGCACGGCTGCTGCCTGAGGATCCCGCCCTGGATCTCGCACTGCCGAGCGGATCTTCCCCCTGGCAACCCATCCGGGCCGATCGCCCCATGACGGCGGGGCAGGCCAATGCCATCCAAGCCGTTCGCCAGGTGCTGCAGGGCCACCGGCGGCGGCCCTTGGTGATCAGTGCCGATCGCGGACGAGGCAAGAGTGCGGCGCTGGGATTGGCCGCCGCGACCTTGCTGCGCGAGCAGTCCGGGCTGCGCATCGCCGTCACGGCGCCCGCCAAGGCCACGGTCGCCAGCCTGCTCGAACATGCGGGATCTGCTGGCCAGACTCTGGACGGAATCGGCTTTTACTCTCCCCAGCAGTTAATACAAGAAGAGATAAGCTGCGATCTGTTGCTGGTCGACGAGGCCGCTGCGATCCCGACCCCGCTGCTTGAGGCCATGTTGGCGCGTCACAGTCGCATCGTCTTTGCCACCACCGAGCATGGCTATGAAGGGACGGGACGCGGCTTCCACCTGCGCTTCAAGGCCCATCTCGACGGCCATGCCCCAGGCTGGCGTGAGCTGCACCTTGACGAGCCGGTGCGCTGGCGTGCCGGTTGCCCGCTGGAGGCCCTGGTGTTTCGCCTGCTGGGGCTGGCTGCCGAGGTGAGCGCGCCACTGCCCGCGCTTGCCCCGGTGCGGCGCCAGATAACCCAGCAGGCATTGGCCAGCGACGAGGCTCTGCTCAATCAGGTCTTCGGGCTGCTGGTGCTGGCTCACTACCAGACGACCCCCAGCGATCTGCGTATCCTGCTGGAGAGCCCGGATCTCGACATTCATCTGTTGGAGCAAGAGAGCGGTCTGCTTGGGGTGGCACTGGTAGCGCGGGAGGGCCATATCCCGGCCGAGCTGGCCGAGGAGATCTGGGCGGGGCGGCGGCGCCCCCGTGGTCATCTGTTGCCACAATCCCTGCTGGCGCACGCTGGCCTGCGGGAGGCCGGAGATCGCAGCTATGGCCGGGTGCTGCGCATCGCCGTGCATCCCGAGTTGCACAGACGCGGGCTGGGCAGCTTGCTGCTTGACCAGTTGGTGAGCCATTACCGGGAGTCCGGGTTCGATTACCTCGGCGCCGCCTTCTCTGCCACGGCCGATCTGCTGCCCTTCTGGCGCCGGGCGGGCCTGCAGGCATTGCGCATCGGTCTGCAAAGAGATGCCGCCAGTGGCAGCCATGCCGCCCTGTTGCTGCGTGCCTTGCGCCCCGAGCGGGAGGCCGAGCTTGCCCGCTGGCACGAGCGCTTTTGCCGCCAACTGCCAACCCTGCTGGCCGGTGAGCTGCGGGAGCTGGATCCCGAACTGGTCTGGCAGTGCGTAGCCCCCGTTGAGGGGAAGGAAGGTGAAAAAGGGGAACCGACGGACAGATGGCCAGGGTGGGAGGCGTTTGATGGGGATGAGCTGACGTGCTTTGCCCATCATCACAAGCCGTTCGAGCTGTGCCAGCCCAGTCTGCAGCGCTGGCTGGCGGCCCACCTGAACCGCCTGCATGGATTGCAGTCCGCAGAGCGAGCCCTGCTCATCGCCAGCATCTGGCAATACGCCCCCTGGGAGGGGCTGGCCCGTCGCCAGAGGCTCAGTGGCAAGCCGGCACTCATCAAGGCATTGCGTGGCTTGCTGGCGCGGCTGTTGTAGTGCAAAGCCCGGGATACAAATCCTGCCTCCAGATAGAAACAAGGCGCCCTGAGGCGCCTTGTTTCTATCAAGGGTGGCTCAGCGTGAGCTGGCCGCCGGGATGACCGGAACCCGGCTGACAAACTTGCCCATGTAGGCGAAGGCGATGGTCAACAGAATGCAGGTAAAGCTCAACCACATGTAGGGCAGGTAATCGAGGGTCGCCACCCCGAGCACCCCGGCCATGAAGATGCCGTTGTCGCTCCAGGGCACCATGCCGCAGGTGAGGGTGCCGCCGAACTCGGCGTTGCGGGAGAGGTTCTTGCGTTCAAGTCCCAGCCTGTCGTAGTTCTTGGCCATGATCTTGGGGGTCAGGATCAGCGACACATACATGGCCGAACCGAACACGTTGGCCAGGAAGGCGGTGCCCAGGGTATGAGTGGTCAGGCTGCCGACGCTGTTGATGCGCTTCTCGAAGGCGCTGGCGATCACCTCAAGCAGTCCCACCTTCTCCAGCAGACCGCCGAAGCCCAGTCCGAAGATGATGACCGCCACCGAGCCCAGCATGGACTCCATGCCGCCGCGACCGAGGATGTTGTCGATGAAGTCGACCCCGGAGACGATGGCGAACGGACTGTAGGCGGAGTGCATCGCCTTGACCGGATCCATGTCCTGGAAGGCGATGGCCCAGACAAGTCCGAGCAGAGCGCCGAAGCTGATCACCGGGAAGGCGGGCTTGCGGTTCGCCAGCAGGCCCAGCACCAGGATCACCGGCACCACGGCCAGCGGGGTGATGTTGAACTGCTTGTCGAGGGCCTCCATCACCAGGTTAACCTGCTCCAGGCTGACATTGCCCGAATACTGCATGCCGACCACGGTGAACAGGGCTGCCGTGATGACATAGGAGAACAGGCTGATGGGCAGCATGCCCTTGATGTGCTCCACCACGTCGACGTTGGACATGGTCGAGGCCAGCACCACGGAATCGGAGAGGGGGGAGAGCTTGTCGCCAAAGTAGACGCCGGAGAGCACGGCGCCGGCGACCAGCGGGGCGGGTACCCCCAGGCTGTGGCCTATGCCCATCATGGCGATACCCGCGGTGGCGGCAGAGCCCCAGGAGGTGCCGGTAGCCAGCGAGGTGAGTGAACAGATGAGCAGGGTCGCCAGCAGGAAGATGGAGGGGTGTATCACCTTGAGGCCGAAGTAGATGATGCTGGGCACTATACCCCCCGCGATCCAGGTACCGACCAGGGCACCGACGGAGACCAGTATCAAGATGGCTCCCATCCCTTTGGCGACGCCGTCGACGGCGGCCTGCTCCAGGGACTTGTAATCATGGCCGAGCTTGATGCCGAGGCCCATGATGACGAACCAGGCGATGAACAGGGCCAGCTGGATCGGCAGATCGAGCAGGCTGGTAAACGAGAATGCCAGTGCCAGAAAGATGGCCAGACAGGCCAGCACCTGAAACATGCTTGGCAGACGGGGATGTTGTTGGTTTTGCATAGATACTTCCTAAACTCTTGCTCGCCAAGGTGGGGACCTCTCATCCTGTGAACCTGTCATGTCCCGAGGCACCCACCCAAAATGAGGCGGCAATCTACCACAGAGTCTCCCCTGAAAATTCAAACTTACCGGGCAATTTTGAACATTTGATTGATAAACTTACACAAAATTTGATTTTGTAACGGTTTTTTAGGAGGAGGGAGCCCACTGGACTCCTGGGGTCCGCGTGAAGAGGAAGATAGTCATTGCACTGGAACTGGCATCAAATGATAATCATTTCTATTTATGATCTATGGAGATGGCAATGGGCTGGATATATAGGGTCGCCCTTTTCCTGGTGCTGGTGTTAGTGGGGATCTGGGGCCATGACAAGCAATACGGGCTCTGGAGCCTGGGTTTTGTACTGGCCGCCTGGGTCATGGTTGAGCCCAGACTCAGGCCTGTACTCATATTGTTGCCCGTCGCGGGCATGACCGGAGTGGCGGCCTTGCTGTGGCAACATCCCTGGCTCTAGCGGCCAGTCAGTCACGGCTGGCCGAGCTCTGCACTCGCACCAGCGCATGGGCAAGGGAGAGCCTGACCTCCTGCTCCATGGCGTCCCGTTTTTCCTGGCTGAGAAAATAGATCATGTCCACGTCATGGCGTATGTAGTGGGCGGGGAGCTGATTGAGGGTGAGACAGCAGAGGTCGGCGAGCTCATCGTCACTCAGGCGCCTGGCCAAGTCTTGCTGGACGATAGCCTTGCTGACCAGCTGCTCATAGAAATTGTGGATCTCGGTGCTGAGTTTCATGGACCCGTCTCCTTGGTGTTGACAGGGCAAGGATAGCTAGCCGGGGTCAAATACAAAAGGCCCATGACTGTCGTCATAGGCCTTTTGCCGAATAGATGGTGCGAAGAGAGGGACTCGAACCCTCACATCCGTGGGACACTAACACCTGAAGCTAGCGCGTCTACCAATTCCGCCACCTTCGCACACTGTTTTTCCCAACCTGTTTTACATGGAGTTGGCCATGCACTGTCTGTTTTTACATGTCAGAATCATGGTGCGAAGAGAGGGACTCGAACCCTCACACCCGAAGGGCACTAACACCTGAAGCTAGCGCGTCTACCAATTCCGCCACCTTCGCACATTGTGTTACCAGTTTTGATTTACATGCTGTCTGGAGAAGCATGGTGCGAAGAGAGGGACTCGAACCCTCACACCCGAAGGGCACTAACACCTGAAGCTAGCGCGTCTACCAATTCCGCCACCTTCGCACATTGGGTCATCAATCTTGTTTTACATGCCACTGATGAAGCATGTTGCAGTATGGTGCGAAGAGAGGGACTCGAACCCTCACATCCGTGGGACACTAACACCTGAAGCTAGCGCGTCTACCAATTCCGCCACCTTCGCATCACTGCGGACGGGGATTTTATAGAGTTTTGAAGGGGCGTCAACAGCCATAATGGACTTTTTTCGCCCTTGGCAGAGAAAGCCGGGTCAAGGGGACAAAACTTCAGCAATTCTCGAATGATCCGAGCCTAGCGAGCGAGGGCATCCCGATATATTTGCACGTATTGGTCCACCGAATCTGGCCAGTCGAAGCGGGTCTGCATGGCACGACGCTGTATCAGAGCGAAACGTTCGGGTTCTTGCAGGAAATAGAGCAGGCTGCGGCGCATGGCATCGAGCAGGCCATGGGCGGTGGGATCCACAAAACAGAAACCGGTAGCCTCTTCATCGCCCTGGTCCCAGTCAACTACCGTGTCCTTGAGGCCACCGACGGCCCGCACCAGGGGCAGGGTGCCATAGGCCAGGCTGTACATCTGGTTGAGGCCGCAGGGTTCAAACAGAGAGGGCATCAGGAAGATATCGGCGCCCGCCTCTACCAGATGGGCCAGCCGGTCGTCGTAGGTATTGATGAAGGCGAACCTGTCCGGATGTTGCTGGGCGATGGCTTGAAGCTGAGCCGCCAGAGAGGGATCCCCCGAACCGACGATCACCACCTGCACCCGGTGGCGCAGGAAGTCCTCAAGGGCGGGGATGAGCAGATGAACACCTTTCTGCTCCGTCAGTCGGCACACCATGCCGTAGATAGGGTCGCTCACCACCGGCAGGCCCGCATCTTGCTGCAACTGGGCGCGACAGCGTGCCTTGCCGCTCAGATCCTGATCATCGTAGTTGGCAGGCAGGTGGAGGTCGGTGGCGGGATCCCAATCCTGATAGTCGCAGCCGTTGAGGATGCCGCGCAGGTCCGCCGCCCGCTGCTGGAAGGCCGATGCCATGCCATGGGCGCCCAGGTGGGTCAGCAGCTCGTTGGCGTAGTTGGGGCTGACCGCATTGATCTTGTCGGCGTAGAGCACGCCACACTTGAGCAGGTTGATGTGGCCATAGTCATAGGCCACCCGCTGTTCGTAATGACTTATCTCAGGCACGGCGGCAAATTGCACCCGATCGAATACCCCCTGGAAGGCGGCATTATGGATGCTGATGACGCTGCGGGTCTGGGCGAAGAAGGGATTGTTGGCGTGTCGAGTCTTGAGCAGCAACGGCAGCAGACCTGTGTGCCAGTCGTTGCAGTGGACTATGTGCGGGGCGAAGCCGAGCTGCTCTGTGGCATGGAGGGCGGCGGCGGCCAGAAAGGCGAATCGCTCGCCGTTGTCCCCATAGGCCTGGTTATGCTCGGCATAGAGCTCAGCCCGCTCGAAGTAGCGGGGGCAATCGACGAGGTAGACGGGGAACCCGTCCAGCTCGAGTTGATGCAGGCGATAACCGATATCTTCCTGTCCGGCCGGGGTGGGTAGCCAGCGTGAGGCCAGCAGCCTGGCTTCGTCACGGCGCTTCATCCCCTTGTAGAAGGGCAATATGATGCGCACATCATGGCCCTGCTGGGCCAGATAGCGTGGTAGCGCACGAGCCACATCGGCCAGGCCGCCAGTCTTGACCAGCCCCTCGACCTCTGAGGCCACGAACAGAATTTTTAATGGGTTAATAGCCAACTCTCGCTCCCCTGGGTATCACGACAATACCCCCTTCAGATACGGTGAACCTTTCCCTGTCATGGGTCAGATTCTCACCGATCACGGTGCCGGGCGCAATTTCAACATTTTTGTCTATGATGGCGCGCCGAATTGAGCAGCCCTCACCTACCTTCACATCCCCGAGCAGCACGGACTCGCTGATATGGCTGCAGGGGCCTATGTTGCAGCGAAAGCCCAGCACTGAACGCTGGATCTGGCTGCCCTGAATGAAGCACCCTCCAGAAATCAATGAGTTGGCAATTTTTACCTTGCAATCCTCAGTGTCAACGAAGGTGGCGGGCGGCAAGGGGGGGTAGTGGGTATGCAGTGGCCATTTGCGGTTGTAGAGGGAGAAGGGCGGGTTGTCGGCAACCAGGTCCATGTGGGTTTGCCAGTAGCCATCGAGAGTGCCGACGTCGCGCCAATAGACATTCGGGCCTTCCCCCGGGATCACGTTGGTACTGTAGTCATAGACGTAGACAGGGGCACGGGGAAAGAGGTGAGGGATGATGTCTTTGCCAAAATCATGGCTGGAATGCTCATCATCCCCGTCTCGTTTCAGCTCGCGATAGAGCGCTTCGGTTTCGAAGATGTAGTTGCCCATGGAGACCAGGGCCTGGCTGGGGTCACCCGGTATGTGCTTGGGATACTTGGGTTTTTCCTCAAAACCTATCATCCTCCCCTCCTGATCCACCTCGATCACGCCGAAGGCGCTCGCCTCTTCAATCGGCATGCGCAGCGCCGCCACCGTCAGGGCCGCCGCCTTCTGCTTGTGGAAACTGACCATCTGGCTCACGTCCATCTTGTAAATATGATCCGAGCCAAAGATACAGACATGTTCAGGGTCGGAGATCTCGATGAAGCGCAGGTTCTGGTAGATGGCATCGGCCGTACCGTCATACCAGCGCTTGCCCATCCGCATCTGGGCCGGGATGGGGTCGATGAAGCGATCCGTGATGCCGACAATGTTCCAGCCTTTCTTCATGTGCAGATAGAGGGATTGGGACTTGAACTGGGTCAGCACATAGATCCGCAGGAAGTCGGCGTTGACGAAGTTGTTGAGTACGAAATCGATGAGACGGTAGCTGCCGCCAAAGGGGACTGACGGCTTGCTGCGAGTGGTGGTCAAGGGTTGCAGGCGGGTGCCTTCTCCGCCCGCCAGTATCATAGTGAGTATGCCTGCCATGGTCTGTGTATCTCCGGTGCTGCTGCTGTGAAAAGGCTTTCAGAGTATCGCAAAAAAATACCCCCAAAGGGGGTTGTTAAACGTTTGCGAATACCATAACAGATTCCAGGTGAGACTCTACACAAGATTTGTGACAGTCGTTACAGGCTGCTGCGATAGACCCTGAACTTGGTATCTGCCGCGCGGATCTCGGTCCGCGGGAAGCTGGCTTCCAGTATAGGTTGATAACGCAGGAAGAGATTGGCCACTATGGTCAGGGTGCCATGGTGGGCGAGATGTCGAGGCGCCTCGGCCAGGAAGGTCTCGGTGGCGGCGTAATGGGTCTTGAGCCCGGCGTGGAACGGCGGATTAGACACTATCCGATCGAAGCGACCGGGCAGCGCCGAGTAGACGTCCGAGGCCAATACCTGAGCCTTGAGACCGTTGGCGGCCAAGGTGCGGCGGCTCGATTCCAGGGCCAGGGCGTTGATATCGACCATGGTCACGTCGAGGCCGGGATTGCGCTTGGCCAGCACAGAGCCGATGACCCCGGCGCCGCAGCCAAAGTCGAGCAGCGTGCCGTTCATGGCCGGCAGATTGGCGAGCAACATCTTGCTGCCCAGATCCAGCTCGCTGGCGCTGAACACACCGGGCAGTGCCTGTATGGTCAGCTGGGTGTCGCCTATCTGGCACTGGTACTGGCTGAGCCACTCTTCGAGTAGGAAGGGCGTGACCGGCTCGCAGAGCTCGCCATGATAGAGGGAGCAGCGCCGCGCCGAGTCGCGCTTGACCGGCTTGCCGGCATAGGGGGCGATCAGCTTGTCGGCACCATTGATGCCGCCATTGTTGTCCCCGGCGAGGAAGATATCGGCTCCAGGGTGCAACAGGGGAGCCACCATGGCGAGCAGGAAGCGAGCCTCGGCCTTGGCCTTGGGCAGCAGCAGCAGCAGGGCATCGAAGCGGGCCTCTCCCCCCAGCTCATGGCCGAAATGGATGCGTTCGCCGAGCGCCTCCTGCTGGGTCAGGAAGTAGCTGTAATCCGTGGTAAAGACCATCAGCTCGCGGGCGATCCCGGCCAGTTCACGGGGATAATCATCTTCCAGTGCACCGCACACCAGCAGGCTCTTGCCCTCGAACAGGGCTTGATTACGTTCCAGCATCTGGCTGACGGCACTCAGGGGATGACTCATGACTCTCTCCGGGGGTTTTTGGCCCGCTAGTATACATGGCTGCTTTCGCCTTGACATTTATGCCGTGTTCCAGAAAGATGCCCGAACACTCATTTTTCCTCGGGGATGGCGTGATGCGGTTCAACGCGTTGAAACGAAAGCATAAAAAGAACCCAAAACCTGGGTTTGCTGGCGTGCGCGCGTAACCCTCTCACCGCCCTGAGAAGTTTCAAACCCCGCTGCGCACTCCGTAGCGGGGTTTTTTGTTGATGTCGAGAGTCGACGGAGAAGGAGATTCCATGTTTCAAGGTTCGATCGTTGCGCTGATCACCCCCTTTCGTGATGGCCAACTGGATGAGGTGGCACTGCTGCGCCTGGTAGACTGGCACCTGGAGCAGGGTACTCACGGCATAGTGCCGGTGGGCACCACGGGGGAGAGTCCGACCCTGAGCCACGATGAGCACTGCCGGGTGGTCGAGCTGGTGGTCAAGCAGGTGGCGGGTCGGGTACCGGTGATCGCCGGTGCGGGCTCCAACAACCCGGTGGAGGCCATCGAATACACCCGTTTCGCCGAACAGGCGGGGGCGGATGGCACCCTGCATGTGGCCGGTTACTACAACCGCCCGAATCAGGAGGGGCTTTATCATCACTTCAAGGCCGTCCATGACGCGACTAGCAAGCCCATCATCGTCTATAACATTCCGCCCCGTGCCATTGTCGATGTGCAGCCAGCCACCCTGGCCCGGCTCGCCGAGTTGCCACGCATCGTCGGGGTCAAGGATGCCACCGGCGATCTGTCCCGCCCCCTGACTGAACGTCAGCTCATCAAGAAGCCGTTCGCCTGGCTCTCGGGTGAGGACGCGACCGCCGTGGCCTACAACATAGGTGGCGGTCAGGGCTGTATCTCGGTGACCGCCAACGTGGCCCCCAAGCTGCTGGCCGAGGTGCAGAACCTGACCCTGGCCGGTGACTGGCAAGCCGCTCGCGCGTTGCAAGATCGCCTGATCCCGCTGCACCAGGCCATGTTTGCCGAGCCCAGCCCGGCGGGGGCCAAGTATGCGGCCTCTCTGCTCGGCCTGTGCAGTGAAGAGTGCCGCCTGCCCGTGATGCCGCTTGCCGAAGCAACCAAGCAGCGGATCCGCGATGCCATGCTGGCACTGGACCTGCTCTAACGGCGAAAAAATGGGCTCTGGATCGACCTTTTACGCGTTAATTGAATCACTATGAACCCGGCTCTATATACTGCTCGGGTTCAGTTGAGGATGATTGACATGCTGGAATGGGATCCGGAGCACTTCACCAGTTTTGAGCACCTCTGTGAGGTGACACTGGCGACTATCAGGGAGAAGACAGAAGCCGATCAGATCTATCTGTGGTTGAATCGACCGCAGCCTGAGCTGTTCGCCTTCCATCCCGAACGGGGTCTGGTGACCCTTGAGCCCCATCATGCCAGCATGCTGGGGTTACCCCTGCCTTTCATCGAGCAGGCCCTGGCCAAGGGTCAGCTGCTCATCGAACTCAAGAGTGATCCCCATGGCTGGTGCGAAGCGGTAGAAGCTCCTCCGGCCCAACTGAGAGCCTGTTTTCCACTCAAGCGCCAACAGGGGCTGGAGGGGGGCGTCTATCTCGAAACCCGTCGTCGCCTTGACCGGCTCACTCCCCGCCAGAAGCAGGGCATACAGCTGCTGATGCACTATTTGGCCGCCGAGCTGGAGAGCCGCATGTTGAGCAGTCTGGTTAGCCGGGAGCGGGACGAACGGCTCACCACAGAGGCATCCCTGGTTCAGAGTCAGGCCTTGCAGCAATCCTTTCTCGATCTGTTGCAATCCCTGCATCAGGTGGGGGTACAGCTCTCCAGCTGCCGCAGTGAGTCGAGTCTGCTGCACGATGCCGTGCTGCTGGCCCGCAGTCTGCTGCAATTCGACAGGGTTGCCGTCTTCCTGATTGATCCGGACTTCACCACCATGCAGGGCAGTTGGGGCACCAATGAGGCGGGAGAGATCACCGACGAGCGTCACTTCGTCAGCCCGATCCCGGAACATCCTGTGGTGCAGGAGGCCTTGCGCCGCAAAGACTATGTGCTGGTGCTGGAAGATGCGCCGCTTTATTACGAGCAGCAGGAGGTGGGGCGCGGCTGGAACGCCATGGTCTCCCTGTGGGACGGGGATAGCCCCATCGGCTGGATTGCCGCCGACAACCTGCTGCAGCGCAAGCCTATCAAGGCCTACCATGGGGAAATCTTCAAGCAGTTCGCCGCCATGCTCTCCCAGATGTTGATCCGCCAGCGCAATCATGCCGCCCTCGAGCAATTCAACCGGGATCTGGAAGAGCGGGTCGCGGCACGGACTCGCCAGCTGGCCGAGACCAATGAGGCGCTGGAGTTGGTGAATCAGGCGCTGGCGCAGGCCAACGAGCAGCTGGCCCTGCTCTCCATGGAGGACCCGCTCACCGGCATCGCCAACCGCCGCCAGTGGGATCTGACGTTGGCCCGGGAGTGGGAGATGGCGCGTCGCCAACATCGGCGGCTGGCCGTGCTGATGATCGATGTCGATGAGTTCAAGGCCTACAACGACCACTTTGGCCACGGCAAGGGGGATCTCTGCCTGCGCCAGGTGGCCCAGCTGCTGCAAGAGTGTGAGCGACGCCGCACCAATCTGGTCGCCCGTTACGGTGGCGAGGAGTTCGTGATCTTGCTCTGTAATCCCCAGCCTGGCGAGGCGGAGTTCCTCTGCCAGCGTATCCATCACCAGCTCGCCAAGCTTGCCATTGAGCATCCGGCCTCCAGGGTCAAATCACAGCTCACGGTGAGCATAGGATTCAGCTACTGGGCCCCGGATCAGGGCGTGCAGTGGGAGCAGCTTATCGAGCGCGCGGATCAGGCGCTCTACCGTGCCAAGTCAGCTGGCCGTGCCTGCAGTCGGCTCTTCGAACCGCAGTCGTTGCCCACGGAGCAAATTTCCACCGTCTAGGCCATGGCCTCCCGCTCAGGGACTGCTAGAATGGCTCTCTTTTTCGATGCAGAGCTGCCCATGATCCTCTCCCGTTTTCAAGGCCTGGTCTTCGACCTGGACGGTACTTTGGTTGATTCCATGCCGCTGCACCTGGCGGCGTGGGAGCATGCTTCCCGCGAATTTGGTTTCAAGTTCGATGGTGACTGGTTTTATGAGCTGGGCGGCATGCCGAGTCGCAAGATAGCCCTGCTGGTGGCCGAAGAGCAGCAGATAGCGCTGGACCCCCTGGAAGTGACGCGCTGCAAGACGGCCCACTATGTAGCCAACCTGCATAAGGCGACCGTCTTCCCCGCCATGCTTGAGCTGGTGCAGGCCCATCATGGTCATCTACCCATGGGGGTGGGCACTGGCTCGCCCCGCATCAATGCCGAGGCCGTGTTGCGCAATACCGGCCTGGATCGCTACTTTCCCGTGGTGGTGACCGCGGATGATGTCATCCAGCACAAGCCACATCCCGATACCTTCCTGCTGGTCGCCGAGCGGCTCGGGGTCGAGCCTCGCGGCTGCCTGGTGTTCGAGGATACCGGCATAGGCCTGGCCGCCGGGCAGGCTGCCGGCATGCAGACCTGTCTGGTCAAGGACGGGGTGCCGGCTGCATTGCCGGACTGAGCCATATCGGATCGTTCATGGGATTGCTCGCTATCTTGAAAGGCAATGCGCGCGCAAGCGCACCCTCAAGGTGGTCAGGGTGTTGGATAACCAACGGGAGCGGGCTCGGTCATAACTGTCATGGTGGCGGCTCGGTCATCACACAGGGGCGCTGGGTGTGCAAACGATGCCGAGTCGACCCCGCCTCGCTGAGGGCGATAGGGGATCTCTGAGGGGAAACGGGTGGTCTACTCCCCGGCGGGACAGGTTGGGAGGGGAGTAGACATATCTGTCACGGATTGACGCAAGTCGCGACTGCGACCGTCACGCGGGCCTCTGTGACAGAGAAAGCTCTGGCTTACTGCTCGCTGCTGCCACCCTGATCGTTATTGTCATAACGGCCGGGGGCGCCATGGGGACGCGGTGCCATGGAGACACGGGGCTTGCGGGCGCGCTGAATATTGACCTGGGGGCGACCCGAGTGCATGGCGATGGTGGAGATCTTGGCCTTGTACACCAACTGCTGGTTGCCATGGGCGTCGGTCAACAGCACGCTGTACTGGTCAAAGCCACTGATGGTGCCTTCCAGCTTGATGCCGCTCACCAGGAAGATGGCAACCTGACTGCGGTTTTTACGAAGCCAGTTGAGAGCGGAGTCTTGCCCATTCCCGAGGGAGAAGGCCTGCTCTATGGTGGCGTAGCTGGGGGATTCGGTTGTCATAAATTATTGTCCCGCGGAAAAAAAGTGGCGTTTGATTGTGCTAAATGGCCACTGGCTTGTCAAAGTCATTCTGTTGCCACCTCAACTATGGGGTGAGATAGGGACTGGCAGCCTGGGCGCCCTGCTGCGATAATCGCGCTTTCACGGTCCGTGATGGACCCAGACAGAGATATTCATTTGCCATCAAGTTCCGAACTGAGCCCATATCGTGCCGATCCAACCGCGTGCGAAGAGTGTGATTTGCTGGCTCCCGCCACCGAGTTGGCGCTGGGCGAGACGCAACATTGTGTCCGCTGCGGTCACACCTTGACCAGTCACCTGCCGGATCAGGCGAGGCGGCCGCTCGCCTATGGCCTGGCCGCCATCATCATGTTCGTGCTCACCAACTGCTTCACCTTCATGTCTTTCTCCGCCAAGGGGCTGGGCCAGGAGATGAGCTTCCTGCAGTGCATCACCACCCTGGTGAATGAAGGTTATCTGTTTCTGGCCGCTGTCCTCAGCATGACGCTGATCGGTCTGCCCCTCGTCTATATGGTGTCGACCATGCTGGTGCTGTGGCGACTCGATAAACCCATGCACAGCAACGCATTGCGCTCTCTCGGACGTTTGCTGTGCCGGATCAAGCCCTGGTTGATGGTGGATGTGTTCCTCATCGGGGTACTCATCTCCCTGGTCAAGTTGATGGGCATGGCCGACATCAAGATGGGTCTCTCCTTCTGGGCCTTTGTCGGTTATACCCTGCTGCTTATCAAGACGATTTCATCGCTGGATCGCATGTGGTTCTGGCAGCGACTGTTTGGCCCGAGCGAGCCCCGTGAGCTGGATCCCACACTGGGTGCCCGGGAGGCGGGTCTGGTGGGCTGCCACGTCTGCGGTGCCCTCGGCGAATGGGGGCAGCATAGCTGTCTGCGCTGTGGTGCTCATCTGCACAGCCGTAAACCCGGTGGCATGGCACGTACCTGGGCGCTGCTCATCACCTCGGCCATTCTCTATATACCTGCCAACCTTTATCCCATCATGGACACCGTCTTCCTCGGCGATATCAGCCCCTCGACCATACTCGGCGGCGTTGTGCTGCTGTGGGGAATGGGCTCCTATCCCATCGCCGCGGTGATCTTCATCGCGAGCGTGGTGATCCCGCTTGCCAAGATATTGGCCCTGTTCTGGCTCTGCTACCGGGTACAGACCGGGGACGGCGCCTCGCCGCTCGGTAAACTCAAGCTCTATCGCATGACGGAGTTTGTCGGTCGCTGGTCCATGATAGATGTGTTCGTGGTGGCCATACTGGCAGGCCTCATCCGGCTCGATAATCTGATGACCATTTATCCCGGCCCCGCCGCCGTCGCCTTTGCTGGCGTGGTGCTGATCACCATGGTGGCCGCCATGAGTTTCGATTCCCGCTTGATCTGGGATTTACAACAAGGAGAACGCGAACGTGAGTGAGCGTAAGACAGTGAGAAAAGTCGGTTCCGACTTCCTCGGTTCGGCGGCGGCGATCTGGATGGTGCCTCTGGTGGCCCTGCTCATCGGTGCCTGGATGCTGTTTCAGCACTGGTACTCCCAGGGGCCCAGCTTCCAGCTGACCGTGGCTACGGCCGAGGGCATAGTCGCGGGCAAGACGGTGATCCGCTCCCGTGAGGTCGACGTGGGCCGCATCGAGGCGGTGGAGCTCAGCGATGACTACAGCCATGCCATCATCACGGCGCGTCTCTCCAACAATGCGGCCAATATGCTCAAGGGGGATACTCAATTCTGGGTGGTCAAACCCAGGGTTGGCCGTGAAGGGGTCTCGGGTCTGAGCACCTTGCTGTCCGGCGCCTACATAGAGCTCTCTCCCGGCAAGAAGGGCAAGGCTAAGTCGCGCTATGAGATCCTCGACAAGCCGCCACTCGCCTCCCTCGATGCCAAGGGGCTCAGGCTGACGCTCAACAGCACCGAGACCCGCTCCCTCAGTGTGGGCTCCCCCATCCAATATCAGGGCTACACCATAGGCCAGGTGGAGGAGGTGAAATTTTTACCCGAGAAGAGTGAGCTGGAATACCAGATCTTCATCAATGCGCCCTACGATGTGCTGATCACCAACAACTCCCGCTTCTGGATGACCCCAGGCTTCGAGGCGTCGCTGACCAGCGAGGGGATGAAGGTGAAGATGGACTCCCTGGAGGGATTGCTCGATGGCGGCATTACCGTTGGCTTGCCGGCTGGCTGGGTTCCGGGCGGTGCGGTCAAGAGCAAGGACTCCTTCACCCTGTTCAAGGATCAGGGCAGCGTGTTGGCCGGTAGCCTCAATCAGTTCATTGACTATGTTTTCTTGTTCGAAGACAGCCTGGCGGGTCTGCATCCCGGGGCTGCGGTGGAGTATCGCGGCGTGCGGGTCGGTACCGTCATATCGTCCCCCTATCTCATCGATGACAAGGCGACCCAGATCTTCAAGAGCAAGGTGATCCCCGTGCTGGCGCGCATCGAGGTGCAGCGTCTCTCCCACCGTTATGCCAACGCCGAGCGGGAGCAGTGGCGCAAGCTGTTCAGCACGCAATTCAAGGAAGGGCTCAGAGCCACACTCAAGACCGCGAGTCTGCTGACCGGTGGCAAGGTGATCGATCTCAACTTCTACCCGGATGCCCCCGCGTTCGCCGCGCGCCAGATGGCAGGTACCGAGGTATTCCCCACCACCCAGGGCGGTCTGGATCAGATAGAGCGCAAGGTGAACCTCATCCTCGACAAATTTGTCGATATGGATATGTCCACGACCCTGGCTCAGGTCAACAGCAGCCTGGCGAACCTGGACAAGACCATGAAGAACGTCAGCTCCCTGAGCGCCAATCTGGACAAGTTGACCAGCCAGCAGTCGACCCAACAGTTGCCAGCCTCCCTCAACGAGAGCCTGCTACAGCTCAAGGAGACGCTGCGCAGCTACGATGGGGCCTCCCAGACCAATCAGGATCTGCGCCAGTCGGTGCAATCCCTCAACCAGCTGATGCGCGAGCTGCAGCCCCTGGTGCACTCTCTCAACGAGCAGCCGAGTTCGCTGATCTTCGATCGCACTCGCCCCCAGGATCCTGAACCCAAGCGAGGTACCGAATGAAATCACTCTTCATGGCCCTGGCCCTGACCGGTTTGCTGGCCGGATGCAGCAGCGCCCCGGCGCTGCACTACTACTCTCTGGATGCCGACGGCACACCTCAGGCCGCGCCAGTCAGCCGGCCTCAGCATCAGCTGGTGCTGCGCCCGGTTCAGCTCTCGGATCAGCTCGACAATGTCAGCCTGGTCTATCAGCTGGAAGGCAAGGAGCTGCTCTTTACCGAGTACCAGCGTTGGGCAGGCTCGCTGGATGGTCAGCTGAACCAGCTGACCCAGAATGGCCTGTCTGCCCGCCTGCCCGGCTGGGTGGTACGCCAGGATGGCGCTCGTCAGGGGCCTGTGCTCAGTATCAGCGTACAGCGCTTCCAGGGTCGTTTCGATGGCCGCGCCGTGCTGAGCGGACGCTGGCGCCTGCTGGCCGAAGATGGTCGGGTGCTGCAGGATAACCCCTTCCATATGGAGCGCGTGCTGCCCGCCGATGGCTATGGTGCCTTGGTGGGAGAGTTGGGGATGGGTTGGCAACAGCTGCTCGATCAGATTGCTGCCGAGCTGCGCAAGGGCTGAGCTCAGCCACATGTTGCGCAATCACAGAATATAAAACGGGAGGCCAGGCCTCCCGTTTTTTTATCACTTCAGTCTGGCTTATTGTGCGACTTCCGAGATGCCTTCGACCTTGACTTCGACCCGGCGATCCGGGGCCAGGCAGACGATCAGCTCACGTTTGGAACCGCTGGCGCAGCTGTCGCCGGTGACAGGGTTGCTCTCACCCATGCCTTGTACTTGCACCTTGTCGGCGGGCAGGCCCTTGCCGACCAGGTAGTCGGCGACTGTGCGAGCCCTGTGCTCGGAGAGCGTCTGGTTGTAGCCATCAGCGCCGAGGCGGTCTGTATAGCCCATGACGGTGGCAGTGCCATCCTTGGGTCTGGCGGCTTCAATCTGGCTATAGAGGGTATCCAGAGCCTGGCTGGCTTCCGGTTTGAGGGTCGCCTTGTTGAAGTCAAACAGCACATCCGAGCTGAGGCTAAAGCTTTGTGTCACCGGGGTCGGCGCCGGGACGGGAGCGGGTACCACGGCGGCTTCGGGGGCCTCCTGGCCAAAGCGATACAACATGGCAACCGAGAGCAGACCATTGTCGAGTTCGAGCCCGGTATGATCCATGTCCATATCACCCAGCGGCGTGGTGTATTGGTACTCGAAGCGAGCGGCCCAGTTGCGATCGATGGCGTACTCGGCACCCAGAGCGCCGACAAAGGCAGCGCCATCATCGTTATCCAGCTCTCTGCTACTGGTCCAGGCATAGGCGCCACCGAGGCGACCATACAAATCCAGGCGCTCGGCGACCGGGAAACCGATCTTCATGGTCAGCTGTGCCATCTGGGCCGTCACTTCATCATCACCCTTCAGGGTGGGATCGATCTTGTCGGCGACATCATATTTGTACTTGCCGAGCCAGTCGTACCCCAGCTCTATCCCGACATTCTGATTGATCTGATAACCGGCGAAGGCGCCAGCCCCCAGAGCATCGTCGTCCTCATCGGTAATGTTGAAGTTATCTCTGATGGCGTCATTCTGATCGACACCATAGAAGTTGGACCAACCCAGCTTTGCGCCGCCATACCAGGTGTTGTCTTGTCCTGCCGCCTGGGCGTTGGCCGCCAGCAATCCAGAAACAATCAATGTAATCAATGATTTATTCATATCGTGCCTCTGCAATTTCATGTGAGGGAGGTTTGCCTCAATGGCCCTCCCTTATGGGTCCGGCGGTCATGGCCGTGGGACAGATTAAAGTTAGTCGCTTTTGTAAATGTCGCAACTAACTGAAATAACAATAATTGTTAATGTGCGGGTCTGAGCGCTAATCAACAAACAGGGGGCTGGTCAGCCCCCTGTTTTTTTACATCTCCGTTGGCGAGCGTCGCTGCTAGTTGGGCAGGAATTCGTACTGGCTCTCGATGAAGGCAGCGGCCCGCTCACCCAGGGCGGCATGGACGACTCGGGTGGGATGAACCTGATCCCAGTACATCTTGCCCTCGCAGTCAGGGGCGGTCGCCTTGCGCGCCATCGGGCTGGTGACGGCCTGAGCCAGCAGGGGGTTACCCGCGATGGCGATCCGCTCCTGCGGGCTGAATGCACTGAGGCGGGCGTCATCGCTTGCGCTGCTGGCGGCAAACGGCTTCCACACATAACCACCGTCATAACAGGCGTGCTCGGTGTCGCTCAGCCCGAAATTGTGTGGCTCACGCAGCATCTCATCGAACTGCTTGTCTATCTCGAACAGCCGTACCAGGCCGGTCGGAGCGAGCTGGCGCGCGAGATTGAGCAGCAGGGCGTTGTGGTATTGGGAGACATGGCTGGCTGCCTGGACGACCTGCTGGCTACGGGCCGAGGGGTTTTGACCCAGGTCCGGCAAGTTGAACAAGAGCACCTGCTTGGCACCATTGAGCACGATGCGGTTGGCGGCGTCACTGATGGCATCGCGCACCCGCTTGGCGTCGGTCTCACTGTTCCAGCCGTACGCGAGGTAGTCGTTGGCGCCGACCCAGATGATCACCAGATCTTCCGGTTGGAAGCCGTCTTTTTTCAGAAACTGGGTGACCTCGTAATCCAGGTTGTTGATCACCTGATATTGGGGGTGCCAGGAGATCTTGTTGTAGGCGACGGCGGTGGCGCCCCCTTCGGCCTCATTCGCGATCTTCAGGCCGGGAAACTGTGCATCCAGATGCTCCAGCCAGACGGGGCCGTTGGAGAAGCGCCCCTGATAATAGGGTGGGCTGGAGGGAAGATAACCGCGCATCTTGCCATACATCTTGCCGGTGTCGGACAGGCTGTCACCAAAGACGACAATGCGGGAGAAGGCGGGACGTGGCTCGGCCGCCTGGGCGGTCCAGGCCAGCAGGCCCAGCAGGCAGATAAAACAGGCTCTCATCATGGGGGTTCTCATCTCTGGAGGCAGGCTGTCCTGCGATAGTGCTCAGATCTCGCCATTTTGCGAGTCATTTGAGAATGATAACCCTGTCGAATTTAATTCAACAATCATTGATTTGTCCGCAAGCGATTGCGGTCACACCTCGATCCCCCAAATGGGGTGGCTTCACATATGTTTCACGCTCCCTCTGACATCATGCCTCCATAGCCGCTGTGGCAACCTGTGAAACCTGAGGAAACTGACATGAAAACATTGAGCGCTCTTACCCTGCTGGCCCTGATCTCTGTATCCACCTCCACCCTGGCCGCCTACACCGGACCTGCGGAGCAGAATGTGGTCACTGTCATCCAGCTCAAGGATGTTGCCGATGACAGCTGGGCGACGGTGGAAGGCAAGCTGGTCAAGCACCTGGGCGGTGAGAACTATCTGTTCCGCGATACCAGTGGCGAGGTGGAAGTCGAGATCGATGCGGACGTATGGCGTGGCCAGGAAGTTGGCCCGGATGACTCGGTGCGTCTGCGTGGCGAAGTGGATCACAGCTGGAACAAGACAGAGCTGGAAGTGGAGCAACTGGAGAAGGTGGGTGCCACCCCCCAGAGCAAGGGCGGTTTCATCTCCAAATAGTGCACGGCGCTGGCGATAGGTTGATGTTGATATGAAAAGGGCGCTCCTGGAGCGCCCTTTTGATGTTTTCAATCGTCCGGTTGGGGGATTGAGGGGTGGCTCCTTCAACCCGCCCGGCTGGGCACGGCTCGCTTGAACCCTTTCTCGGCCTGATCGACCTTGTAGAGGTAACGACGTGCTTCCGCTTTGGGATGCTGCTCGGTCAGGACCTGATAGACGGCCTCGGGGGAGAGGCGGTTGATCATGCCGGGTGCGGCCTTGCGGTCGCGGGAGAAGGTATTGAGTACGCCGCCTGCCCCCCCGTTATAGGCGGAGATCACGGCGTAGCGCCGCGAACGGGGATCGGCGATGTCGACCAGGTAGACGGTCTGCAACAGATGCAGATAGGCGGTGCCCACGTCGATGTTGTAGGCCGGATTGAACAGGTCATCCCGGGTCGGTTGACCACTCTTGCCCTTGACCCTGACATAGACATCGCGCCCTGCGGTGGCCGGTATCACCTGCATCAGGCCGTAGGCGTTGGCATGGCTGACCGCATAGGGGTTGAAACTGCTCTCCGTCTTGATCACCGCATAGATAAGGCTCTCGGCGACCCCGTATTTGCGGGAGGCATCGCGGATGATGCTGGCGTACTTGTAGCCACGCTTGTCTTCGTGGTTCGCCACCATGGGGATGTCGACGTAGAAGATGTTGCGAATGCCGAGGGTGCGCTTCTTCATGGCGGTGCTGAGCAGGTAATCGGCATAGCGCTCGGCACGCCAGTCGAAGCGGATCGGCTGACCATTGTTATCGAGCACCTGACCATAGAGGAAGGGCTCGCCGCCGGGCAGTATTTCTCTGTCCGAATAGAGATCCACCTCAGCCGGATCGTCCGGGGTGAGCAGTGTCTCTATGATGGCGCGGCGCAGATGGGACTTGGGATCCAGCCCCGAGACGGTCTCTATCATGATGTGGCCACTGGAGAAGTCGATGTGGGCACGGCTCTTGTATTCATCCGTGTATTTGACGTAGTCAAACTTGCCCGCAAACAGCGCCTCCCGCCCCCATATCTCGTTTACGTTATGGGAGAGGGCGCTGATCATGTGCTCGAAGCCGCGCACGTCCTTGCCGTTGACCAGGTTGTCATCCTGATCATCGCTGGATTTAGGGGGAGATGAGCAGGCACTGAGCAGCAGGGTGGCGCACAACAACCAAAAAATTCGGCCCATAGGATCCTCGAAAGGGGCGGCCAGGCCGCCCGTCACTCACTGGCTGTGGGCTAGGCGAGACGTCATCGCCGACACGTCACCGACGAGGGGGATTCCGCCTGGCTCACAGGTACAACACATTGGCTGCGATCTGGGCGAGGTGTCACCGTCAGCCTGGATCACAGCTACAGCATATTGGCTGTGATCCAGGTGAGGTGTCACCGACGATGGGTATTCAGCCCAGATCACAGGTAGCACTCACTGGCTAGGAGGGGTGTAACCTTCAATGTCGACTTCACCCGCTTCAAACAGGTAGCTCACCATCTCTTTCTCCAGCAACTGACGATGCTCGACGTTCATCATGTTGAGCTTCTTCTCGTTGATCAGCATGATCTGTTTGCGCTGCCATTCGGTCCAGGCTTCCTGGCTGATGTTGTCGAAAATGCGTTTGCCAAGTTCACCCGGGTAGAGTTGGAAAGCCAGGCCGGGGGCCTCTTTTTTCAGGCGTTGGCAAAAAACGGTACGGCTCATATGGACCTCTGTGGTTGCAAGTCGGGATAGCCCAGCAGGCGCGCGGTGGCGGCGGCCAGACCGACCTCATCTGGATGGCACAAGTTATACCAGAGTCGGGTATCGGCTTCCATGAGCGAGGCGGGTGGCGCCTGCTCAAGTTCGATGAGCAGGGGGCGGATATCCAGATGAAAATGGCTGAAAGTGTGGCGAAATCCGGCCAGCTCCCGATAGGGTTGCCCGGTCAGTCCCAGCCGGTTCAGGCAGGGGCCAACCGCCTCCAGGCTGTCAACCTGAGGGAAGCAGTAGAGGCCGCCCCATATCCCCTGGGGTGGGCGCTGCTCGAGCAGCAGTCGATTGCCCTGGCGGATCATCAGCATGATGCCGTTGCGGGCCGGGATGCTCTTCTTGGGCTTGCTGTTGGGGTAGGCGGTGGGGTTGCCCTGCGACAGCCCCTGGCAATCGGCCTGCACCGGGCAGCGTTCACAGGCCGGTTTGCTGCGGGTGCAAATGGTGGCGCCCATGTCCATCATGGCCTGGTTGTAATGGGCGACCCCCAGCCGTGGTGTGAGTCGGGTCGCCAGCTCCCACAGATCATTTTCCACCGGCTTCTGACCGGGCCAGCCGGGCAGGGCCAGCCAGCGGGTGAGCACTCGCTTGACGTTGCCATCCAGGATCGCATGAGGTTGGCCGAGAGAGAGGGAGAGCACGGCGCCAGCCGTGGAGCGACCAATGCCAGGCAAGGCGACCACCTCGTCGAACTGTTCGGGGAACAGGCCCTGGTGCCGGTCGCGGATCTGCTGGGCCGCCTTGTGCAGGTTGCGTGCCCGGGCGTAGTAGCCGAGCCCGGTCCAGTGGTGCAACACCTCATCGATGGGGGCATCGGCCAGGGCCATCACGTCCGGGAAACGCCCCATGAAGCGCTCATAGTAAGGGATCACGGTGGCGACCTGAGTCTGTTGCAGCATGATCTCGGAGACCCAGACCCGATAGGGGGTCTTCTCCTGCTGCCAGGGCAGGGTCTTGCGTCCATGGATCTGATACCAGTCCAGGATACGGTTGGCGAAGGTGGTGTCGCTCGGTGTGCTCACATTGTGCTCATGTTATCTATCTGAGAGCGGAAAGGAGTCACGGACGGCGGCCATGGCCGGAGCCCCGTGCAAGGGCTGGCTGGCGCAACGTGTTGACTCGCAATGCTCTCATCTTGTTGATTAAAAAGGGGAGCTCTGGGGCTCCCTCTCTTGTTGTTTGCCGCGTTGAACGAACCTGACCCGGCAGCCTAGTCGCGGCGGACGGGATTACCCCAGCCAATCCTGCAAGGCCTTCAGGCTGACGGATTGGCCGGCCACGCCGAGGACTATGTAGTCCTGGGCAATGGCTTGCAGGATGACGCCGGGCGCCACCTCGTTGCCTTCCCGTATCTCACGGCCATTGATCACCACGCTGCGCTTGGCCGGATTGGAAGAGTAGAGGTGGGCCCCATAGGCGAGTCGAGGGATCTGCTGACGCAGTGCCGGGGGCAGTGCCGCAATGGGGACGACCTGGGACGCCGCAGACTGGGTCTGAAGCGGGGCGGACTCTGGCTCGGGCTCCAGCGGCACATTGTTGAGGGCGCTTTGCAGTAGTGCGGCGAGATCCTGGTTGCCGGGTTCGTGGATCACCTGTTCCTGGACCGGCTTGGGCTGAACCACGGGTTCGGGCAGGGGGGGCGGCAGCGGGCGGGTGATCATCTCCCCGGGTTCGACCCGCATGAAGGGCGCCGTGACTATCTCCTTGACCTCGACTCTCTCTTCTATGGGGCGGTTATGAAGCAGATGCCAGCCATAATTGGCCGCGGCCCCCATGGCGATGGCCAGCGGTGCCAGCAACCACCAGATCCAGGCGCGGTTTGGTTCCTCTTCCCGGGTGACCGGCAGCCCCATGGCGGGAATATGGGGGGCGTGCTGGGGGGCATCGGCCCGTCGCAGGGCCTTGAGCAGGGTCGACATCAGGCAGTCACTCCAGGGAGAGGGCGGACGGAGGCAACATGGTTCGCTGCCAGGATGGCGGTTGGGGCTCGCATCAGGAGGCATCCTCCAGCTTGGGCATGGGTTCACCGGCCAGCACGTTCAGGTGCAGCAAGGTATTGCTACCGGCGATACCATCCGGATTGAGCCCCTGTTCACGCTGGAACTGCTGCAGCTTGGCCTTGAGCGCGCCATCGAAGCGCTTCACCTTGCGTTCGGGTTGCTGCAAGGCCCGGCTCAGGGCATTGTCGAGCCACTGCACCTGCTCGGCGCCAGCGTTGTTGCCAATCAGGGCCACACCCCCCTTGGGCAGGCGCCACAGCAGGGTGTAACTGCCCCCCCAGTTGTCTTCAAGCCATTGGCGTTCCACCTGCCAGCGCTGCTTGCCGATCAGCAAGGATGCCTTGTCTGGGCCGAGCTGGGTGAGGGTCGCGTAATAGAGACCGCCGTTCTCATCATTCAGACTGATGAGTGCCGGGTATTGCAGGGCTTGCAGCTCCAGGAGGGAAGCCTCGCCCTCCTGACAGCGCAGCCCGGCGCGGGGGGCATTGTCACAGATGGCCTCCTCCAGACTGGTCTGATAGCCCCACACCTTGAACAGATTCTGCATGGCGACATCGGGCTCGATGGCCTGATTGATGGCACGGGTCAGCTGCTCTTGCTGCTCGGCGCTGTTGTCGACCTTGACCGGCACTTCGACCTTGACCACGGGACGCTCGGGGAAGATGCCGACGAACTGCCAGCCCCACCAGCCGAGGGTGACCAGCAGGGCGCCAGCCAGGGCCACGGTCAGCCCGGATTGCCAGCTTCCTTCGTCGCGAATACCACTCACTTCATAGGCCGCCACACTGATGTCCTTGTGGCTCACCTTGTGGCTGGCCCGGGCAAAGGCGCCGATCAGGGCGCGGTCGCAGATGAGGTTGATGAGCCGCGGTATGCCGCCGGAGAGCCGGTGCAGGGTGGCGAGGGCCTTGGGGGTGAAGATGGGTTGCACGCAGCCCGCGACCTGGAGACGAAAGCGCACATAGGCATCGACGTCCGTGGCCGAGAGCGGCAACAGGTGATAACGGGCCGTGATGCGCTGGGCCAGCTGACGCAGCAGAGGCTGGCGCAGCATCTGTTGCAGCTCGGGTTGGCCGATGAGTATCACCTGCAGCAGCTTCTTCTCGTCGGTCTCCAGATTGGTGAGCAGCCGCAACTGCTCCAGTACCCCGGGCAGCAGGTGCTGCGCCTCATCGACCAGTACCACGCTGCGCTTGCCCGCCGCCAGATTGGCGAGCAGATGGTCGCGGATCAGATCAAACAGCGTCTTGAGACCGGCATCGGCTTCATAGGGCAACTGATACTCGTCACAGATGGCCGCCAGCAGATCCCGTTCGGTGAGCGAAGGATTGAGGATGTAGGCTATCTCGGTGTCGGCGGGCAGCTGTTGCAGCAGGCAGCGGGACACAGTGGTCTTGCCGGTGCCCACCTCGCCGGTGAGCAAAACGAAGCCTCCGCCATCTTGCAGGCCGTAGTTGAGATGGGCGAGCGCCTCCCCGTGCCGTTCACTCATATAGAGATATTTGGGATTGGGCGAGATGGAGAAGGGCGCTTCCGACAGACCGAAGAACTGTGTGTACATAAGGATCCATTCCATTGTTATGGCGGCAGGTTAAAGCCTCACCGGGGTTATGTCAAAGACCCGAAAACCCCGGCAAGCAGGGGCCATCGTGCCCGAGGGGCAAAGCCGATATAATCGGGGCAGCATCCATGAGGGAGAGAGTCGATTTGCAGATCTATCTGGTAGGGGGGGCGATCCGGGATCGCCTGTTGGGATTGCCGCAAGGGGACCGGGATCATCTGGTGGTCGGGGCCACGGTCGAGCAGATGCTGGCGCAAGGTTACAGCCAGGTCGGTCGCGATTTTCCGGTGTTCCTGCATCCCAAGACCCATGAGGAGTACGCCCTGGCGCGCACCGAGCGCAAGCAGGGCCAGGGCTACACCGGCTTCGTCTGCCATGCGGCGCCCGATGTCACGCTCGAGCAAGATTTGCTGCGCCGGGATCTCACCGTCAATGCCATCGCCGAGGATGAGTCTGGCCAGCTCCATGACCCCTATGGTGGTTTGCAGGATCTTGAGCAGCGGCTGCTGCGCCATGTCTCCCCTGCTTTTAGCGAGGATCCCTTGCGCGTCTTGCGGGTGGCCCGCTTCGCGGCCCGCTTCCATGCCCAGGGCTTCGTGGTGGCGCCAGAGACCCTGGCCCTGATGCGCGAGATGACAGAGGCGGGGGAGTTGGCCCACCTGACCCCGGAGCGGGTCTGGAAGGAGCTGGAGCGGGTATTGATGGGGCCGACCCCGGCGGTCTTCTTCGAGGTATTGCGCTCATGTGGCGCCCTCAAGGCGCTCTTCCCCGAACTCGATGCCCTGTTTGGGGTACCGGCGCCTGCCAAGTGGCACCCGGAGATTGATACCGGCATCCACACCCTCATGGTGCTGGAGCAGGCTTGCCAGCGCTCTTCCACCCTGGCGGTGCGCTTTGCGGCCCTGTGTCACGACTTTGGCAAGGGGTTGACCCCCAAAGAGTTCTGGCCCAGCCATCATGGCCACGGTCAGAAGGGATTACCGCTCATTCGTGATTTTTGCGAGCGCTTCAAGGTGCCTGGAGATTG
Organism: Aeromonas sp. BIGb0445; assembly: GCF_024809075.1. Taxonomy (NCBI): domain Bacteria; kingdom Pseudomonadati; phylum Pseudomonadota; class Gammaproteobacteria; order Aeromonadales; family Aeromonadaceae; genus Aeromonas; species Aeromonas sp. BIGb0445. Next base: position 181,642 of record NZ_JANUES010000005.1, read on the forward strand.
CCGGGATCTGGCGCTCTTGGTGAGCGATCTGCACACCCATATCCACATCGCCTTCGAACTCAAGCCCGCCACCCTGCTCAAGGTGTTCGACAAGGCGGATGCCTGGCGCAGGCCGGAGCGCTTCGCCCAGCTGCTCGATGCCTGCCGCGCCGACTTCCATGGCCGTACCGGCTTTGAGGAGCGAGTCTATGCCGAGCCGGATTATGTGGCGCAGGCGCTCGAAGCGGCTCAGGCCGTGCCGGTCAAGGAGATAGTGGCGGCAGGTTTCAAGGGGGAGGCGATCCGCGAGCAGCTCGCCAAGCGGCGGCTCGATGCCATCAGCCGGGTCAGGGACGAGTGGACCTTCCTGGACGAGACATGAGGCTGCCAGGGTCAGGGGAACGCTGATAGGGCACCGTCCCTGGAGAGTGGGAGATGAGGATAAAAAAAGCCCGGGTCATTGACCCGGGCTTTTTGCTGGCAGAGTGGCCTGTATCAGGAGAAACAGGCTTCTAGCACATAGAAGATAACGATGGCCAGAATGGCACCCGCGGGCAGGGTGATGACCCAGGAGACCACGATATTGCGCAGCACGCCCAGGTTCAGGGCCGCGATACCGCGGGCCAGACCCACCCCCATGACGGCACCCACCAGTGTCTGGGTGGTGGAAATGGGCAGGCCGGTACCAGAGGCAATCACCACGGTGGCCGCGGTGGCCAGCTGGGCGGCGAAGCCACGGCTCGGGGTCAGGTGCGTGATGCCGGTACCGACAGTCGCCATCACCTTCTCACCCATGGTCGCCAGGCCAATGACGATGCCTATCCCACCCAGGGGCAGGATCCACCAGGCGATAGAGGAGTTGCCGGTGATCTGCCCTGCACTCTCGACGGTGGAGACCACGGCGGAGAGTGGGCCTATGGCGTTGGCGACATCGTTGGAGCCGTGGGCAAACGCCATGGCACAGGCGGTGATCACCATCAGGATGCCAAACACCTTCTCCACGTTGGCGAAGTGCATCTTGTTGTCATCGACCGGGTTGTAGTTCTGTCTACGAATGTAGAACCAACCCGCAATGGCCAGGGCGATGGAGATGCCCACGGAGAGCAGTATGCCCTCACTGTTGCTCAGATGCAGACCAACGTGGGACAGCCCCTTCTTGATGGTCACCAGACAGATGACCAACGCGGTCAGGAACATGTAGAAGGGGACGTAGCGCTTGGCGTTGCCCAGGGGATCATCGGTGTTGAAGATGAGCTTCTGCACGCTGATGAACATGAAGTAGGCGATGACACCGGAGAGCGCCGGCGTCACTATCCAGGAGCCCACTATGCCGCCGAACTTGCTCCACTGCACCGCTTCCGGACCGACGCTCACCACGGCAAAACCAACGATGGCGCCAATGATGGAGTGGGTGGTGGAGACGGGCCAGCCGAAGTAGGAGGCCAGGATCAGCCAAAGACCCGCCGCCAGCAAGGAGGAGATCATACCGAGCACCAGAATGTCCGGGCTATCGGTGAAGGCGTTGGTATCTATGATGCCATTGCGTATGGTGGCAGTGACTTCACCACCGGCCAGATAGGCCCCGGCGAACTCAAAGATCATGGCGATGATGATGGCCTGACGGATGGTCAGGGATTTGGTGCCGACCGACGTGCCCATGGCATTGGCAACGTCATTGGCGCCAATACCCCAGGCCATCAAAAAGCCGAACAAGGCCGCCACGATCACCAGAGTGGTGCCGTAATTCGCGATAATGTCCATTAGTAATTTTTACCCAGTCAGTCGATTAGGAACGAGCCAGCATCAGTTCCAGACGGGCGCCTACACGCTCAGCCTGGTCCGCCAGATCACCAACCCATTCGAGGATCTTGTACAGGAAAATAACGTCGATCGGATTGTAGTTGTGCTCCACAGTCTGGAGTTTCTGCCGCAAACCAATCTGCATGGTATCAGTATCGTCCTCGATCAAATCCAGCTGGTGGATCATCTCGGCAACCATCTCAACTTCACGTCCCTTGAAGCCGGTTTCGAGCAGCTCATCGAGTTCTCCGATGGCTTTTTCGGCTTGGGCGGTCGCATCGATACAGCGTTTGAGATAGGCCATGACGTCGGCACGCATCTCGGTGGGGAATTCCATATGACGGCCCAACATGCGGCCGGAAATGTCCTTGGCACGATTGGCTATCTTGTCCTGTTGGGTCAAAAGCTCCAGCAAGTCGGTGCGCGCAACCGGCAGAAACAGACCGCGAGGCAGTTTCAGACGAATTTCACGCTTGAGGATGTCGGCTTCTTTTTCCAGTTGGGAGATCTGCTGACGAATACGTTCGGCATCACTCCAACGACCATCGGCGATGGCGTCAAAGAAGGGGATAAGTTGCTGAGAACACTCGTGAACTTTCACAATATGCTTTTGCAACGGCTTGATGGGCGACTTGGCAAAAAGCCCTAAAATAGTATTTACTGGCATGGTAAAAACCTGTGTCGGTGAAAAAACACTCGATACGATTCTATGAGGCGCGCATGGTAACCGAACTGCGCGACCAATAAAACAGCGAACTTCATCTTAACGTCACGCAGGCAGTATATCCGCGCCGTCTGGTGGCCGCCTCCCTAAACTCCCTTTTTGCCCGGAAAACCTATGCAAACCGAGATTGAAATCAAATTTCTCATCGCTAGCGCCCCCCATGATGACTTGGCGCATAAGCTGAATATCCTTTTGAATTCACTAACTATTACCTCTCACTCCCAGGCCTTGCTCGGCAACACCTACTTTGATACCGCAGACTTGGCGCTGCGTCGGCTCGACATGGGGCTGCGTATCCGCCGCAGCGATGATTTCGCTGAACAAACCATCAAGTGTCGGGGCCAGGGAGTGGGGGGGTTGCATGCCAGACCTGAATATAATGCCCCTGTCATGGGGGACTCGCCGAATTTGGGCGATTTTCCTGCCACTATCTGGCCCAAAGGGGAGGATCTGGCCGCCTTGCAGGCTGCGCTGTTGCCTCAGTTTCGAACCGATTTCCTGCGCCGCCACTGGCTGATCGCCTATGAGGGAGCGGAGATAGAGTTGGCCTGGGATCAGGGGGAGATAGCGGGCAAGGGGGGATGTGAGGCTATCGATGAGTTGGAGCTGGAGCTCAAGACGGGGTCGACGGCGGCCCTGCTCGCCCTGGCAGAGCGCCTGGGGGCCATTCCCGGCTTGAGACTGGGCGTGCAGTCCAAGGCCCAGCGCGGTTATCGTTTGGCGGGGCTGGGCAAGGCGCTGGTGCCGCGCGCCATCCCCTCAGTGGCGCAGTGGGACGCCCTGTCGCTGCGCCAGCGAGTACAGGCTGGCCTCGAACATTGGCAGCATCATGAGCAGATCTGCGCGCTGCAAGAGGATATGAGCGGCTGGCCCGGCCTGATGGCGGGTCTGGCGCTGATAGCCAAGGGGCTGGATGGCGCTCAAGAGCGTCCGGAGTGGGCTCAGCATCTGACCGATACCCGGGCCGAGCTTACGAGCCTGGATGAGGCAGGGCAAGCGACCTGGCTGTCTCGGGCCGATTATGTACCGCTACAGCTTGCCATCATTGCCTGGCTGCAATCCTGAGCAAGGGCGTCCCCCGGGCGGCACTACTTTTCTACTCGCCGAGTTAATAGCCAGGCAGCAAAAAACAGGCAGCAAAAAGGAGTGAGGCCATGCCCCACTCCTTTTGTCTGTCTGGAGCCGGTGTTGTCTGCCCGGATGGGGCGTTAGCGTACCTGGGTGTAGATCTTGGCGGTGCTGGTGATGCTGGCGCTCCCCTCACAGGTCTGATCGAGCAGCGTGCGCTCGCAGGGTTCTCCGTTGAGTTCGATGCAGAAATCGAAGCGGGACTGGCTCTTGAGGGTTTGATGGCTCTTGTTGAATTCGGTCGGCTGCCACTGCCAGCGAGAGAGGGCCTCGATGGCGGCATCGGAGTAACGCTCATCGGTGCGTGACACTATGCGTATCTGGGCCGCCTCGCCGCTCGGGGTGATCAGATATTCCAGGGTGGTGCAGCCCATCTCACCGGCGGCGACCGCCTCCTTGGGATAGCGGGGCTCCACTGTGCGGCTGGGCTGCCAGTTGGCAGAGACTTCACTGGCCGAACTGAGTGGTCTTGGGCCGAAATCCAGCGATGGGGATTGCTGGCTACAGGCGCTGACTCCCAGTAGTGCGACGCTCAATAGAGTGATCTTGTTCATTTGCTTCCCTTCATGGGCCCTGGCGCCCTGTCCTGCTTATCATTTTGATTATTAATAAAATATCACGCTTCGATTGAAAACCTTTGGCTGTCAAAAATGATAAGGAAATCGTGAAAAGGCGGTTTTCCCAGCAGTTTCACATCAGTAATAACCGGGATCTTCCTTGCTGGGCCTGGTCTTGAAGCGACGATGCAGCCACATATACTGCTCGGGGGCTCGGCGCACGGCGGTTTCAATTTCCCGATTGACCCGCGCGGCATCCGCCAGCTCATCCCCACTAGGATAGTCCGCGAGTGGCGCCCCTATATTCAGTTCGTACCCCTTGGCGGTACGAATGTTGTAGCAGGGCAGGGTGACGCTGTTCTTGACCCGTGCCAGGGTGGCGGTACCTGTGATGGTGGCGGCCTTCTCGACCGCGAAGTAGGGCACGAAGACGCTGGCATGGCTGCCGTAGTCGTGGTCCGGTGCGTACCAGAGCGCATCCCCGTTGCGCAGCGCCTTGATCATCCCCTTCACGTCGGTGCGATCGACCAGGTACTTGTTGGAGGCGCAGCGGCCATGGTACTGGGCATACTCCAGCACTGGATTGGTATTGGGGCGATAGACGCCGACCCCGGGCCTGACCAGGCCGAAACAGCGGGCGTTGAGTTCCAGAGTCAAGAAGTGGCAGGAGAGCAGCAACATGCCCTGGCCCTTGGCCACGGCGTTGTGGACATGCTCTTCCCCCTTGACCGTCATCAGCTTGTGCATGCGCCAATCCGGCCAGAACCAGGCCATACCCACCTCGAAGATGGCGCAACCTACGCTGTCGAAGTTCTGCTTGAGCAGCACCTCGCGCTCGTCCCGGCTCAGTTCGGGCAGGGCCAGCTCAAGATTGCGACGGGCAATTTTCACCCTGGACTTGAGCAGACGGCGGGCGAGGGCGCCCAGGCCACGACCTAGCCACATCTGGGTACGCCATGGCAACAGGACCAGCAACCAGAGCAGGGAAAGCCCTAACCAGCTGCCCCAATAGCGGGGGTGAAATAGAGGAGGGGTGAGGCGGGGAGTATTATCTTGGGCCATGAAGATTCTCGTGTTCGCAAACTCAGTCGGGGGATTCTAGCCGAAAAATACGGCCGCTGGCGAATGGCGCGGCCAATGGCGTTGTTAACACGGCGCCAGAGACTGTGATAAAATCCTCTGCTGATTTTTCCGGTTGTGAGAGTCGATACAGATGAAGATCACCCTGCCCGATTTTGAAAAAGCCCGCGTACTGGTTGTCGGCGATGTCATGCTGGATCGCTACTGGCATGGCCCCACCGGCCGTATCTCGCCGGAAGCGCCGGTACCCGTGGTCAAGGTAGAGCACATCGAGGAGCGCCCGGGTGGCGCGGCCAACGTGGCGCTCAACTCGGCGGCCCTCGGCGCTCACGCCGTGCTGCTGGGCCTGACCGGGCAGGATGAGGCCGCCGATGCGTTGGCGAGCCAGATGGCCGGGGTCAAGGTGGCCTGCGACTTCGTGCGCCTCAGGGACTATCCCACCATCACCAAGCTGCGGGTATTGTCACGCAACCAGCAACTGCTGCGCCTGGACTTCGAGGAGGCCTTCCACGATGTCGACGCCTCGCTGCTGATGGGCAAGGTCGAGCAGGCGCTGCCTCATGCCGATGTGATGATCCTCTCCGACTATGGCAAGGGCGCGCTCAACGATGTGCCGGGCATGATAGCCCGTGCCCGTGCCGCCGGTATTCCTGTGCTGGTTGACCCCAAGGGGACCGAGTTCGAGAAGTACCGTGGTGCCACTTTGCTCACCCCCAACATGTCCGAGTTCGAGGCGGTGGTGGGCAAGGTGAAGAGTGAACAGGAATTGGTCAGCCGTGGCCTGGAGCTGGTCAAGCGCTTCGAGCTGGATGCCTTGCTGGTGACCCGCTCCGAGAATGGCATGACCCTGATCCGTGCAGGACAGGAAGAGTTGCATCTGCCCGCTCAGGCCCATGAGGTCTATGACGTGACCGGGGCCGGTGACACCGTCATCTCGACCCTGGCTACCGCTCTGGCCGCCGGCAAGACCCTGGACGAGGCGTGCGCCCTGGCCAACACCGCCGCGGGCATAGTGGTCGGCAAGCTCGGTACCTCCACCGTCAGCCCGGTCGAGCTGGCCAATGCGCTCTACAACGAGCACGAGACCGGCTTTGGTGTGCTCTCCGAGCAGCAGCTCAAGATAGCGGTCGATGCCGCTCGTCGTCGTGGCGAGAAGGTGGTCATGACCAACGGCTGCTTCGATATCCTGCACGCCGGCCATGTCTCCTATCTTGCCAATGCAGGCAAGCTGGGGGATCGCCTGATCGTCGCGGTCAACACCGATGAATCCGTGCGCCGCCTCAAGGGGCCGGGCCGCCCGGTCAATCCGACCGAGCGTCGCATGACCGTATTGGCCGCCCTGGGTGCCGTGGATTGGGTCGTGCCCTTTGCCGAGGATACCCCCCAGCGCCTGATCGCCGAGATACTGCCGGATCTGCTGGTCAAGGGGGGTGACTACCAACCCGAAGAGATCGCCGGTTATGACGAAGTGACCGCCAATGGCGGCGAGGTGCGAGTCCTCAACTTCGAGGATGGCTGCTCTACCAGCGACATCATCAAGACCATTCGCGAACGCGGATAAGCGATAGCCGCCCTGAAAAACCGGCCAAGGCTGGTTCTTCGGGCTGTTATTCAGCGCGGTTGTTCGCCCGGGATGGTGAGCGGCACTCATAAAAAAGGCGACCTCAGGGTCGCCTTTTTCGTTAGTGCAGGGTCAATCAATAGGTACGGCTGGTGCTCTTGGGGGCATCGGCTGGGGCAATCATCAGGCCCTGGTTGACCTCTACGATGTCTTTCTGTTCCAACACGCCCGCCGCCTGCTTGAGGGCGAGGATGCTGAGGATGTAGTTGTAACGTGCCTCGGAGAGCTTCTGCTTGGCGTCATACAGCTTGCGGGTCGAGTCGAGCACGTCGACTATGGTACGGGTGCCCACTTCATAACCGGCTTCGGTCGCCTTCAGGGCGCTCTCGGCGGAGATCACCGACTGGCTGTAGGCACGGACCGAGCCGATGCTGGCGTTCACGTTGTTATAGGAGGAACGCACGCTGCTCTGCACGGAGCGGAAGCTGCGCTCAAGCTGCTCGCTGGCTGCCACATAGTTGTATTGGGACTGTTTGACCTGGGAGGTCGTCGCGCCGCCGGTATAGAGCGGCAGCTTGAAGGTCAGCCCTATGTTGGCCTGGTTATCGTTACCGTCCGAGTTCATGGTCTCGTCCTTGTAATCGTAATAACCGGTGTTCAGACCGGCGCCCAGATCCAGGGTCGGCTCATGACCGGTCTTGGCCAGATCGATCTGCTCCTTGGCGATGTCTTTGCCGATGCGGGCGCTGTGCAGCTCCAGGTTCTTGTCCAGGGCAACTTCCAGCCACTTGTCAGAATTGAAACCGGTTTTTTGCGGCGTGAAGCGGTCGGTGTTGAGCACGTCCAGATTGCGGTGATCGACACCGGTTAGCTCACGCAAGGCTTCGTAGCTGTTATCCAGGTTGTTTTCGGCATTGATCTCGTCGGCAAGGGCCTGGTCACGAGAGGCTTCGGCTTCGTGCACGTCGGTGATGGCGGTCAGACCCACTTCGAAACGCTGCTGGGTCTGCTCGAGTTGACGCTCGACCGCGGCCTTGTTGGCGCGTACGAATTCCAGGGTGTCCTGGGCATTGAGCACGTTGAAATAGGCCTGGGAGGTCCGCACCATCAGACGCTGGTATTCCAGGTTGTAGGTGACGTCAGACTGGGTGGCGCTCTTCTCGGTCAGGTCCAGGTTGACCCAGTTGCTGCGACGGTAGATGGACTGGTCCAGAGAAAGGCTGCCGGTGGCATTGCCATTGGTCTGGGTGTCGCTCTTGTTGGCCAGGTAGTTGAGACCGGCACCCAGGTTGATCTGGGGCAGCAAGGAGGCGCGAGACTCATTGATCTTCTCGAAGGCCTGGTCGCGGCGGGCCTTGGACTCCAGCAGCTGGGTGTCCTTCTGTTGCGCCTGGGTATAGATGTCGAGCAAGTTTTCAGCGTGGGCACTGGCGCTGAGGCCGAGCAGGACCATGACTGACAGGAGTGTTCTGTTCATAGATTCTCTTAACCTTATGTATTAACTCGAAGCTGCCACTGGATGTAGGAAAGATATTGTCACCAACCAAACTGGATTTCAGCTTAATCGAGTCACTATCTGCAAAATTTCACGAAAGCCGTCCGGTTCTGACCCGAAGAAAAGGAACAAAAACAGCGGGGTTTTTCTCCCGCGAACGCCTAGCCAAATGCCCTGTGACTGCTAAAATCCATCGCTCATCGATATCAAGGGTGAGTGAATGAATGTTCATTCATGAACTCGGATTTTATGGTCTAACCGGGCCAAGTCAAGCCGACGGGAGCAGCAGATGTCGCAGCAAGCCTTGCCAGATACCGTCCATTATGGCGTGGAAGATGTAAAAATCATTGAAAAATCAGTAGGGTATAACGGTTTTTTCAAAGTGAACGTCTATCGTTTGCAGCACAGGTTATTTGCCGGGGGCTGGAATGAACCCATAGTGCGTGAGCTGTTCGAGCGGGGTCATGCCGCCGCGTTGTTGCCCTATGATCCGGTGCGCGACGAGATAGTGCTGGTCGAGCAGTTCCGTATCGGCGCCATCGAGACCAGTCCCACTCCCTGGCTGCTGGAGCTGGTGGCCGGCATCATAGACGAAGGGGAGACCGCCGAAGTTGTGGTGCGCCGGGAAGCGGTGGAAGAGGCGGGTATCGAGGTGGGTCGCTGTGAGCATGCCATCAGCTATCTGGTGAGCCCCGGTGGCAGCACGGAGCGCATCGAGGTGTTCGTGGGCGAGGTCGATGCCAGCCAGGCCCAGGGCCTGCATGGCTTGGCCGAGGAGGGGGAAGACATCCGGGTGCACAGGGTGAGCCGCGAGCAGGCCTATGCCTGGCTCAAGGAGGGGCGTATCGACAACGCCGCTTCCGTCATCGCCCTGCAGTGGCTGGCCCTCAATCACGGTGAGCTGCGTGCGCGCTGGCTGGCTGGGCGCTAAGGTGGCGCTCACCCTGCAGCAGGCTAAGCGCTATGTGCCTGATTTGATGTCCTTGCAGCGTACCTGCGAGGTTAACTATATGGCGTTGATGAAGTTGCTGCCTCCCGGCGGCAGCGTAGGAGCCGAGCGCCGCTATCAGGTCGGCAATGGCCTGCAGTTCCAGCTCACCGTCAGCGAGGAGAGCCGGTTCACCAGTCAGGTGATCCTGGCTCAGCACAACCCTGAGTTACCGGACTATTTGCAGACTCGCATAGAGATTCGTTTGTATCATGATGTGCGAATGGCGGAAGTGTGTGCGGCGCAACAGATTTCCAGGTTGCAACCACGTTATGATTACCCCAATACAAAAATGCACCAACGGGATGAAAAAGAGCAGGTAAATCTGTTCCTCGCCGATTGGCTCAAGTTTTGTCTCAGGCACGGTACCAGTCTGATTAACATCCTCTAGTTGAACCAATAAAAAGAAGCGTGATCTTGGACACAGAGCTACCTCAGGCGCCCGACGGCAGTGTGCGCCTGTTACAGATAACCGATACCCATCTGTTCGCCAGCGGTGAAGGCAGTCTGCTGGCCGTGCGGACCGCCGACAGCCTGGCTGCCGTACTCGAACGGGTTCAGGTCAATGCCCATCCGTTCGACCTTATTCTGGCGACCGGGGATCTCTCCCAGGATCACAGTCCGGAATCCTACCAGCGTTTTGCCTCCATGATGGCGCCCCTGTCGCGCCCCATCTACTGGCTGCCCGGCAATCACGACGACGGCCCCCTGATGACCGAGTACCTGCATGCGGCCGGGATCAGCGAGGCCAAGCAACTGGTGGGGGATCACTGGCAGATCATACTGCTCGACACCCAGGTGCGCGGCAAACCCCATGGGGTGCTTGGGGATCACCAGTTGGCGGCCCTGGATCTGGCCCTGCGCCAGCACCCGGAGCGCCATGCCCTCATCGCCTTGCATCATCAGGCGGTGCCGGTGGGCTGCGCCTGGCTGGATCAGCACAACCTCAAGAATGCCGATGATCTCTTCGCCGTACTGGCGCGCCATCCGCAGCAAAAAACCATCCTGTTTGGCCATGTCCATCAGGAGTTTGACGAGGTACACAGGGGAGTGCGGCTCATCGCCAGCCCCTCCACCTGCATCCAGTTCAAGCCGCTCTGTGAGGGCTTCACTCTGGATGAGTCGGGCCCGGGTTGGCGTTACCTGACCCTGCACCCCGATGGCCGTATCGCCAGCCAGGTGTGGCGCCTGCCCCTGGGCCAGTTTGCACCAGACCCGAATGCCACCGGTTATTGAGGGGCTGATATGAACGTGGTGCTACTTTATCCTTGGGATGTCAACGCGGCGCCAAGGTTGCTCGGAGGGGCACGATGAGTTCAGTGTTGCTTTATCTGCACGGTTTCAACTCCTCACCCGGTTCGGCCAAGGCGCACCAGATGGCCGATTGGCTCGCCGAACACAGGCCCGACATCGAGGTGCTGATCCCGGCGCAGCCCAATACCCCGGCAGCAGCCTGGGCGGCCATAGAGCAGACCATCGCGGCCGCGCAGGCCCGCCACGGCGACCGCCTCAGGCTCGGCGCCGTGGGCAGCTCCCTGGGCGGTTTTATGGCGACCCGGGTGAGCGAGCGCTATGGCTGCCGCGCCGCCTTGATCAATCCGGCGGTACGTCCCCATGAGTTGCTGCAAGATTTCTTGGGGCCACAGACCAATCCCTATACCCATGAGCGCTATGAACTGCTGCCCCGGCACATGGACGAGCTCAGGGCGCTGGCGGTGCCGGTGACGGCACCGGATCGGCTCTGGGTGCTGCAACAGCAGGAGGACGAGGTGCTCGACTATCGCAAGGCGCTGAGCGAGTACTCCTTTGCCCGGCTCTCCCTCGAGTGCGGTGGCGATCACAGCTTCGTCGGCTTCGAGCGTTTCCCGGCCCAGATAGTCCATTTTCTGGGGCTCTGAATCATGGCTCCCGACACCCACCCCCAGTCAGACCCCCAAGAGAGCCATCACCCGGACTCGCGATCCGGCCCAGACCAGCCTCGGCTGGCTTCTTTTCTGGAACAGGTACTGGCCACGGCCCAGGCCGGACTGACCTACTCCAGGGATCCCTTCGACATAGGGCGCTTTCATGCCTTGCGCGATGCCACCGCTGCCCTTATCGCCGAGCAGGGCACGCTGCCGACCCAGAAGATTGCTGACTGGATTGCCCTGGATAGCGGCTATCCGACCCCCAAGCTGGATGTGCGCGCCCTGATCCTCAACGAGCAGGGGCAGCTGCTGTTGGTGCGCGAGCGCAGCGATGGTTGCTGGACCTTGCCCGGCGGCTGGTGCGATATCGGTGACTCACCGGCGGGGGCCGTGGTGCGAGAGGTGGTCGAGGAGACGGGCTTGGTCTGTCGCGCCGTGCAACTGCTGGCGCTGTTTGACAAGCTCAAACATCCCCATCCGCCGCAGCTGCCCCATGCCCACAAGGCCTTCTTCCTGTGCGAGGTCGTGGGGGGGCAACTGCTCACCGAGACGGACGAAACCCAAGACGCCGCCTACTTCCCCATCGACGCCTTGCCCGAGTTGTCGCGCCATAGGGTGGTGGCGTCACAACTGCGTACCTTGCATGCCCATGTGCAGCAGGGGCGGTGCGAGACCCTGTTCGACTGATCCCGTCAGGGCGAGGCCCAGCGGCAAGGAGGCTGCATGATCAAACGCATCGGCAATACCCCCATCGAAGAGACACACAGGGCCAGCTGCCATTGCGGGGCCGTGGTACTGGAGCTCAGTCTGCCGGACGGCGTGGTGGATCCACGCCGCTGTGACTGCTCTCTGTGTCGGCGGCGCGGCGCCATCGTCGCCTCGGTACCGCTGGCGGCGATCCGCATACTGCAAGGGGAAGAGGTGCTGCGCTGCTACCAGTTCAATACTCGCACCGCCCGCCACTATTTTTGCGGGAGATGCGGCATCTATACCCATCATCAGCGCAGATCCAATCCAGCCGAGTATGGCTACAACCTCGCTTGCCTCGACGGTGTCAATCCGTTCGAGCTGGGTGAGGTGCCGCTGCGGGACGGGGTAAATCACCCGGCCGACCGATAAGGGGGCCATCTGTTGCTGTAGCGACCCGAATGGCTGTGTTAACCTTGGCAAGCCTGCCCCGGTGCAGGTCATAACGGGTTTCTTCAGCCCTTCTTCGCCAAACAGGGAGCACGCCAGTGATGACCCCTTCAGCACTGCCCGATCTGATCCTCGGCGCCTCGCTCTATTTTCCGCCCCTGTTCAAGGCGGTGTTGCTCGGGCTGCTCGGCTGGCTGCCGCTGCATCGTCTGGTGCGCGACTGGCTCTATGGCGGTGATGTCTGGCACCCCATGCTGATGGATCTCTCCCTCTTCGTACTCGCCGTGTGCGGCGCTCTCTGGATCTTGCTACATGGCTAAATCACCGCTGGCGACTCTCAAATATCTATCTACCCTGCTGGTCTGCGCCCTGGCGCTGGGGGCCGCCTGGTGGCTGTGGAACTACTACATGCAGGGCCCCTGGACCCGGGATGGCAAGGTGCGTGCCGAACTGGTCAGCGTCACCCCCGAGGTGTCGGGCAAGCTGCTCGATGTCCGGGTGCAGGACAACCAGTTGGTAAAGCAGGGAGAGCTGCTGTTTCGTATCGATCCCGAGCCCTATCGCATCGCCGAACGCAATGCCATGGCCGCTCTGAGCAAGGCGGAGTCCGACTTTGCCAAGGCCAGTCACGAGGCGAGCCGCAGACGCAACCTGGCGCGCAATGTCATCTCGGCGGAGGCGGTGGACGAGGCCAAGCTGAATCAACAGGCGATGCAGGCCGCCTTTGAGGTGGCCAAGGCCAACCTGGCCCAGGCGCAGTGGTCCCTGGCCAAGACAGATATCCATGCCAGCACCGATGGCTACATCACCAACCTGCAAACCCGGGTTGGCAACTATGCCAGTGCGGGGACCCCGCTGGTGGCGCTGGTCGATACCCACTCCTTCTATGTGCTGGGCTATTTCGAGGAGACCAAGCTGCGCCATATTCGTATCGGCAGGCGGGCCGAGATAGTGCTCTACAGCTCGGACAGGCCCTTGACCGGCACCGTGGAGAGCATCGGGCGCGCCATCCATGATCAGAGCCTGGCGTCAGGCTCCGGACTGCTGGTGGATGTCAAACCGAACGTGCCCTGGGTGCGCCTCGCCCAGCGGGTGCCGGTGCGCATTCGACTCGATGAGGTGCCAGCGGATGTCACCCTGATCGCCGGTACCACCGTCTCCATTGCCATCCATGACTGATATCCCCCTGTTTGTGCCCCTGCCGGGCTGCTGCGCGGGCTTGTGCCCTGACGACGGCAGGAGGCGGTGGTGAGGCTGGCGCTACCCCGCTGGCGCCAGAGCCCCTGGGGCAAGGCGAGCGCGGATCAGTGGCGTTATGCCCTGCGCAATGGCCTTGCCATGTGTCTGGCACTCTGGCTCGCCTTCGTGCTGCAACTCGACTCCCCTTACTGGGCCATGACCTCGGCCGCGGTGGTGAGTTTCCCCACGGTGGGGGGCGTCATCAGCAAGAGCCTGGGCAGGGTACTGGGCAGTCTGATGGGGGCCATGGCCGCCATCCTGATCGCCAGTTATGGTCTGGCCGATCCCTGGCTGTTCAGCCTGCTGATCGCACTCTGGATAGGCCTCTGTACCTATGTCTCCAACCACTATCAGAACAATGTCTCCTACGGCTTCGCCCTGGCGGGCTACACCGCGGCCATCATTGCGTTCTCCTGCGTCAACGTCGATGACTCTCTCTACATCTTCGACATCGCCCAGGCGCGAGTGAGCGAGGTGATCACCGGCATCCTCTGCGGCGCCTTCATGATGATGCTGCTGCCGAGTACCGGTGATGGCGAGACCCTGCTCGGCTCCCTGCGCCAGAGCCAGACCCGCCTGCTCGAACATGCCCAGCTGCTCTGGCAGGGGCAGAGCAATGCCGATATCCGCCAGGCCCACCAGGGCATCATCAGCCAGATCCTCACCATGAATGTGCTGCGTATCCAGGCGGTGTGGAGCCATCACAGGTTCAGGCGCCACAACCGGTTGTTCAACTTCCTGCTCCATCGCCAACTGCGCATGACCAGCCTCATCTCCGGGGTACGTCGCCTGCTGCACAACTGGCCAGCGCCCCCTGCCGGGCTCAATGAGTTGCTCGCCGCGTTGCTCAAGGCCCTGGCCGCCCCCGATTGCGACAAATACCGCATCGCCCGCCTGCTGGCGCCCCTGGCCGGGAGTGAGGATTATCGTACTCGGGTGTTCTGGCAGCGGCTGCGCCACTTCTGCTGGTGCTATCTGGAGGCGCAGCGCTGGCTGGACAGGCTGGTGCAGGCCAGGCAGAGAGGACAGGAGGAGCCAGTACAATGGCCCGCCCCCCCCAGACTGGCTTCCCTGACCATGCACACCGACAGCTATGAGGCTGCCTATAACGGCGCGCGCACCTTTCTCTGTGTGCTGCTGGGCTGCATCTTCTGGTTCCAGACTCAGTGGGATGGGGGCAGCGCGGCGCTGACCCTGCTCTCGATCAGTTGCGTGCTCTATTCGGCGGTGCCTGCGCCTCTTAAAAGCGTGACCACCATGCTGCAGGCCATAGTGCTGCTCAGTCTGGTCTGCTTCCTGGTGAAGTTCGGCCTGATGATCAGGCTGGAGGCGCTCTGGCCCCTCATCCTGTTGCTGCTGCCCGCCCTGATAACCATGCAGCTCCTCAAGTTGCAGCGGCCGGCCAGCGCCGCGCTCTGGGGTCAGTTGATCGTGATGCTTGGATCCTTTCTCGCGATCTCGAATCCCCCCAGCTATGACTTCCTGGGTTATATCAACGGCAGTCTGGCCCAGATGCTGGGGGTGATGGTCGCCGGGCTGGCGTTTCAGATCCTGAGACCGAGCTCGGATGGCCGCAAGAGCCGCCGCCTGATGCGCCGTCTGCGCCGGGATTTCATGGATCAGCTGCGCACCCGGCCGCAGCAGAGTGAGCACGAGTTTGAGTCCCGCATCTATCACGCCATCAGCCAGCTCAGCCAGGGCCAGGATCAGCAGGCCCGGCTCTGGGTGCTGCGCTGGGGGGTGGTGTTGCTCAACTGCAGCCACATCGTCTGGCAATTGCGGGACTGGCGCGGGCTCAATCCCGCTCTCTATCCGGTGCGGGATCGCTGCATTCGCAGCCTGAAAGGGATCTTGACCGAGGGGGGCGTGCAGCAGGCACACCTTGCCAGCACCCTGACCGAGCTGACGCGCCTGGATGGGCTGCTCGCCCGCGATCCGGACAGGGAGTCCCGGGCGCTGGCCGGGCTCATCTGGCGGCTCTCCAGCTCCCTCTCCCAGCTAGAGCAGGCGCTGCCCAGCGACTGAGTCGGGTCTGGGTCGGGACGGATTTTCCCTCCTGGCAGCAAGGGGGTTGCAAAGGGATGGCCTCCTGCCTTGGCTGCCATTTCTCTCGATCCGGTCACTCTTTGCCGTCGTCTCGTTTGTCCAAGGCCCTCGCAAGAGTTAAGATTCTCCCCAAACGTCAATTCGCAAGGCCCTCCATGTCCACTCAATACAATGCCGATGCCATTGAGGTCCTCAATGGCCTCGAACCGGTGCGTCGCCGTCCCGGCATGTACACCGACACCACCCGGCCCAATCACCTCGGCCAGGAGGTCATCGACAACAGCGTCGACGAGGCGCTGGCGGGCCATGCCCGTACCCTGGAGGTGACCCTGTTTGAAGACCAGTCCCTCGAGGTGATCGATGACGGCCGTGGCATGCCGGTCGACATCCATCCGGAGGAGGGGGTCTCGGGGGTGGAGCTGATCCTCTGCAAGCTGCACGCGGGGGGCAAGTTCTCCAACAAGAACTACCAGTTCTCAGGCGGTCTGCACGGGGTGGGCATCTCGGTGGTGAACGCCCTCTCCGATCGGGTCGAGGTGACGGTACGCCGGGACGGCCAGGTCTATGACATCGCCTTCGAGCGCGGCGACAAGGTGTCTGATCTGACCATCACCGGCACCTGCGGGCGCCGCAACACCGGCACAAGGGTGCGCTTCTGGCCAGAGGCGCGCTATTTCGACTCGCCGCGCTTCTCGGTCTCCAAGCTGGAACACCTGCTCAAGGCCAAGGCCGTGCTCTGCCCCGGCCTCACCATCAAGTTCCTCGACAAGAACACCGGCATCAAGCTGGAGTGGTGTTACGAAGATGGCCTCAAGGATTATCTGGTCGATGCGGTCAAGCAGTTCACCTGCCTGCCGGAGCAGCCCTTCGTCGGCTCGTTCAGTACCGATCAATCCGCCGCGGACTGGGCCCTGTGCTGGTTGCCGGAAGGGGGCGAGTGCCTCGCCGAATCCTATGTGAACCTGATCCCCACCGCCCAGGGCGGCACCCACGTCAACGGCCTGCGCCAGGGGCTGCTCGACGCCATGCGCGAGTTCTGCGAGTTCAGAAACCTGCTGCCGCGCGGGGTCAAACTGACCCCGGAAGATATCTGGGATCGCTGCGCCTACATCCTCTCCATCAAGATGCAGGATCCCCAGTTTGCCGGTCAGACCAAGGAGCGGCTCTCGTCCCGCCAGAGCTCGGCCTTCGTCTCCGGGATAGTCAAAGATGCGTTCAGCTTGTATTTGAACAGCAACACCGAGCTGGCGGAGCAGATCGCCGAGATCTGTATCTCCAGTGCCCAGCGCCGGCTGCGCGCCGCCAAGACGGTGGTGCGCAAGAAGATAACCCAAGGCCCGGCCCTGCCCGGCAAGCTCACCGACTGCAACTGCGCCGACCCCATGCAGGGGGAGCTGTTCCTGGTGGAGGGTGACTCCGCGGGCGGCAGCGCCAAGCAGGCGCGGGATCGCGAGTTCCAGGCCATCATGCCCCTGCGCGGCAAGATCCTGAACACCTGGGAGGTGGAGGCTGGCCAGGTGCTCGCGTCGCAAGAAGTGCACGACATCTCGGTGGCCATCGGCCTGGATCCGGACTCCGAGGATCTCTCCGGCCTGCGCTACGGCAAGGTGTGCATCCTCGCGGATGCGGACTCGGACGGTCTGCACATCGCCACCCTGCTCTGCGCCCTGTTCGTGAAACACTTCCGCACCCTGGTCAACAAGGGCCACGTCTATGTGGCCATGCCGCCCCTCTACCGGATAGATATCGGTAAGGAGGTGTTCTACGCCCTCGACGAGGACGAGAAGAACGGCGTGCTGCAGCGGGTCGAGGCCGAGAAGAAGAAGGGCAAGGTGATGGTGACCCGATTCAAGGGGCTGGGTGAGATGAACCCGAAACAGTTGCGGGAAACCACCATGGATCCCAACACCCGCCGCCTGGTGCAGCTCACCATGGGCGAGCTGGAGGAGGGGGACGAGACCCTGCAGCTGATGGACATGCTGCTGGCCAAGAAGCGCTCCGGGGATCGCCGGGAGTGGCTGGAAGAGAAGGGCAACCTCGCCATCATCTAAGCCAATGGTGTCCGTCGCCAGTCGACCCGAATTTCAGGCGCCCCACCCGGTGGCGCGCCCCAGCAAGAGCACAATCCTATGAGTGATGCTATCGAGCTCAGTCTGTTGGATGAAGTAGAGCGCCAACCGGCTCTATAACCGAAAGAGAACAAATCTATGAGCGATCTAGAGCTCAGTCTGGACGGGGTAGAGCGCCAGCCGATGCGCGCCTTCACCGAGCAGGCTTACTTGAACTACTCCATGTACGTCATCATGGACAGGGCCCTGCCCCATATCGGCGACGGCCTCAAGCCGGTGCAGCGGCGCATCATCTACGCCATGAGCGAGCTGGGGCTCTCCGCGCTCTCCAAGCACAAGAAGTCCGCCCGTACCGTGGGTGACGTGCTGGGTAAGTACCACCCCCACGGTGACAGCGCCTGTTATGAAGCCATGGTGCTGATGGCTCAGCCCTTCTCCTACCGCTATCCGCTGGTGGACGGTCAGGGCAACTGGGGTGCGCCGGACGATCCCAAATCCTTCGCCGCCATGCGTTACACCGAGGCGCGGCTGTCGCGCTTCTCCGAGCTGCTGCTCTCCGAGCTCGGCCAGGGCACGGTGGAGTGGACGCCGAACTTCGACGGCACCATGAAAGAACCCGTGGTGCTGCCGGCCCGTCTGCCCCACATACTGCTCAACGGCATCACCGGCATCGCGGTGGGCATGGCGACCGACATTCCGCCCCACAACGCCCGGGAAGTGGCCCATGCCTGCGTGGAGCTGCTCGACAACCCCAATGCGGGGCTGGATGTGTTGATGCAACACATCCAGGGGCCGGACTACCCGACCAATGCCGAGATCATCACCCCGCGCGATGATATCCGCAAAATCTACGAGACTGGCAAGGGCTCCATCAAGCAGCGGGCGGTGTGGAACGAGGAGGATGGCGACATCGTCATCACGGCGCTGCCCCATCAGGCCTCAGGCGCCAAGATCATGGAGCAGATCGCCGCCCAGATGGTGGCCAAGAAGCTGCCCATGGTCACCGACCTGCGCGACGAATCGGATCATGAGAACCCGACCCGTCTGGTGATCATCCCCCGCTCCAACCGGGTGGATGTGGAGGCGCTGATGGCCCACCTGTTCGCCACCACGGACTTGGAGAAGAACTACAGGGTCAACCTCAACATCCTGGGGCTGGACAACAGACCCCAGGTGAAGACCCTCAAGATGATCCTCGCCGAGTGGATTGTCTTCCGTCGCGAGACGGTGCGTCGCCGTCTGCAGTATCGCCTCGACAAGGTGCTGGCTCGCCTGCACATCCTCGAAGGCTTGCTGGTGGCCTACCTCAACATCGACGAGGTGATCGAGATCATCCGTACCGAGGATGAGCCGGGCAGGGTGATGGTGGAGCGCTTCAACATCAGCGAGACCCAGGCCGAGGCGATCCTCGAGCTCAAACTGCGCCATCTGGCCAAGCTGGAAGAGTTCAAGCTGCGCGCCGAACAGGACGAGCTGGCCATAGAGCGCGACAAGCTGGAACTGCTGCTGGGCTCGGAGCGCCGCCTCAATACCCTGCTCAAGAAAGAGCTGCTGGCGGATGCCGAGAAGTACGGCGACGATCGCCGCACCCCGCTGGTGGAGCGTGCCACCGCTGTGGCCCTGACCGAGAAGGAGCTGACCCCGAGCGAGCCGGTCACCGTCATCCTCTCAAGCTCTGGCTGGGTGCGGGCCGCCAAGGGCCACGACGTGGACGTGGAAGGCCTCTCCTACAAGGCGGGGGATGGTTATCTGGCCCACGCCTGTGGCCGCAGCAACCAGCAGGCGGTGTTCCTCTCAAGCCTTGGCAGAACCTACGCGCTGGAGGCCCATGGTCTGCCATCGGCCCGCAGTCAGGGGGAGCCGCTCACCGGCCGCTTCGCCCTGGGGGCTGGGGAAGAGGTGCGCCATCTGGTGATGGGCAACGAGGGTGAACCCTATCTGATCTGTTCCGATGCCGGTTATGGCTTCGTCTGCACCTATGACGATCTCATCGGCAAGAACAAGAACGGCAAGGCGCTGCTCAGCGTGCCGGAGGGGGGCCTGGTGATGGCGCCCCAGAAGATTGGCTCGCCGGAAACCGACCTCTGCATGGCCATCTCCAATGAGGGGCGCATGCTGCTGTTCCCGCTCAGCACCCTGCCGGTGCTCGGCAAGGGCAAGGGCAACAAGCTCATTAGCATCCCCTCCGCTCGCGTCAAGGCGCGGGAAGAGTTTATGGTGATGGCCGCCATTATCCCGCAGGGGCAATATGTCACCCTGTTTGCCGGCAAGCGCAAGCTGACCCTCAAACCTTCGGATCTGGACTACTACCGCGGCGAGCGCGGCCGCCGCGGCGCCAAGCTGCCAAGAGGCTTGCAGCGGGTGGATAGGATAGAAATAGAACCCGCCGCCGGCGAGACGGTAGTGGGGGACAATCAGGAAGGGTAATGGTAAAGAAGAGAGCGACTAGTCGCTCTCTTTCGCATTGAGTGGATGAGTTGAGATTTATGCTATCACTGCTTATTGTGGAAGATATTGGACTTCCTAAACCTAACCCAGTCACACTTGAAAAAATAACTAATTTCAATCAAGCACTTAACAAGCAACCATCTATTGTCAACCATGTCAGCAACAATGTGATGGCCGTCACAGACTCGAGCGGGCCTTAATGATTATTATGTAAATACCACCTTA
Source organism: Aeromonas sp. BIGb0445 (assembly GCF_024809075.1). Lineage (NCBI taxonomy): Bacteria > Pseudomonadati > Pseudomonadota > Gammaproteobacteria > Aeromonadales > Aeromonadaceae > Aeromonas > Aeromonas sp. BIGb0445. The sequence continues at coordinate 202,025 of NZ_JANUES010000005.1, forward strand.
ATCCTGAGGTGGAATATAAAATCCATAAGGAATGTGAATATGTCTATGAAGAATAAAGTGCTGAGTGCTATCTCTATCACCATCAAGGGTATTTCTTCTTTTAATCCTCCGCGTTTGGTTCGTGCTAACTCTGCCTTCCAAAAAAATTAATTTTGGTGTCATTTAAGTGGGCGGATTATACCGCCCATTTTTCAACGAGGAAACACATGTGATCAAATTAGCAGAGGATTTATTCTCTCTGTATGAGAGAAATGAAATTACTATTTGTGAAAAATATAGGGGGATTGTCCTAGATAATCTTATTGCAGATTTATCTTACACATCTCCAATCATGGAAGGGATTGTTAGAACCGTCTTCAATAGCAAAAAAATGATGGCTTTCAATCTTATTCAAAATGCGATAGATGAAGCTAAAGGTGCTGCGCGAGTAAGGATAATTGCAGAACGATATGCCGATAAAGAACTTCGTGAGAAAATGCTAAAGCATGTCAATGATGAAATGAATCATTCGTCCATGTTTGCAGAGTTAGTGCAATACACAGGGTATGAAGTAGAAACAGAGGACTTTTCTGAACATGCTGAAGAAATAAATTCTGTTTTTGACTTTGATGATGATCTCAAACAGTTTATTTGTCGAGTGCATTCAATAGAGGTGCGTTCGTGGACTATGTTACGACACTATTTGAATGTTCTTAATGAACTTCAAGATGAAAAATTGTTAAAAATGAAGCCTGCAATTGAAAAAATAATGCGTGATGAAATCAATCATGTTTGCTATACCGGCCAGACTGTAAGTAATTGGCTTGAGGAAGATGAGTCCCTCTGTCAGATATTTGTAGAGTGCATTAATCACACGAATAAAGAGACTTGGCAGGATCTAACTAATATGAGTCAATTTATGTATGACAATATTGCTGAAATCATGAAAGAGGCAGCATAAATGTTATGGCTCAATGATGTTTTCAGGAAGTCCAATACGGGCTTCCTTATCTGGATCGGTGCTGCTGTAGCCATATCTAATACAGGATGGCGAGTGGTCATGAACAACTTTGCGGTTGATGTTGTTGGAATGGATGGAGATACACTTGGGGTCTTACAAAGCCTTAGGGAAATTCCTGGATTGCTTGCATTTACAGTTTTATTTTGGTTGATGTTTATTAAAGAGCAGAGAATGGCAATTATATCATTGGCCATTCTTGGTATTGGCGTATCTATAACTGGCATGTTTCCGAGTATTTACGGATTTTATTTTACGACCGTGATAATGTCGATAGGATTCCATTATCTAGAGTCATTGAGCTCTTCATTAACTACGCAGTTCTATACTCAATCAGAGTTTAATGAAAGAATGGGCCAGCTAAGGTCAGCTGATTCATTTTTTGGAATCATTGGTTTTGTTTTGATATTATCAATGCTGAACATATTTAATGTTACATTAAATATTGTATTTCTTGCCAGTGGAGTAAGTGCCGTATTAATAGCTCTGTATTTATCCACATTTCAACAAATAAAGACGACAACGCCACCTCAAAAAAACAAACCTGTGTTGAGAAAAAAATATAAGCTTTACTATCTACTTACTTTCCTCGCTGGTGCAAGGCGGCAAATATTTGTCGTGTTTGCAGGATTCCTGTTGGTTGAGAAATTTAATTTCAGTGCTTCAAATATGGCTGTGTTATTTTTCATCGCTCACATAGTAACTGTTTTTTTTGCACCAAAGATCGGTGTATTGGTAACTAGGTTGGGTCCAAAAAGAACCCTCTCCTTAGAGTATATAATCATTACACTTATCTTCATTTTATACTCACAAGTAGAAAGCCAAGCAAGTGCGTCTATATTATATATACTGGATGCTTTGGCATTTTCATTGTCAATAGCATTGAGAAGTTATTTCAAGTCAATAGCGACGCCCGATGATATATCCGCTACGACAAGTGTATCTTTTACAATAAACCACATTGCTGCAGTGTTTTTACCATTTATTCTTGGCGCAATATGGATAGAGGACTATAAGATTGTATTCTATACCGGTGCTGCATTCTCTATTGCAAGTGTTATAGTGGTCCAATTTATCAGAAAAGAACATGAGTATGATCCTGTGCACGGAAAGTTAACATCAGGGTTGTAGGTCTGATTAGCGAAACCTAATCAGATGTTCGCGAAAACTGGTTGCCAGCTTTCCTGCTGGCAACCCCTCTTATCTGCCATCTGCCATCTGCCATTTGCCATTTGCCGCAGAAAAAAACAAAAAACTGGGACACCCACCTTTTTGACAAAGGTGTAGAGCTGTACTTGGCTTGAGGAGTCACTGTCGAGGGATGCGCCATGACCATTGCCCGTTCACGTCAAATCAGTTTGCAGGATACGCCTTACTACCACGTGGTCAGGGCCGTAGGTTTGATTAGCGAAGCGTAATCAGACGTTCGCGAAAACAGGTTGCCGCCATTCTGCTGGTCATCCATCTGCTCTCTATATCCATAGCCACGGAGCTTGCGTTGCGGCCGATTACGCTGCACTAATCGACCCTACTTGATTCAACTCTCTGCTGCTTGCCGATTGTTGCAGCCTTGATGGCTTGCTCCCCCTCATCCCCAGCCCTTCTTCCCTTGTTGATGGAAAAAGTGGGAGAAGCAAGGGCCGTAGGTTTGATTAGCGAAGCGTAATCAGACGATCGCGAAAACCGATTGCCTCAATGTTGTCGGTATTTTTATTTCTCCGCCCCCTTATCCCCAGCCCTTCTCCCCTTGGGAGAGGGCTAGGGTGAGGGGAGGTAACCATAGGGTGCAATGAACAACGTGAATTGCACTGTTATTGACCCCGCGAGGTTGCCGGTGCAATGCGCTTCGCTTATTGCACCCTACGTCCTTTCTCTTTTGCCTGCTTGCGACCGGATAACCGGTGCGGCCGATTACGCTTCGCTAATCGACCCTACTTGCCTCTGTTTTATTTAAGGCTCTGTTGCTGGTCGATGGCTTCTGCTGTGGTGGCTTGCTCTCCCCTTTGCCAATTGCCACAGGTCAAGGAAATGGCCGATTAGGCCCCGCAAGTCGCCTCTGCTCGCTAACCTTGAAGGGAGTAGCACAGTGCCAGGAGGCCAGACATGGAAACGGAGAAAGCCATAGGGCTTATCGAGGCTCACGGGGCCTTTAACGGGGATCACTACAGCTTCAACAGCGACGAGTTCGTGCAGTGGTGCCAGCAGGATGCCCACCAGACCCTCAGCCTGGAGCAGGCCAATCACGAGCTTGCCCCCTTCTGCATCCGGGTCGGCTATGCAGAGCCGAGCAGGTCGTGGCGTTACTATCTCACCTGATGCCCATCCGACGCAGGCAAAGGCGAGGCAAGGGCCTCGCCTTTTCTATGGGCTGGGTAATGACGAAAGGAGCCAGCAAGGCTCCTTTCTTGTGATCATGCCCCGGCCTGTTGCCGGTCTTATATGCCAGCCTGGCCAGCACGCAGCAGCACCATGACGGTAAACAGCAGCCAGTCGTTGATGATGTGCGCGCCGGTCGATACCCAGATATTTTTGGTGATGAGGTAGCCACTGAGCAGCACTATACGGGCCGTCCCAATCACCAAAAAACATTGCAGAAAATTCCAGTCATAAGTGGGCAGGTGCATGGCCCCGAAGATAAGGGCGGTGCAGAGCCAGGCGGTGATGATGGCGGACTTGCGGCTCAGGCTGAGCTTGGTGTGACAAAACCAGAGGATGGCCAGAAAAGGCAGTATGGAGACCACCTCCTCGCCAAAGAGCTGGGGCGCCGTTTTTACATAAAAGAGGATGCGCGCCGTATTGGAGGCCTCTGCCAGCATGGCGCTGACCGGGTTTTCACTCATCTTGAACAGGTGCTGCAGTAGCAAGGCAACGGCGACCGAAACCAGGATGTTGACGCCGGCAATCGCCAGCATCAAGAGGAGATCCCGCCCCGTCGGCGTTCGAAACAGTGCCCGCCATGCTGGACCCGCCACCATGGCGAGCACGACCAGGGGGATGAGAGGAAACAGGATGGCGGGGACAAAGCCGCCCGCCGTGGTTTTATAAAACGCTATGGGGGCCGTCAGCACGGCAAAACCCAGCGCCACGCCAAGCAGGATCAGCACCCAGCTGCGGCCAGACAGGGCATTCGGGGACTGGCGATAAAAGGGGAAGTCTCCGGCACTTTTGCGCTCGAAGCCATAGCAATCAACGTCGTTCAATTCCGGCATTGCTGCTGATTGCTGCTCACCCATGCTGACCCCCGATAGTTCATTCAGTTGGCATGGAGACAACCCTACACCAAGTGGGGCACCTGAGCGGCCACGCCAGCCTCTTTATTTAACGGCCAATCATCAAGCTGTTATTGCGGCCTTCCTGGCCGTCGTCTCTTCAGCCCCTGGCATCATGATGCGCTCCACCAATGTCACCTATGTTGCCGGTGCCATGGGCTGCGCTTATTGCATCGCCGAAGTATTAATTATTGAAATTCCAGGCGATGGGCAGCTCAAAATCGAAGACAAGCTCATCCCCTTCCAGGCGAAAGGCCACGCTGGTCTGGTGCTGGTCATATTCGTTGATGATGAGGCAGCTCTCGGCGAAGTTGGACTCGTAGTTGAGGTGGGCCAGCCCCTTGCTGCCATCTTCATCGAGTTCGATGCTCAGCACCCGCAGCGGGTTCTGCTGGCTCAGGTTGACTCTGGTGTCCCCCACATCCACTAGCCGCTCCAGCAGGGGGAAGAAGTCCTGCTTGTGGGCCTCGATGGCTTGGGCGATGGCCTGCTTCAACGCGGTTTGACTGGCAAAGGGGCCGGGGAGGCGATATTGAGTCTGGATGCGTTCCTGGGTCATGTTCTTCTCCTTGAGAGGTTGTCTTGAATGAGCTCGCGGGGCTTGGGTTGTGAAAATATGGGTTGCGAAACTATGGGTTGCGAAAATATGGGTTGCGAACGTAGGGGCTCTGAGAGTATGCCCATAACCCTATGTAGCGAAAGCTCGGGGTTAGAGTCCCATGTTGTGAGAGAAGCGCCGGTGTATGTCGCTGCGCTCACAGGATCGCGGCCCTGCATAGCAGACCGGCCGATGGCTTATCTTGTTGCAGCCGCACTGTTTCTTGCGAGTCAACGCTGACAAACGGGCAAAACAACGCCCGGCGGGCCGGGCGTTGGGTGACGATGACATGGTGGCGGCAGTCGCCGTCAGAAGTCGTGGTAGAGGGGCCAGCCGAGCAGGGGGTGCTTGAGACCGGCGCGCATCTCGATATTGTCGAGCTTCTCCGGCGAAGCCCCCTCTTGCTGCAACTGCTGGTACTGGCGCACGAAGCCCAAGGTATGGAGCAGGTTGGGGACAAAACCCCGGCTGAGATCCTGACGCAGCCCTGCGGCCAGATCGCTGGGCAGTTCGATCAGCAACAGTTCAAGCTGGGCGGCCAGATAGTCGGTATCGAACCAGCGCTCTTGCAGCACGATTTCCCGGGCCAGGCGGCGCTTGAGATCCTGCTTGACCTTCAATGGCGCGGCGCCGCTGCCCTGACCGCAGAGGATGCGGTAGAGCAGGGCCTCGGCCAGCTTGTCCTCCAGGGTGGGGTGGTCATTCTCGTAGGCATAGAAGTGGCTGTCCATCAGGGCCATCAGGCGGGCCTTGTCATGTTCCAGCTGCGCCTTCTCGTACTCCTGCCAGCCTTGCCACTCTTCCACATCCGGCGGGCTGGATATTTTATCGAGCAGACGGGCATCCACATCGCCAAAGAGGTTATTGGCGCCCAGTTGCTTGGGGCTGACCGAGATCAGCATGGACCAGCCTTTCTGGAACGGTTTGATGGGCCCTTCCGGGGCCTGCAGCAGGGCGAGCGCCCGGGCTGTGTCCCGCCCGGACAGCTCCTGCAGCCCCAGGCTGATGACGCCAATCACGTCGTGGGCGGCTTGTTCGAGCAGATGCATCTTGTACTTGTTGTAGTACTTGTCGGCGAATTTCAGGCTCATCAACACCGCCTTGCCCTTGATGGCGGCCAGTTGCTGGGGGCTCAAGCGTTCACTGTCAGCACCAAAGCGCAGTACCTGGCTGAGGAAGGGGCCCTGATTGGCCTCGCGAATGATTAGCTGCGTTACCTGTGACATCGAAACGTCCCTTAATCCAGAAAGCTGAACATGTCGTCCACTTCGCTGTACTCGTCGCTGACCTGGTTCTTGTCTTTGGCCTGCATCACCAGCTCGGTGGCAAACTTGTTGATGATGCCGTCCCAAGTGCTGTTCTCGTTGCGCAGCAGGGCCTTGATGGCCTGCTCCACCTCGGGTGCCTGCTGGCGGATCAGCATCAGCAAGCTGCGGGGATCGTCGAGGGAGTAGTCGTGGGCATCCTCGCTCAGCTGGCGGTCACTGTAGGAGAGTGCCTCTTCCAGATCTTCCTCTTCGGCGTGGAGCAGGTCCGTCATGCCCTCTTCATCATCAAGCTGCTCACCGCGGTAGAACTCGATGAAGGGGATGGCGAGGTAGAAGAGACCGGCGGGATCCTCGGCGATGCACTCGAGGATCTCGCGCTGCTTGGCCTCGCTCTCCTGGGTGCGGATCAGGTAGTTGAGAAAGTCGAAGGTGTGCTGTTGCAGCTCCTCGGCATTGTTCTTGATGGCCTCTTCCCAGTAGAGGGGCTGCTGGCAGACGATGTCGCGGATCCGCTCCGGGGTCATCAGCTCGGAGATGATGGACGGGAAGGAGATATCATGCTGGCCGTTGATCTGGGTCAGGGTGACGATATCAATATTTTCAATGACTTCGGCCAGCTGATCGTCGGACATTGTCATGGCGATCAGCTCGAATCTCTCGCTGGCCTGCTTGGGCTCGATCACGGCCAGTTCTTTGATCTCGATGGCGGCAATTTCAATCAGACTATTCATTCTTTACCCCAAGTTGCCTCAAATTAGAAACGCACTTCGTCGTACATATCCTGCTCGCCCTCTTCGTCGCTGCCGTCATAGTCAGCGTCGGCGTTTTCTCCCTCGTCCTCATCCTCATCGCGGGGCATGGCATAGTCGTCATCGCGGGCGCCACGGGGCAGGGGGTTGTCCAGCAGATAGAGCACGGCGCAGGCTTCGATAAGGGTATCTTCGCTCTGGGCGCGTACTGCCTTGACCAGGGGCAGGTCGGCGTTGTTGAAGGCAACGGACACCTTGAACTCGTCCCAGCTGGGTTGCTCCCCTTGGCCAATCCAGTTGCGCCAGGCGGGCTTGGCCTGGGCAGAAAACTGCACCCGGCCATAGAGGGCCAGTGGCAGGTATTCGGGCATGAATTCCAGCATGCTCATGTCGGCCAGCAGCAGCGCTTTCATCTTGCCGGTGAACTGTTCCAGCGCCTTGGGCTGGTCCACATCACGGTAGGATTCGATGTTCTCGCTGGCGTCACTCATCAGCGCCTTGATACGCGCCAGATCCAATGTCTTTTTCATACAGCCTCAGGGATAGAATTGATCCCATAACTCCTGCATGGCAGAGGTCGGGTCGGTCACAATGACGTTGTTAAAGTCTTTGATGAAGGCGGCTTTTTTCTTGGGGTCCGAAAGAACCTCGTAGGCCTGCTTCACCTGTTGCAGCAAGACGGCTGCGCGCGCTTGTTCTTCGTCGGTGGCCCCGAGCAGCTTGTCGGGGTGATACTGGTTCGACAGTCGTCGATACGCTTTCTTGATGTCGTTTTCGTTGGCGTTGGATTTTACACCCAGCACCCGAAAGTAGTTGTTCATGGCAGATCCTGCATCACTGGCAACAGAGAAGTCACAATGCTGGCCCTGGCTGGTCGCTGAGAAAACCAGGTACGGCGAAAAACCCGTCATTTTAACGGAAATAGCGCGACACTGCCATGAATAGGATCTGATCGGCCAAATGAACTTGGCGCGGGCGGGAATTGGTCACTTGTCTCCCTTTGTGCCACCCGAAGAGGGGATGACCGGGCTGGTGACGGGGTGCGGGAACCTTTGCATTGGCCGAGGGTCAAATCGCGCAGCTCGTCTCAATGGCAGCGCCCCCGTCCGACCCGCCATCATTGGCCCGGTCGATGAGATAAAAGTGCAAATGAGGAAAACCACATCATGATGAAACGCTACTTTCTACCCCTGATGCTGCTCAGCAGCCTGGCGGTGGCCGCCGATGCCGTGCCCGGTGAGCCGCTCATCAAGGGGGATATCAGCAAGGCCCAGTTTATGGCGAGTGCCGAAAAGCGCTTTGCCAGGCAGGATCAAAATGGCGATGGGGTGATCTCGGTTGCCGAGAAGGAAGCCACCCTGGCCAAGATGGAGGCGGCGATGAAGCAGGCTGGCAAGGCTGTGCCGGAGCGAATGGGTAACATCAAGCCGAGACGGGAAACCACCAAGGCGCAATTTGTGCAGCGTCAGGAGAAGCTGTTCGCCCATCTGGACAAGAATGGGGACGGAGTGATCAGCGAAGCGGAGCGAGCGGACACCAGGGCCAGCTTGCAGAAACGGGCACAGCAGTCAGCCCCTTAAGCGGCACGTCCCCAACGGATATAAAAAAAGAGCCCAGTTCATCACCGGGCTTTTTTATATTGGACTGGATTACCAGCTGGCCCACAGCAGCCGCAGCTTCAATCCCCAACGACTACTCCAGCCAGTGGTAGTGCCGACCACCTTGCCATCCTTGAGGATCAGAAAGCTGGGGGTGACGCTCACCTGCCAGTGAGCGGCCAGTGCGCCCTGCTCGTCGTTATGGGTCGGGAAGCGCAATCCCTTGCTGGCCATGCCGCGGCGCAGTTGCTCATCGTTGCCCGAGCGCAGCGCCACCGTCAGCACGTTACCGCCGTCTTGCCACAGCTGCTCCACCGTCGGGGTGGTGAAGCGGCACACCCCGCACCAGCTCGCCCAGTAGTAGATCAGCAGCGGCTTGTCCCGGCTCAGAGCCTGCAAGTCCGCCGTGCTGCCATCTTGCAGGGTGAGAGCGGGAAGCGGGCTCCCCGCGGGCAGGGTCGGCCCGCGCCAGAGATCCAGCGCGGTCGTGAGGATGACGGCAAACAGCAGTAGCCACAGCGCCTCCTTGCCCCAGCGCCGCCAGCGTGAGGTCGGGTTGTTAGTCTCAGTCATGAGTCCCCTTAGCTCTGTTTGGCCAATTCGGCCAAGACCAGGTGTTCGAGCTCGTCATAGGAGATGGCCCCCGGCACCAGCTGGTTGCCAATCAGGGTGGCCGGTGTGCCCTGTACGCCGAGCAAGGTGCCCAGACGCAGTCTGTCTGAGCGCAGCTCCCATTGCGTGACCATCAGCCTTGCTTGGCCAACTCGGCCAAGACCAGGTTTTCGAGCTCGTCATAGGAGATGGCGCCCGGCACCAGCTGGTTGCCAATCAGGGTGGCCGGTGTGCCCTGTACACCGAGCAAGGTGCCCAGACGAAGGCTGGTGCGCAGCTCCTCGGTCGCCTTGTCTTCTGGCTTGAGGGCCACATTGCCGGTGGCGGCCAGCGCCTTGTTGATGTCCGCCTCGGTCAGCATGCCCTGCTTGCTCATCAACTTTTCATGGAGCGGCAGGAAGCGAGCCGGATCCTGCTGCCAGAGGGTCAGGCTGTACTGGGCGGCCTTGGCGGAAGTTTGCCCCTTGAAGGGCAGCAATTTGATCACCAGGCCGAGATCCGGATGCTCCTTGAGCAGACGGGTCAGGTGCGGATCGAACTGTTTGCAGTAGGGGCAGTTGTAGTCGGTGAAGGAGACCAGGGTCAGCTTGGGGTTTTTGGCCCCCAGGCGCGGGCTGGTCGGGCTCATGAACAGGGCCTGCTGGTTGCCCTTGATGATGTTGCCAAGCTGGGCGGCTTGATCCGCGGTGTTCTGTTTCTCCCAGGCATCGGCCGCCTCATCGAGGATCTTCGGGTTGGTCACCAGGGTCTCGCGGATCAGCTCCTTGATGCGCACCTCCTGTTCCGGGGTGAAGGGAGTGGCGTGCAGGGTGGGGGCGAGCAAGGCGCCGAGCAGACTCAGGGTGATCAGGGTAGGTTTCATCATCTTTTCCTTAGAAGCGAGTGGTGCCAGCCTTGATGAGGCCAGCCTTGTGCAAGGTGGTGAGCAGGTCGGCTTTGTCGAGCAGGGGGGAGAGCACTTCCCCCTTGGGCAGGCCGGGACCATAGATCTGGTTGAAGGGCACGGCCACGGCGCCCCGGGCCCGCAGGAAGGCGGCCAGGCTGTCGTTGGGCCGGGTCCAGTCACCGCGCAGGGCAACCACATCCGGGGCCGAGAGGGCGCTTTGCACCTCGTCTCGTAGCAAGACGTTGTATTTATTGGCTTTGCAAGTCACGCACCAGTCGGCGGTGACATCGATAAAGACCCGCTTGTTATCCGCCAAAGCCCGTTGCAGTGCCGATTCAGACAGGGGCTGCCACTGCACCGTCTCCCTTTGAGGGCTATTTGGCGCCGTGAGGGCGCCGCCGAGCAGCAGGGCACCGCCAATCAGGGTCGAGAGCGCCAGGGTCAGGGTGACACCGCGCATGCCATGGCGCCAGCCGATGGCGACGAGCAGGATCAGCAGCACAGCGGCCATCAGCCAGCCGGTGGTGAGCGTGCCGAGGTGTGCGGAGAGCAGGCTCAGCAGCCAGAGGCTGGATCCCAGCATCATCAGGCCGAGCACTATGCGCAGTCGTCCCATCCAGGGGCCGGGTGTTGGCAACCAGAGTGCGAGGCGTGGCCAGGCCGCGATGGCGAGCCAGGGCAGGCTCATGCCAAGCCCGAGGGCGGTAAAGATGAGCCAGAGCTGAGCCAGGGGCGCACCGAGGGCAAAGGCGACTGCTGTGCCGAGGAAGGGGGCCGAACAGGGGGTTGCCAGCAAGGTGGCGAAGCTGCCCTGCAGGAAGTGGCCGCCCAGGCTGTTGTCGCCGGTGGTCGCGAGCCGGGTGTTGAGCCGACTGGGCAGCCGGAACTCGAACAATCCCAGCAGGTTGGCGCAAAACAGCAGGGTCACCACCACCATGAAGCCGATAAACCAGAGGCTCTGGAACTGAATACCCCAGCCGACCGCCCCCTGAGTGGCGCGCAGCAGGGTGCTCATGAGGGCCAATGCCCAGAAGGAGACCAGGATCCCGGCACTGGCGGCCAGAAATTGCAGGCGAATGGGTCTGCGCTCCCGCGTCTCAAGCTGCAGCACTGACCCCAACTTGAGGGCCAGTACCGGCAGTACGCAGGGCATCAGGTTAAGGATGAGGCCCCCGAGCAGCGCAATGCCGACCAGCCAGAGTAGCGAGTGACCACTGTCAGGCCCGGCCGCTGGCAGCGCCAGGGGGGCGCTGATGGGTGTCTCCCCCTGCCAGGCCTGTTCGCCATCGACCAGCAGCACGCCCTGCAGCCTGCCTTTGAGATCCGGGGCATTGCCTTGCCAGCCATCGCTGACCGGGATGCGAGCCAGCAGACGCTGGCCTTCGACCTGCAGCTTGGGCTCGCCAAACTCGGCCTCTGCCTGACCGTCGAGGAAAATCGCCGGCTGCTGCCAACCCTGGGGCCGCTCGGCAATGAGTTGCAGCTCATTGGCGCCATACCCGGCCTCGAGCCGGATGTCGCTCGCCATCGATTGGGGCAACTTGCTCATGGCCTGGGCATAGGCAAAATCAAAGCCCGCGGGGGCCGCCTCACCCAGCGCCAGCTGGAAGGGGAAGTCGGTCAGTATGCAGACGTTGCTGCAGGTGGAGAGGCGCAGTATGCCGCTCAAGGTGCTGCCTGTCGGCGCACTCAGGGTCATGGGGAAGCGGACGTCCCCCTGATAACCCTGGGTGCTGAGCCCGGCGACCTCGAAGCGCTGCGGGGTCGGCCAGTGCCACTGGACCTGGGTTGGCTCTTGGCCTTGCCAGAGGATCTGGGGGGCGATGCCACCCTGGCCCGGGCTGCGCCAATAGCTCTTCCAGCCGGATCCGAGCTCGACTTCGAGCAGCAGGCGGCTCTGGGCCGGGTGGCTGAAATCCCCTTGCAGCCGGACTCGGGCATGGTCGTTTTGCGGGCTGGTCAGCCAGCCGCTGTCAGCGGCGACGGCTATCGTCTGCCAGCCAAGGCAGATCAGCAGCAGCGCCGTCTTGATCAATCTAGTCATCGATGTGTCTCGCAATAAATAAGTTGGGATCCGTCTAAAGTGGCGGATAACTCATTCGCGCAGCACGCAGAGCTGGAGGTGCAATCGGAGTTTGGGGGCTCTGCCATTCCTGGGTGGCGGCAGGGGGGGGCTATAGCGCCACAGGGGAGGCAGAACGGCAATGATGAGGGCGACGACGAAAAAGATAAGCTCGGCGGCATTGAGCTGGGTGGCGCTGAGCCACTTGCCCTTGAGCTCGCAACTGCTAGGCTGCGGGCTCTCCTGGCTCTGGCCCGTTTCGTCGGTGGACGTGAGGGCCTGACAGCTGAGCGCCTGGTCGAGTTGGGCCAGTTTGAGCAGGGGCTGGGCGGCGCAGTTGAGCAGCAGTATGCACACCAGTAGCAGGAGTCGTGTTGCTGTGCGCTGTGGTTGCGTCATACCGGGCCCATCGTCTAAAGAGGGCCACATCCTAACGGGCCGCTCTTGTCGATACAAGCCGTTGGGTCATTTTGGCTTCATAAGAGGCTTTGTTACGGTGTCAGACCACATGGAGAACGCGGCTGGGAGCAAGGTGACAGCGCCATGTGGTCACCCAGACGGGGCCCGGTTTTGTTTGGCTAACACTTGTTCACCCAAAGCGGCCTCAGTATACTGCGCCGAATCTTGTCTAGAGGTGTTCGATGCTCAAATTTGCCCGTATTCTGCTGCTTGGCCTGCTACTTGTCGTCTGGTTCATCCTGGCCCTGCTGCTCTGTCTGGTGCGCCCCGGTCATGCCAACAACGTCTACGTCTTCGCTCGCATGTACCATGCCGTCTGCCCGCTGATCGGCGTCAAGGTGACGTTGACCATGCCGGATGAAGTGAAAAACGTCGGCCCCGCCGTCTATGTCTGCAACCACCAGAGCAACTTCGACATCTTCACCGTGACTGGCGCGGTGCGCCCCGGCGTGGTGGCGGTGGGCAAGAAGAGCCTGCTGTGGCTGCCCTTCTTCGGTCTCATCTTCTGGCTGTCCGGCAATGTGCTGATCGACAGATCCAACCGCTCCCGCGCCATTGGCACCATAGGTCAGGTGGTGGATCGCATCAAAGGTCGTGGCACCTCCATCTGGATGTTCCCCGAGGGCACGCGCTCCCAGGGCCGTGGCCTGCTGCCGTTCAAGGCGGGCGCCTTCCACACAGCCGTGCAGGCCGAGGTGCCAGTGGTGCCTATCGTCTGCTCCAGCTACTTCGGCCAGATCGATCTCAACCGCTGGGACAATGGTGAGGTGCGCCTCGAGATGCTGCCGCCCCTGTGCAGCAAGGAGCATGGTGCCGCCGGGATCCGCGAGCTGTCCGAACAGTGCCGCGAGCAGATGAGCGCCAAGTTGGCCGAGCTGGATGCCGCCATCGAGCGGGATCGCGCCGCCTGATGAAGGTTCAGGGTGTAAAAAAGGGAGCCACTGGCTCCCTTTTTTATTGGTAATTTTCGCCATCCTCTTTGGTTAAAAACGCTAACTCATGGCTTGATTTTCGGATGTTAATCCCATATCTGATTGTAAGTTAACGAAAAAATATTCTGGCACGGCTCTTGTAACACTGATGGCACGAGAAACTGAAACCAGGGGCCCAGGCCCATCCCATGACAAGGAGCCAGACCATGAGTGTATTTAGCCGCCTCAGCGACATCATCAACGCCAACCTGCACAGCCTGCTCGACAAGAGCGAAGAACCCGAGAAGATGATCCGGCTCATGATCGAAGAGATGGAGCAGGTGCAAATTGAGATGCGCACCCAGGCCGCCCGTATCATTGCCGAACAGAAACAGCTGGAACGCCAGCAGAGTGCCCTGAGTCAGCAGATGCAGGGCTGGGCTGCCAAGGCCGAACTGGCCATTGGCAAGGGCCGTGAAGACCTGGCCCGTGCCGCCCTTGGCGAGAAGCTGGCCGAGGCCAAGCGCCTCGCACTGCTGGAGCAGGACAGGGATCGGCTGGCCGAGGTGCTGGCCCAGCTCAATGGCGACAGCGAGCGGCTGGGGGCCAAGCTGACCGAGGCGCGGGAGAGACAGAAGTTGCTGGTCCTGCGCGAGCAGACGGCCCACAGCCGGATCCGCGCCCGTGCGCAGATCGACCATAGCCGCATGCATGAACTGATGGCTCGCTTCGACGGCGTGCAGGGCCGGGTTGATCAGTTGGAGGCTCAACTTGAAGCCGCGACCCTGGGTCAGAATCCGTCTCTGGAAGCGCAATTTCGCGAGCTGGAACTCAATGACGAGATAGAGCGTGAGCTGGCTCGTCTGAAAGGCCAAAAGGTGGAGGTGTAATCATGACGCCCTGGCCGAAAGACCTGGCACATAGCAAGTTGACCGGCGTCTGCGCTGGCATTGCCAATCGGTTGGGGCTCTCCAGAGTGACGGTGCGGATAGTGGCGCTGCTTGCCCTGATCCTGCTGCCGCCATTTGCCTTGGCAGCCTACCTGTTGGCGGTGCTGCTGATGCCACCACGCCATGAACTGAAGCGCTGGCTGGATTGACCCCGCCCATACCCCATGAAGAGCAGCCCGGCTGCGAGGAGTAAATATGTTGGAATTTCTGGTGTTGCTGGCGGTGCTTGTCGTGATGGCCATGGCCGGGTTCACCGTGCTGGCCATGGTGGTGGTGAGTGGGGTCTTCATGATTTTCGGGGCCCTGGCAGGCATGATAGGCCTGGTGTTCAAGCTGGCGCCCTGGATATTGCTGGGGCTGGTGGTCTACTGGTTGCTGGGCAATCGGCGTCGCACCAGCCGCCCCAATCATTACCGTTGAGGCCTGGTTTGCGGAGGGTGATGGGGCAGAGGCGCCCTGGATGACAATGCCTGGCGCAGAGCACTCAGGATACATGGTTGACCATCACTGGCTAAGCGTGCCCCGCCAGTGACAGCTCTCCTTCTCTGGCCACCGATAGCGGTGGCCTTTCTTATGATGGCAATCCATCCGGTGTGAGCGCGGCATCGGGCTCTCGCTTGTCTTCCCGTCGGGCTGCACTGGGCGAGGTGAGCAGCCACTGCTGGCTCAAGGCATGCCAGTGGTCGGGGTGCAGGATCAGTTGCTCCTTGATGGCCTTGTTCTGCTGCTTGAGCCGGTATTCGAGACGCAGGGCCGCGCCGCGCTCCCCGACCTCCTGTCGCCAGGCCAGGATGAGGGGGCCTTTGCCGCGCAGCGCCCGTGCCCCTGTCCCGCGTTGATGCTGGGTCAGGCGGCGACCAGGATCTGTGCTGATCCCTGTGTAGAGGCTGCCGCTGCGGGTGCGCACCATATAGATAAACCAGATGGCACTCGCCCCTGGGGGGGCGACATCGGCAGATGGATGTCCCCTGGTCACGCAGACCGCTTCATCAGCGGCGCTGTCTGGTTCAAACGGGAGGCGTTCACTCATCTTGTACTCTGCTCTCGAACAGCGTCATGGCTCTGGGTGAGGGCATTATCGCAGCGCACCCTCAGGGAGCAAGGGTTCCATGGCAGAGCAGGCCGCCGCTCAAGGGGCATGGGCCTTGCGGTTCAACCTGTGCAGGGGCAGCAGGCTGATCAGCAGACCCGCCCAGACGAAGGCGAAGCCCACCATCTTCACGGGGTCTGGCTGCTCCTGGAACCAGAAGATGGCAAGCAGGAAGGCAAGGGTCGGCTCAATGTACTGCAGCAGACCCACGGTGCTCATGCGGGTGCGCAGCACCGCATAGCAGAACAGGCCAACCGGCACCAGGGTGGCAGGAGCGCTGCCCATCAGCAGCAGGCGATCTCCCCAGTCTCCCTGAATGAAGGTGCCCTGGCCCTGCCAGACCAGCCAGCCGATGCACAGCAGGGCCAGGGGCAGTTGCACCAGGGATTCGAGATAGAGGCTGGTGCTCGCCTCATAGTGCACCTTCTTCTTGAGCAGGCCATAGAGGGCAAAGTTGGCCCCCATGATGAGGGAAAACCAGGGCAGCTGACCGTAGGAGAACAGCATGTAGGCCAGCCCTGCCAGCGCCAGGGCAACCGCCAGGTGCTTCTGGGGAGTGAGTCGCTCACCGAGAAAGATCACGGCGAAGGCGATGTTGAATAGCGGGGTCATGAAGAAGGCGAGGCTGGTGGCCAGTACCTGACCCGTGGTCAGGCACCAGGTAAACATGCACCAGCTGACGGACATGATGGGACCGGCCAGCAGGATCAGACCGAGCTGGCGGGGTTCCTGGCGCAATCTTCCCCAGGGCAGCCGCTGGCCGAGCAGGCTAAACAGCAGGGCGAGCAGCACCACGGACCAGAGCACCCTGTGGGAGAGCAGCTCCCACATGTTGACCTCGGGCATGAACTGGTAATAGAGGGGCAGCAGGCCCCAGAGTGCGAACGACAGGGCCGCACAGCCCGTCCCCATCCAGCTTTTCATTCTCTTCCGTTTATTAAACTAAACAATCTGGGCCGCATGATAGGCTGCCTCTAGCGGGGCGGCAAGGGGCAGCCAGGACAAAAGATGTGGGCGAGAGGGGCGCTGGCGCCATGGCTGCGCCCCCTGCCAGCAGCTGATATCATGGGGTCATGAATCGACTCGACGCGCTATTTGAACAGATCCGCGCCTGCCGCCTGTGCGAGGCGCATCTGCCCCTGGGGCCCAACCCCGTGATCCGGGGGAGCGAACAGGCCCGGTTGCTCATCATAGGACAGGCCCCCGGCACACGAGTGCATGCCAGCGGCATCCCCTGGGACGACCCCTCCGGCGAGCGGCTGCGGGATTGGCTCGGGCTGGCCCCCGCCGATTTCTATGATGAAAAGAGGGTGGCCATCATGCCCATGGGCCTCTGTTACCCGGGGCGTGGCAAGTCGGGGGATCTGCCTCCTCGTCCCGAATGCGCCCCCACCTGGCACGACAAGGTGCTGATGCTGATGCCCCATGTCGAGCTGACCCTGCTCATCGGCCAATATGCCCAGCAGCGTTACCTCGGCAAGGCCCGCCATGGCACTCTGACCGAGACGGTGCAACACTGGCGTGACTATGGGGAGGCCTGGTTGCCGCTGCCCCATCCCTCTCCGCGCAACACCCTCTGGTTGCGCAAGAATCCCTGGTTCGAGACCGAGGTGGTGCCCGAGTTGCGCACCCGCATCCAGGCCCTCTTTCCCTGACGCTCGTTTCCCCTAGCTGACAGGCTCCGCCAGGGGTTTGGCTTTGCTCTTTCGCGCCATGGCAGCCAGGGGAATGATGATGCACAGGCAGCCAACCAGCAGGGGCAGGCCGGGCTGCTCGTCGAATAGCCAGGCGCCGATGACCACAGCGACCAGCAGGCCAGTGTATTCGGCCGAGGCAATCTTGCTCGCCTCCGCCTTGCGATAGGCCAGCACGCACAGACCCGCATAGACCATGATCAGCGCCGAAGATCCAAATGCGGGCCAGAGCAGGTGCCACTGCCAGGGGGTGGGATCCCAGCAGGCCAGGGCGAAGATGATGGGCATGCTCAACACATTGGTGAAGAACAGGGTCTGGGCTATGGGTTGCTGCAGGGGCAGGCGCTTGATCAACAAGTTGTTGAGGGCCAGGGAGAGCGCCACCCCGAGCGCCGCCAATGCGGCCCAGTTCACTTCGGTCGGGCGCAGCACTATCAGCACGCCGATGAACCCCATCAAGGCGGTCAGCACTTTTTGCCGGGATATGGCTTCCCCCGCGATCCAGACCGCGAGGGGCACCATCAACAAGGGGGCCGCGTAGAAGAGGGCGTTGGCGGTGGCCAGCGGCAACTGGGTCAGGGCTATCACCATGAGGCAGACACCCCCCGCCCAGATGTGGGCCCGCAGCAGGTGCCACTTGAGGGCGACCGGCGGGTGGCGACGCCAGGACCAGAGCAACCAGGGGGCGAGCAGCAGCGCCGCCGAGATCTGACGAAAGAGGACGAATTGGAAGATGGGCTGATCAGGATCCAGCACTTTGACCAGGACGTCGGAGAAGACGGCGATGAGGTTGCCGAGGACCAGATAGAGCATGCCTGCCGATACTGAATTCATACCACCTCCTGACTTGATGGGATCAGGGTAGCGGTGGGCTCACTATTGGGTAAAATGATAAATAATTGCCATCTATGAGATTTATAGATAATGAAGCTCCCCCCGCTGCGTGCCGTGCAATATTTCGAGGTGGTTGCCCGCCTGCTCAGCTTCTCCCGCGCCGCCCTCGAGCTCAATGTCAGCCAGAGTGCCGTCAGCCATCAGATCCGCCTGCTGGAAGACTTTCTCGGCGAGCGATTGCTGCTGCGCCAGGGGCGGCTCTTGTCCCTGACACTGCAAGGAGAGATCTATTTTGAGGGCATCGCCGCCGGGCTTGGCCAGATAGCCCAGAGCAGTGCCCAGCTCAGGGGCGGAGCCCAAATGCAGCTGCGGCTCGCCGTCTACAGCTCCTTCGCGGTCAAGTGGTTGATCCCCAGGCTGGCCGGGCTGCGCCAGCTCTACCCCGAGCTGGATCTCAGCCTGGAGATGGTGGCCGAGGATCCCGAACTCTCCGATCGGGTGGCGGACTGCTTCATTACTGTCTGCCCCAATGGGCGTGGTTATAGCCATGATCTTATCTATCAGGAGCGGCTCTTCCCGGTGTGCAGCCGTCGGCTGTTGCAGCAGGTGGAAGGGGAGTGGCCCGGCGCCATCTGGCAGTTGCCGCTGCTGTCTGTGCAGTCCATCTACAAGTCGCGAGGGGAGGATTGGCAGCGTTGGGCCGAAGCGGGCGGCATGAGGGTGCCGGAGGGGGTGCGGATGCATCACTTCAGCCATGTGTTGCTGGCCATGGAGGCGGCGGCCTGGGATCAGGGCGTCACCTTCGTCAATGACTACATGGTACGGCCGGATGATCCCCAGCTGGTGCGCCTGCCGGTGCATCAGCTGGAGACGGGGGATGCCTTCTACTTCACCTGCAAACGAGGGCGGGCCCATGAGCCCGCCATCAGCCGCCTGCGCCAATGGCTGCTGCTGGAAACCTGTCAGAGCCTGCCATCGCCTTAATCAGCGGTGCGAAGGATAGCTGACCATCAGGCCTTCTTGAACTGGCTCAGCACGAACAGGCTGGTGGCGCAGACCACCACGGACGGGCCAGCCGGGGTATCCTGGAACCAGGAGAGGCTCAGGCCTCCCAGCACGGCCAAACACCCGATCAGGGCGGCCAGGCCTGCCATCTGCTCCGGGGTCTGGCTGAAACGGCGCGCCGTTGCCGCCGGGATGATCAGCAAGGAGGTGATGATCAGCGCCCCGACGAATTTCATGGCCACCGCGATTACCAGGCCAATGAGCAGCATCAACACGCAGCGCAGCACATCGACCCTCACCCCTTCCACCCGCGCCAGCTCTTCCGAGATGGTCATGGAGAGCAGGGGATCCCAGAGTCGCCACAGGGTGAGCAGTACCAGGGCGCCGCCGCCGTAGATCCAGACCAGATCCACCGGCTGGACCGAGAGCAGATCGCCAAACAGATAGGCCATCAGATCGACGCGGACATTGTCCATGAAGCTCAAGGTCACCAGTCCCAGGGAGAGGGCGCTGTGGGCCAGGATGCCGAGCAGGGTATCGGTCGCGACCTGCTGATTGCGGCTCATGACCACCAACAACATGGCCATGGCGAGGCAGCAGACCACCACCGCCAGGGTGAGGTCCACTTGCAGCAAGATGCCGAGGGCTATGCCAAACAGGCAGGCATGGGAGAGGGTGTCACCAAAATAGGCCATCTTGCGCCACACCACGAAGCTGCCCAGGGGCCCGGCCAGGAGGGCGATGCCGAGACCGGCGGCGAGGGCATATAACAGAAAGCTGTCCACGTTAAGATCCTTACTTGCAGTCGGTTGGCCAAAGGAGATTCAGGCCTGGTTTGGCGCCATATTTATCCGTGCTTTGCACTGTCGCCCGCTTACTTGCGTGACGGCAGGCGGATGAGCGGGGCAGGCTCGGCATGTTCATGCTGGCCATCGCAGTGGTGATGGTGGGTATAGACGGCCAGCACCTCCTGCTCGGGTCGGCCGAACAGGCGGGCAAACTCCGGATGGCGGGCCACGCTTTCCGGTTCCCCATGGCAGCAGATGTGACCATTCAGGCAAATCACCTCATGGGTACTCGCCATGACCAGGTGCAAGTCGTGGGAGACCATGAGCACGGCGCAGTCGAACTCGGCCGCCAGTTTGCCGATGAGGGCATAGAGCTCGATCTGACCATTGATGTCGACCCCTTGCACGGGTTCATCCAGTACCAGCAGCTCCGGCTTGACCAATAAGGCGCGGGCCAGCAGTACCCGTTGCATTTCACCGCCGGAGAGCTTCTGCATTCGGTTATCGAGCAGACTCTGGCCACCGACCCGGGCAAGGGCCTCCTCAATGGAGAGGCGACCATTCTTGCCGAGCTGCAGGAAGCGGCGCACGGTGAGCGGCAGTGTGGGATCCAGGTAAAGTCGCTGTGGCACATAACCGACCCTGAGCCCGCCACTGCGTACAATGTGCCCGGAATCGGGCTTGAGCAGGCCCAGTACCAGCTTGCTGAGGGTGCTCTTGCCCGCACCATTGGGACCGACAAGGGTGGTGATTTTGCCTTTATTGAGGGTAAAGGAGACCTTGTCGAGCACGAGACGTCCGTCAAATGAGAGACAGACGTGCTTCAGCTCCACCAGTTGGGTCATGACAGCTCCGGGGTTTACAGCCAGTGAGAGTTATAATATAACAGTCGCGTTTTCTGTTATATTATCACATTCATCTGTCCTGACGAGATCCCTATGCGAATTCTTGCCCTGCTCACCGCGCTGCTCATGATCAGCCAGCCGGTGCGTGCCACCACAGTCTTGACCACCATCAAACCCTTGGGTTTCATCGCCGCAGCCATCACGGATGGGGTCAGTGAGCCCCAGGTATTGCTGCCGACCGGCGCCTCTCCCCATGACTTTTCTCTGCGTCCCTCGGACATTCGTGCCATCAAGCAGGCGGATCTGGTGGTCTGGGT
Source organism: Aeromonas sp. BIGb0445 (assembly GCF_024809075.1). NCBI lineage: Bacteria > Pseudomonadati > Pseudomonadota > Gammaproteobacteria > Aeromonadales > Aeromonadaceae > Aeromonas > Aeromonas sp. BIGb0445. Next base: position 222,957 of record NZ_JANUES010000005.1, read on the forward strand.
CGGCCCTGAGTTGGAAGGCTTCATGAGCAAGCCCTTGGCGGGTCTTCCCCACGTGCTGACCCTGACCCGGGTCAAGGGCATGCCATTGTTTGATTATGCCAACCAGGCAGGCGAGTCTCATGAGGGTCATGATCATGACGATCATGGCCATGAAGGTCACGAAGGCCACCATCATGAGGGGGTGGATCCCCACATCTGGCTGGGCCCGGATCAGGCAAGGGTGATAGCCCAGGCGCTGGCGGATACCTTGAGTGCCCAGGATCCGGCCAATGAGGCCCGCTACCAGGCGAACCTGATCACCTTCAACCGCAAATTGGCCGAGAAAGAGCAAGCCATAGCGCCGCAAATGAAGGCCGTCAGCCAGCAAGGTTATTTCGTGTTTCACGAGGCATATGGTTATTGGGAGCGTCATTATGGCATGCGTTCCCGAGGCCACTTTACCGTCAGCCCTGAGCGACGTCCTGGTGCCCGGACTCTGGTCGAGATTCGCAAGGCACTCGAGGAGAAGAAGGCCACCTGCATCTTCGCCGAACCCCAGTTCTCGCCAGCGGTAATAGAGTCGGTGGCCCGCAATACCGGCGCCAAGGTATTGTTGCTCGATGAGGTCGGGGAGGACGTGGTGTCAGGACCGGATGCCTATCCACAATTTATGCAGCAATTGGCCGATGGCTTTGCACAATGCCATTAGATGGGGTGTCTATACTGACCATCAACACAATTTAATGAGCACCGTTTAAATGAGAAGGATCTCTCTGTTGATATGCAGTAGCTTGCTGGTCAGCTTGCCACTGCAGGCTTCCCAGCTTTCCACCTATCTGGCCGAACCCCAGTTGCAAGCCAAGATGGCTGATGTCTATGGCAAGGCGGCAGTGAAGCGGGCAGAGGCGTATGCCCGTCTGCTGAGCCCTCGGGCTGGCACCACTGATCAGCAGAAAATTGTCTTGGTAAACAACTACTTCAATAATCTCACTTATAGTGAGGATCCCAGGTTGTGGGGCATGGATGATTATTGGGCCAACCCGCTCGAATTCATCGGTGCCCGGGGAGGGGATTGTGAGGATTACAGCATTGCCAAGTATTACACCCTGATGGAACTGGGTGTCGAAGAGAAGAAACTGCGTCTCGCCTATGTCAAGGCGGTTGATTACAACGCGTTTCATATGGTGACGCTCTACTTCCCCACTCCCAAGGCCGACCCTTTGGTGCTGGACAACATCAAAAGCAGCATATTGCCAGGCAGTAAACGTCCCGATCTCATTCCCGTCTACAGCTTCGATGCCAAGAGCATCTGGGTCATGAAATCACGCCGTGATGGAACCCTGGCGGGCAGTGCCGATCGACTGGCCCAGTGGACCTCCATGAAAACCCGCTTCTCCAGCGAGCATCTGCGCTCCCCCCGTCGCCAGCTATAACTTCCCAGCCGCCTTGAGCTCCGCAAAATAGCGGGCAGCTCCGGGATGCTGCGGCGCCATCAGCACCGGACCTATCTTGTTGCGCGCTCTGTGAAACAGATTGGCGTAGCCATATGTCTGTTCGTTGAACGGGATCTGTTGATTCAGCATGGCTTTGGTGAGCCGATAGACCTGATCCTCCGGGACATCCTCCCGACTGACCAAGGTTGCGGCGATGGCGAAGGTTGGGACTGGCTTGGGGTTACCCGGATAGATGCGTGCCGGGATCTGGCTGCGCTGATAGTAGGGGAGGCCCTTGATGAACCGATCGCGTAGCTCGCCCTCTATGGACAAAAAGGTAATGGGGCAGCGTTTCGCCGCTTCCAGGGTCATGCGGTTTGGATGGCCTATCACCAGCGCGAAAGCATCAATCTGCTTGTTGCACAAGGATTCTGGCAAGTTGGCAACGCTCTTCAGATCGAGATCCTGCTCCTTGACGCCCAGCAGTGCCATCAGCGCCAGTGCCGTCTTGCGGGTGCCCGAATGCTTCAAACCAAAGTCGATAGGTGCCAGCTTGAGCTGTTCGAGTCGAGTGATGTCGCCATCGGCCCGAACCACCAGGGTGAAGGGCTCGGCGTGAGTGGCGAACAGGGTTCGCAAGTGAGCTTGAGGAGCCCCTTCAAAGGCGCCGACTCCTTTGCTGGCCTGAAATAGCCAGTCTGACTGGACTATGGCGTAGTCACTCTCTCCTTCTTTCAACTGCTTCAGGTTTTCCAGGGATCCCGCTGTTGCCTTGGGTCGGCAGCTGAGGCTCTCATCCTGCTCATGGGCCAGGCGGCAGAACTCCTTGGCCATCTGGTAATAGATGCCTTGTTCGGATCCTGTTCCTATCTCGATGTGGGTGGCTGCCTGCAGGGATGGCACCAGTAGCAGGGGGAGCAGGGGCAGGATTTTCATGATGATGCTCCCGTGGCGTAGCCATCGATACCCCAGGCCCGCAATATGCTGATGTCAGTGATGGAGCTGGCCTCTGCCAGCAAGGTATAGCCGGATCCATGGAGGCTCTGGCTGACCAGATTCCAGTAGAGGGGAGAGTTGGTGACAGCAAGGCTGATGAACGCGGGATAGACAGGGTCGAGCTGGTTCAGCACCTCGTTGTTGATGGGAATGCCGCTAAAGGCCAACTCCAGTCCCGTGCCTTCCAGTGCCATGAAGGTGGTTAGGGCACTGGCTGGCAGGGTGGTTATATCCCAACGCCAGTCGATGAATCTCCCCTTGGGCGCCTTGATGAGTTCGTTCTGCAATTGGGGCCATTGAGGATGGCTGAGCAGACTGAGCGGCAGGGAGAGCCCTTCACATTCCTGACCTAGCCAGTAAGTGATGGCTTGCTGCAACTTGATGAGAGGCGTCTCGCCAGAGAATGGCTGGCGGGGCGACAAGCGCCGATAGAGCAGTATGTCCCCTTGGGTGGAGTAAAAATGCTGTTGTTGCCACTCCTCATCCACAGGGTGAAGGTTGAGCAGGGGAAGATGACTGCTTGCCTCCTGCTGCTTGCCTAGCTGGGTGATCTTGAGCCGCTGTTGCAGCATGTCCCGTTTGCGCTCCGAGACGAGCTGGTTGACCGAGCTGGCCACATCCTTGAGCTCCTTGAGCCAAGGGATGGGCAACTCAGCGCCATATTGACGCTTGCGGATCAGGCTCAGCTGCTGATTGATCTCGGTGAGTGGGCGCAACAGACGCTTGCAGATCCAGGGAATGAGCAGGCTGAAGACGATCAGGCCGCCCAGCAGCGCCAGGCCAGTGCGGCTGACGGCATTCCACAGGTGTTGGTAGGCGTAGCCACTGTGTCCCTCCAGCGTCAGTGTCCCCAGCATGCGCCAGCCGTCGGTCAACTCCTGTTCGACCTTGACCGGCGGCATGGCGATGAGACTGGGCAACCAGGCCGGGATATTCTGCTGGGTACTGGTAAAGACCTTGTGGAACAGCATCTGGCCATCCGGGTCGACTAGGGTGATGGCACTGACGAAGCCACCGTCAAACATGGCATTGACGATGGTTTCAGCCAATACCTTGTCTTCATTGAGCAAGGTACCCTGCAACACCAGACCGAGAGCTGTGATGGCCGTTTCAAGATTGGCCGACATCTGGTCGAGGATGGATTGGCGGACCGTGGTGATTTCGAGCATGAACAGTAGAGCGGCGCCAATCAGAAACAGGACGAGGATGATCCTGTTTAACAATTTCGCTAACGACATATCCACTCCCTGGAAAAAGTTGCGCAACATGGCCCTTGGCGGGTCGATCAGGATCTGATCTGGTTCTTAAAAGTAGGAAAAAATGGGAGAAAAGTGATGATATTTTCTGCCAAAAACCACAGGTTATGAATAAAATGTGTTTTTGGTGCGTCTTGCAGTGAACTTTTCACGAAATCATGGGTCGAATGTGCAGCTTTATGCGAATTTATAACAACGACACGACCCAATAACACTCTCAGAACTAATGACAGGATAGCGGATGAAACGTCTTCGTCCCTTGGTAGCCAGTGCTGCCAACTGGGAACCACCGGTTCCCCGCAAACATTTTTATGCCATGTTGCTGCTGACGGGATTGACCCTGTCGGCAGTGGCCATACTGCCTGCGCCAGGGGATATTCTGGAGCGCCCACTGCGCCTGGAACTGCCCATTTCGGCTCATGGCACCGCCACCAATGAAGACAACACCGAATTTAACGCCATCCCGGATCATGAGCTGATCGATCCCGTGGCTCCCGAGGATGATATTCCCGCCGATACTGGCCCCGAGTGGCAAGACTACCGGGTACGCAATGGTGAGAACCTCACCACCATCTTCAACACCCTTGGCCTGTCGACCACCACTCTGTACAAGGTGCTGGATGCAGACAGCAAGAACAATCTGGCCCGCCTCAAGCCAGGGCAGACCATAGAGCTGCTGATCGATCAGGACAACATACTGCAAGAGATGAAGATCCGGCTCAATATCAAGCAGTCTCTTGAGCTCAAGCGGGTCGATGACAACTACAGTGCCAACATGGTCACCGAGGCCGTGGAGTGGCAGAAGCAGAACTTCAATGGCGTCATCAATGGCAGTTTCTACGTCAGCGCCCGTAATGCCGGCGTCCCGGCCAGCCACATCAAGAAGATTGCCAACTTGTTTCAGTGGCGCCTCAATTTTGCCAGCGATCTGAAGAAGGGTGACAAGTTCAAGGTGTTGATGCAGCAGGAGACGGTGCAGGGCAAGAATACCGGCAACAGCCAGCTGCTCGGGGTCGAAGTACTCAGCAATGGCAAGAGTTTCTCGGCTTGGCTGGCGGAAGATGGCAACTATTACGATGCCCAGGGACAGAGCCTGGAGCGCGGTTTCCGCCGCTATCCAACCCACAGCCGCTATCGCATCAGCTCTACCTTCAACCCGGCCCGCCGCCATCCCATCACTGGCATGGTGCGGCCTCATGAAGGTACGGATTTTGCCGTACCGGTCGGCACGGCCGTGTTGGCAACCGGGGATGGCGTGGTCGTCAAGGCGACCCGTCACCCCTTGGCTGGCACCTATGTGGTGATCAAGCATGGTCGCACCCTGAGCACCCGTTACCTGCACCTGAGCAAGCTGTTGGTCAAACCGGGTCAGCGGGTGAAGATGGGGGACAGGATAGCCCTGTCCGGCAACACAGGGCGATCCACGGGGGCGCATCTGCACTATGAGGTACGACTCAACAACCGCCCCGTTAACCCCATGACGGTCAAGTTGCCCATGTCCGAAGCCCTGAGCGGCAAGGCCAAGCGCCAGTTCCTGGCCAAGGTTCAGTCTTACAAGAAAGAGCTCTTGGTGAGCTGAGTTCCCGTGACGGCCAAGAACCCTCTGATTGCCATAAAAAAGAGCCCCTCGGGCTCTTTTTTATTGGCGGCTGTCCCGCCTTGGACTTGGGTGCTCAGTAGCCCTTGTCGAAGTCGATGCGACCATCCAGAGGCTGGCCATCGATGAAGCGGATATAGTTGCGCACGAAAATCTGGGCCACGTCTTTGGGAAAGCTGTAGGCGCTGTTATGGGGGGTGATGATGAGGTTGGGGGTCGACCAGAGCGTGCTGTCGGCGGGCAAGGGTTCTTGCTCGAAGACATCCAGTACTGCCTGGGCAAGCTGGCCGCTCGCCAGGGCAGCGAGCAGATCCTGAGTGTGAATAGCGCTGCCACGACCGACATTGAACAGTATGGCGCCGGGCTTGCAGTGTTCGAAGCGCTCCCGGGTGAACAGATGGTGCGTCTCGCGGGTCGCTGGCAACACGCTCACTATCACATCGCTCTGGCCCAGTACTCGATTGAGGGCGGCCAGCTGGTACACCTCATCAAAGCCCGCCCGTTCATGACCACTGCGACTGACACCTAGCACCCGCATGCCGAAATGCTTGCCGGTCTGTGCGATATGCTGGCCTATGCTGCCGGTACCAAGCACCAGCAGTGTCCTGCCCTTGAGTCCCTGATAGGGGTGGCTCTGCCAATGCTGCTGCGCCTGTTGCTCTTGGTAGCAGGGCAGATGACGAGTCAGGCTGAGCAGGTGGCCGAACACATATTCACTCATCAGGGGGCCGAAGATGCCGCGCACGTTGGTGAGCTGATAATCGTGACGGCAATCGTTGCCCAGCAGTACATCAACGCCTGCGTAGCTCGATTGTACCCAGCTCAGCTTGTGTGCCAGGGCCAGCAAGGGTTTGGCACGAGCAGGCTCGGCGAGCAGGATGTGAGCCTCGCCGATGAGGGGCTCTGCCTCACTTGGGCTGTCGGCTCGCAGGATGCGAAGATGCGGCAGGCGAGCGGCCTGCAACAGGCGCTGGTAGTGGGCATTGTCCTGACTGAGCAGCAGCAGGGTACGTTGGCTCATTGGCGAATTCCTCATAAGACGCGCGGCGAGGGAGGGGAGGCCGCTCTCTTCATCTTACCCGACTTGCCAGGGCAACAACGTCGACCAGCTCGCTTTTTCGTTTTCGCCGCGTCCCCCCGTGGGCTACAATCTGCCCCACATTTTATGAAGGATCTCCTGCCGTGTTTGGTGACAAGTTTTATAAGCGACTGGCCGAGTTACAACCTTGGCAGCAAACCGTCTATACCCTGGCCCTGGCCGAGCGTATGTATCCGAACTATGCCCTGTTCGCCCAGGCCTCGGGCTTTGGTGATGCCAAGGCCTATCGCCATGCCCTGGATCAGATGTGGAGCTACCTCACGGTCAAGAGCTCCCGGGTCAACTTGGGGGCTATTCTGGAGGCGTTTGAGGTCTATATCCCCGAGCCAGGCAAATTCGAATCCTACGGCGCCTATCCGGCACTGGATGCCTGCGTGGCCTTGGGCTGTGCCTATAACTCGGTGATCTGCCGGGTGGGCGAAGAGGCCATGGATGCCAGTCACGCCTCGGTCGGGACGGTAGCCGGTTTCATCGAGCTGCTGGAAGAGCGGGATCTCACCGAAGAAGAGCTCTACGAGCATGAATACATGGAGGCGGAACTGGAGTTCCAGGTCGAGTTGCTCAAGCGAGTCGCTCACGAGCGTGACAGTGACCGGATCCTCGCCATCAAAGCCTTTGCGGCCCAGGACGGCGTCTCCAATATCGGTATCTCGCTGGAAGAGTAAGACGATAGTGTGATGAGATTGAAAAAAGCCCCATCGGGGCTTTTTTCATATGCGCCGTTCAGTCGGTGAGGGAATTCACGCTCAGCACGGGGGCGGCATCTATGCCGCTGGCATTCATCATGTGGGAGATGCGTTGCAGGGAAGAGAGCAACAGGGTCTGCTCCCACACTTCCAGCGCCTGAAAGCGCTGAATAAAGTGGACTTGCAGGGGGGTCGGAGCCTGAGCCAGCAGCAGTTGACCCTGTTCGGTCAGGGTGGCATGTACCTTGCGCTTATCGGTCTGACTGCGAATTCTCTGCACCAGACCGCGGCTTTCCAGCCTGTCCATGATGGTGGTGGCGGTCGCCTGACTCATATTGGTGTGGTTGGCCAGCTGGCGCATCGAGATCTGCCCCAACTCATTTATTCCTTTGAGCAGCAATAATTGTGGTGCCGTTAGACCCGCCTCCTTGATCAACCGCTTCGAGTGCATATCGATGGCTCGAATGATTTGGCGCAGCGCGACCAAGACTTCATCATGTTTTTCCATGGTATCAGACCACTAAAGAGGCGTTGTTGGGAGCGGATTCTCGAACTAATCAATGCTTGGGTCAAGTGGCCTATGAATGACTTAGTTTCAGCTCAAAGCATTTTTATGGTATTTTATGCGGCCTTTACCAAATTTAAACCCGATATTTGAGGAACAAGATGATGACAAACGATCTGGACATCAAGTCTCTGGTTAGCGAGTTAACCGTGGTGCGTGTGCGCTATGAGTTGCCCGACACCTCTGCGTTCATTCGCTATCAACCCCGTTACGATGAGGATCCTAACACCCTCAAAGTACACCACTATGATGGTGAGCTCCCTCTCTCCTGTACCAACACCGGCCGCTTCACCCTCAAGGAGCTGGTCAACGAGATGCGGTATGCCTATGTGCTGGTGCATCTGTTCCCCAATGAGAGCGCCATGAACTTCTACCTCTCCGGTCTGGACAACGGTCTGGCCCAGCTCGAGTTCATTGGCGGTAGCTATGACTTCAACCGCCTCTGGATCAGTAGCGGTATCTCCAACATCGGTATCCCCATGGCGATCTTCCTTGGCAAACGCCATGCGGTAAATGGTCAGCCTTCGGTCAGTCTGGTCGATCATCGTGACGACAGTGCCGGCAAGCTGGTCTATCGGGCCATCGGCGGCGCCGGTGACCATGTCGGTGAAGATTTTTACAATCAGGACTAAGGAGGGTCAATGAGAGCGACCAAAGGGATATTCAAAGGCCTTAATTCAACCATGGCGACCACGGCCCTGACCGTGATCACCCTCTTCCTGCTATTCGGGGTCTTCGATCCGGACACGGCGGCATCCTGGTTCAGTGGCGCCAAAGACACCATCATCGCCAGCTTCAAGTGGTATTACATCCTGGTGGTGGCGCTCTTCCTGTTCTTTGCCATCTATCTGATGTTCAGCCGCTTTGGCAGCATCCGCCTGGGGGATGATGATCAGGAGCCCGAGTATGGCTACTTCGCCTGGTTCTCCATGCTGTTCAGTGCCGGCATGGGGATAGGGCTGGTGTTCTGGAGCATCGCCGAGCCGATGTTCCACCTGCAGGCCAACCCTTTCATCGAAAAGGGCATGACCCCCGAGGCGGCGCAGATTGCCATGCGGGTTACTTTCTATCATTGGGGTCTGCACCCCTGGGCCATCTACGCGATCGTCGGTCTCTCCCTGGCGTTTTTCAGCTACAGACGCAAGCTGCCCCTGGCCATTCGTTCCGTGCTCTACCCGATCCTGGGTGACAGGATATATGGCTTCTGGGGTCATGCCGCCGATGTGCTGGCGGTGTTCGGCACAGTGTTCGGGGTCGCGACCTCCCTCGGTCTGGGGGTTGCCCAGATGAACACGGGTCTCAATCAGCTCGTTGGGATGGACGTCTCCCAGACCAATCAGCTGTGGCTCATTGCGGGTATCACCCTCATCGCTACCCTGTCGGCAGTCTCGGGGGTGGGGCGTGGGGTCAAGATACTGTCTGAGCTCAACGTCTGGCTCAGCATCCTGATCTTGCTGGTGTTTGTCGTGATGGGGCCGACCACCTACATCCTCAACTCCTATGTGCAGAACATCGGTGACTATCTGCAAAACCTCATCAAGTTGAGTTTCTGGACCAATACCGAGGCGAACGGCACCTCTGCCTGGCAATCCTCCTGGACCGCCTTCTACTGGGGCTGGTGGATAGCCTGGGCCCCCTTTGTTGGCATGTTTATCGCCCGCATCTCCAAGGGGCGTACCATACGTGAGTTCATCCTGGGCGTGCTGCTGGTGCCCTCCCTGCTAGGCATGTTCTGGCTGACGGTGTTTGGCGGTACCGCCATTCATCTGGAGTTGTTCGGTGCGGGCGGTGTGGCCGAGGCCGTCAACCAGGATGTGACCCAGGCCCTCTACAAGACGGTAGACATGCTGGATTGGGGCACTGTGGGCCTGATTGCCAAGGGGATCCTGACCCTGCTGATCTGTACCTACTTCATCACCTCCTGTGACTCGGGCACCCTGGTGATCACGACCTTGCTCTCCATTGGTGAGAGCGAGCCGCCGATACGTCACCGCGCCGTCTGGGGCATAGGTCAGGGGCTGGTCGCGGCCATCTTGCTGATGTCGGGAGGATTGGCTGCCTTGCAGGCCGCCAGCATCATCGCCGCCTTGCCCTTCTCGGTGATCATGCTGGCCATGTGCTACTCGCTGATCCTCGGTCTCAAGCAAGAGAGCCAGCGGCAGGTCGAGTACCGCCAGAACCTGAAGCGACACGATGGCTCTAGCTATATGAGCCTGAAAGAGCGTATAGGCCCGGGCACCTGATGAAGCCCTGATGCCTGTGAATGCAGGCATCTCATCCAAAAAAGGGGAACCCGACGGGTTCCCCTTTTGTTTGCGCATGCGCCGCCCGGCGCAACGCGGCTGTCAGAGCAGTTGCTTGAGGCGATAGATCAGCTCCAGGGCCTGGCGGGGGGAGAGGTCATCCGGGCGTATCTGTGCCAGTTCCTCCACGGCCGGGTGAGGCTGTGGCAAGGGCTGTGGTGGAGGGAGGCTGCCCGCTTCGCCCGTCACCAGCGGAGTGCCACGTTCCAGCTCGGCCAGCTTGTGGCGCGCCTGATGGATCACCGACTTGGGCACCCCGGCCAGGGCTGCGACTTGCAGGCCGTAAGAGCGACTGGCTGCGCCCTCTTGCACCGCATGCATGAAGGCGATGGTGTCGCCGTGCTCCACCGCATCCAGATGGACGTTGGCAAGGTTTGGCAGCAGCTCGGGCAGCTTGGTCAGCTCGAAGTAGTGGGTGGCAAACAGGGTGTAGGCCCCTATCTTGCTGGCCAGCTGTTCGGCACAAGCCCAGGCCAGGGAGAGACCATCATAGGTGCTGGTACCGCGACCTATCTCGTCCATCAGCACCAGACTCTGGGCCGTGGCGTTGTTGAGGATATTGGCGGTCTCGGTCATCTCCACCATGAAGGTGGAGCGACCCGAGGCAAGATCGTCCGAGGCGCCGATGCGGGTGAAGATGCGATCGATGGGACCGATGCGGGCGCTGTCGGCCGGCACATAAGCGCCAATGTGCGCCAGCAGCACGATGAGGGCGGTCTGGCGCATATAGGTAGACTTACCCCCCATGTTGGGGCCCGTGATGATCAACATCTGTCGGCCCTGTTTCAGGCTGACCGGATTGGCGATGAAGGGATCCTTCATGACCTGCTCCACCACGGGGTGGCGGCCGCCCTCGATCAGGATCTGATCCTCGTCGGTCAGGGTCGGACACTGATAATTGAGGGTCTCGGCTCGCTCCGCCAGGTTGGCCAGTACGTCCAGCTCGGCCAGGGCGGCGGCAGACTCTTGCAGCTCGGCGAGATGGGGCAGCAGGGTGTCGAGCAGCTCTTCATAGAGCCGTTTTTCCAGGGCCAGAGCGCGACTCTGGGCGGTCAGGATCTGATCTTCGTATTTTTTGAGCTCATCGATGATGTATCGCTCATTGTTTTTCAGAGTCTGACGGCGGATGTAGTGGGCGGGCACCAGGTGGCTGTTGGCCCGGCTCACCTCGATGAAGAAGCCATGCACCCTGTTGTAGCCCACCTTGAGGGTGTTGATGCCCGTCTCCTGCTTCTCCCGCTCCTCGATGCGCCCCAGTACGGCGGTGGCCCCATCGGCCAGATCGCGGATCTCGTCGAGCTCGCTGTTGAAGCCCTCGCGGATGACGCCGCCATCGCGGATCAGCACAGGCGGGGTCTCCATGATGGCCCGCTCCAGCAGATCCAGCAGCTCCGGGAAGCAGGCGGCGCGATCCCGCAGTCGCTGCACCGCTTCGTGCTGGCTGCCTGCCAGCAAGGCTTGCAGGTGTGGCAGCTGGGTGAACGCCTGGCGCAGACGGGTCAGATCCCGAGGGCGTGCGGAGCGCAGGGCGAGGCGGGCCAATACCCGCTCCATGTCGCCAACCTGGCGCAGCAGGGCACCCAGCTCGTCATAGAGGTTTGCTTCTATCAGCTCGGATATGGTGCTCTGGCGGCCGCGCAGCAGCACCCGATCGCGGATCGGCTGATGCAACCAGCGCTTGAGCAAACGGCTGCCCATGGGGGTCTGGGCGCGATCCAGCACTTCGCTCAGGGTATTTTCGTAGCCGCCGGCCAGATTCTGGGTCAACTCCAGGTTGCGGCGGGTCGCGGCATCCATGATGACGGCGTGATCCGGTTGCTCAAGCCTGACTCCGCGAATATGAGGCAGGGCGGTGCGCTGGGTGTCTTTCACGTACTGCATCAGGCAGCCGGCGGCGCACAGGGCGACCTCACTCTTGTCGACCCCAAAGCCCACCAGATCCTGGGTGCCAAATTGCTGGCACAGCAATTTGCGGGCCGTGCCCAGTTCAAACTCCCACTCGGGGCGACGGCGCAGGCCGCGGCGTCCCGCTATGTGGTGCATGAACGCGAAAGATTCCGGATGGAGCAACTCGGCCGGGTTGGTGCGTTGCAACTCGGCCAGCAGGGTCTCTTCCTTGTCGAACTGATTGATGAAGAAGCGGCCCGAGCTGATATCCAGGGTGCCAAAACCGAACTGACGACCATCGTGATAGAGGGCGGCGATCAGGTTGTCCTGGCGCTCGTTGAGCAGCGCCTCGTCGGAGACGGTGCCCGGGGTAACGATGCGGATCACCTTGCGCTCGACCGGCCCCTTGCTGGTGGCCGGATCCCCCACCTGTTCGCAGATGGCCGCCGACTCGCCGAGTTGCACCAGCTTGGCCAGATAGCCTTCGATGGCGTGATAGGGCACCCCTGCCATGGGAATGGGAGTACCGGCGGATTGACCACGCTTGGTCAGGGAGATGTCGAGCAACTGCGCAGCCCGGCGGGCATCGTCATAGAAGAGCTCATAGAAGTCGCCCATCCGGTAGAACAGCAGTATCTCAGGGTTCTCGGCCTTGAGGCCCAGGTACTGCTGCATCATGGGCGTATGTTGGCTAAGGGCTGCGTTGGGAGCCCCTGTTTGGGCGGATAATGCGTTCATGTTCGATCCCGGATGGTGGCCGAGTGGCCTGTGCAGATACGGCTATTATGGGGGGCCATTCTACACAGAAGGCGGGGATGGGGGGAACCCAACCTGATGGTGCCCAAGGCTGACTCTGTTGCGATAGCCCGGGCCGGGATAGCATAATGCAGGCTCGATAACGGGAGGTGCCATGACCCTTGATAGAGAGATTGTTTGCCTTGCCGAGGAGCTGGGCCCGGCCCTCATCGGCCGTGGCTGGCTGGCTGCCACCGCAGAATCGTGCACCGGGGGCGGGGTTGCCTATGCCATCACCGAGATAGCGGGCAGCTCGGCCTGGTTCGATCGCAGCTTCGTCACCTACACCAATGAGGCCAAACAGCAGATGCTGGGGGTCAGTGTCGACAGCCTGGTGCGTCACGGCGCCGTCAGTGAGGCCGTGGTACTGGAAATGGCCAGGGGCGCCCTGGCGCGATCCGACGCCCGCATCAGCGTCGCCATCAGCGGCATCGCGGGGCCGGGCGGGGGGTCTGAGGATAAACCGGTCGGCACCGTCTGGTTTGCCTGGGCCGAGCAGGGAGGGCGTCAGCGCTCGCTGCTTGCCCGTTTCGAAGGGGATCGCCATCAGGTGCGACAACAGGCGATCAGACAAGCCCTGTCCGGTCTCTTGGCCCTGCTCAAGTAAAAGGGGTTGATACTGTATGAATAGACAGTATACTTAGCCCAACTTCACCTTATCACGATTTCCAGCGGAGATTGGCATGGATCAGAACAAGCAGAAGGCACTGGCGGCAGCGCTGGGTCAGATTGAGAAACAGTTTGGTAAAGGCTCCATCATGCGTCTGGGCGACAGCAAGACCATGGACATTGAAGCCATCTCTACCGGCTCCCTCTCCCTGGACGTGGCGCTCGGCATCGGCGGTCTGCCCTGCGGTCGTGTGGTCGAGATTTATGGCCCGGAATCATCGGGCAAGACGACCCTGACGCTGCAAGTCATTGCCGAGGCCCAGAAGAAGGGCAAGACCTGTGCCTTCGTCGATGCCGAGCATGCGTTGGATCCCATCTATGCCGCCAAGCTGGGCGTCAACGTCGATGACCTGCTGATCTCCCAGCCGGATACCGGCGAACAGGCGCTGGAAATCTGTGACATGCTGGTGCGTTCCAACGCGGTCGACGTCATCATCGTCGACTCCGTTGCCGCCTTGACGCCCAAGGCTGAAATCGAAGGCGAGATGGGGGATTCCCACGTCGGCCTGCAGGCTCGCTTGATGTCCCAGGCGCTGCGCAAGCTGACTGCCAACATCAAGAATGCCAACTGCCTGTGTATCTTCATCAACCAGATCCGCATGAAGATCGGCGTCATGTTCGGCAGCCCCGAGACCACCACTGGTGGTAACGCCCTCAAATTCTACGCCTCAGTACGCCTGGATATCCGCCGGATCGGCGCCATCAAGGAAGGGGACGAGGTGGTCGGTAACGAGACCCGCGTCAAGGTCGTCAAGAACAAGGTGGCCCCGCCCTTCAAACAGGCCGAGTTCCAGATCTTCTACGGCGTGGGCATCTCGAAAGAGGGCGAGCTGGTGGACTTGGGCGTCAAGCACAAGCTGATCGACAAGGCCGGTGCCTGGTATAGCTACAATGGCGAGAAGATAGGCCAGGGCAAGGCCAACGTCATGAAGCTGTTTGCCGAGAACAAGACGATGGCTGCCGAAATCGAAGCCAGACTGCGTGAGCTGCTGCTGGCCAAGGACGGGGGGCCAAACGAGAAGGCTCCAGTGGCCGCTCTCGACGAGCTTGAGCCCGAAGACGAACAAGAATTTGAGTAACAGACAGGCCGGGCTAACCCCCGGCCTTGTTTTTATGGGCGAGGGAGCCATGACGGAACAGCCTGAGTTGTCATTTGAAGAAACATTCGCCGCCGCCCGCGCCTACGCCATGCGCAGTCTGGGCAGGCGGGAGAGTGCCGAGTCCGAGCTGCTGATGCGTCTGCGCAAGCGGGGCTATGACGAGACGGTGAGTCAGGCCGTGCTCGATTATTGCCGCGATCACCAGTGGGTATCCGATGAGCGTTATGGCGCCATGGCGGTGCGGGCCGGAGCGGCCAAGGGGCATGGTCCCACCAAGATCCGCTTCGATCTGCGCCGCAAGGGGCTCAGTGATACCGAGTTGGAGCTGGCGTTTGATCAACCCGAACTGGACTGGTTCGAGCTGGCCCTTGCCCTGTTGCAGCGCCGCACCGATGCTGCTGTTCTCAAGGAGTTCAAGGTGCGGATGAAGTGGCTCAAGTACCTGCTGGGACGAGGTTTCAATCAGGATCAGGCCCGTTATGCGCTGGATACTCTGCTGGCCGAGAGCGAGGCGGACGACGACTGAATGGCAATCGTGATGGCTTGCTCAGGCCGGGAGTTGCGCTTTCCCTCGTCATGTTAAGTCAATCCCTTCTTGGTGTGAGGCTCATGCCTCTTGTTCCCATGCCGCCATGCGCCCTTCCCTGATCTGCCGCCGGCCACCCCTGCTGCTCTCTCTTTGGCGTTTTGTCTTTGACGTTTTGGCCGTGACATCTTGGTTACGGCTTCCTGGCCAACCTTCTAGGCTATGGCGTCGTGACGCTGTCCGCTGGTGATCGTCATGGGCCTGTCTTGCCGCTTTTGGGGAGTCTGCGCTGCATGTTCGGGTTTCTCGTCAGCCTGGATCTGAGCCCAGCCAGCCGCTTTTTTAGGGCGTTATGCCTTGCATGTCGCCTGGGGTCTCTTTTCACCGGCTTTTTCGGGGCCGAGGGGCCTGTGGGTTTTACTTTGCCCCGTAGAAAACTTACATTAAGGCGATTAAAAGTCCGTATCTGAATCAAGCAGGATTTTCCATGTATATGTCCACATCAGAGATCCGCAACGCGTTTCTCGAGTACTTCCGCTCCCAGGGGCACCAGGTGGTGTCGTCCAGCTCACTGGTTCCGCACAACGATCCAACCTTGCTGTTCACCAATGCAGGGATGAATCAGTTCAAGGATGTCTTCCTCGGTGCCGACAAGCGCGCCTACAACCGGGCGACCAGCTCCCAGCGCTGTGTACGTGCGGGCGGCAAGCACAATGATCTGGAAAACGTGGGTTATACCGCGCGTCACCACACCTTCTTCGAGATGCTGGGTAACTTCAGTTTCGGCGATTACTTCAAGCAGGATGCTATCCGCTTCGCCTGGGAGTTCCTGACTGGCACCCTGAAGCTGCCCAAAGAGCGCCTGCTGGTCACCGTCTATGAGACCGATGACGAAGCTTTCGACATCTGGGCCAAGGAGATTGGCGTGCCGACCGATCGCATCGTGCGCATCGGTGACAACAAGGGCGCAGCCTTTGCCTCCGATAACTTCTGGCAGATGGGTGATACGGGCCCTTGCGGTCCCTGCACCGAGATCTTCTACGACCATGGCGATCATATCTGGGGCGGCCCTCCCGGCTCACCGGAAGAAGATGGCGATCGCTTCATCGAGATCTGGAACGTGGTCTTCATGCAGTTCAACCGCCAGGTCGATGGCACCATGGAACCGCTGCCGCGTCCCTCCGTGGACACCGGCATGGGGCTGGAGCGTATCGCTGCCATCATGCAGGGCGTGCACTCCAACTATGAGATCGACATCTTCCAGGCACTGATCAAGAAGGCGGCCGAGATAGTGGGCACCGAGGATCTGAGCAATCAGTCCCTGCGCGTCATCGCCGACCACATCCGCTCCTGCGCCTTCCTGATTGGCGACGGTATCATGCCCTCCAACGAGGGGCGTGGCTATGTACTGCGCCGCATCATCCGTCGCGCCGTGCGCCATGGCCGCAAGCTGGGTGCCACCGATGTCTTCTTCTACAAGCTGGCCGCCGAGCTGGCCGTGCAGATGAAAGACGTGGCCACCGAGTTGAGCGCTCAGCTCTCCCTGGTCGAGCGGGTACTGCGCATCGAAGAGGAGCAGTTTGTCCGCACCCTGGACAGGGGCTTGTTGCTGCTCGAAGATGTGCTGGCCAACCTGGGGGATGCCAAAGTGATCCCGGGTGACGTGGTGTTCAAGCTGTATGACACCTATGGCTTCCCGGCGGATTTGACCGCCGATGTGGTGCGTGAGCGCGAGATCGGTATCGATGAAGAGGGTTTCCACACCGAGATGGCGAAGCAGCGTGCTCGCGCCAAAGAGGCCTCCAGCTTCGGTGTCAATTACAACGATGTGCTCAAGCTCGACTTCGAGACCCCCTTCACCGGTTACCAGGCCCTGACCGAGCAGACCAAGGTGCTGGCCATCTACAAAGATGGCGTCCAGGTGAGTGGCCTCATCGCGGGTGAAGAGGCGGTTGTGGTACTCGAGAAGACACCCTTCTACGCCGAGTCCGGCGGTCAGGTGGGCGATACCGGCATCATCAAGGTGGATGACGGTATCTTCGCGGTGACAGACACTCGCAAGGCGGGTAAAGCCATTATCCATACCGGCTATCTGGAGCTGGGTACCCTGGAAGAGGGTGCCGCCGTGGTGGCAGAAGTCGATGAAGAACGCCGTCAGGCCGTGGCGCTGAACCACTCGGTGACCCACTTGCTCCATGCGGCCCTGCGTCAGGCATTGGGGGATCATGTGACCCAGAAGGGATCCCTGGTCGGTGCCGAGCGGATGCGTTTTGACTTCTCCCACTTCGAAGGCTTGACCATGGCGACCATTCGTCGCATCGAGGAGCTGGTCAACGCCCAGATCCGCGCCAACCATGACATCGCTACCCAGGTGATGGATCTGGAGGCGGCCAAAGCCGCTGGTGCCATGGCACTGTTTGGCGAGAAATACGAAGATGACGTGCGGGTAGTGCGCATGGGCGATTACTCCACCGAGCTGTGTGGTGGTACCCATGCCAGGCGTACCGGCGACATCGGTTTCTTCAAGATCATCGCCGAGAGCGGCATAGCGGCGGGTATCCGCCGTATCGAAGCCGTGACCGGCAAGAGTGCCATCGATTTCATGCACCAGTTGGCCGAGCAGATTGAAGAAGCGGCTGCGCTGATCAAAGGCGATCAGTTCTCCCTGGGTAGCAAGGTGCGTCAACTGCTGGACAAGTCCAAGATGATGGAGCGCGAGCTGGAGCAGCTCAAGGCCAAGCTGGCAGCCCAGGCGGGCAGTGACCTGCTGAGCCAGGTCATCGAGATCAAGGGTCAGAAGGTGCTGGTAGCCGCACTGGATGACGTGGATCCCAAGTCCCTGCGCGGCATGCTGGACGAGCTGAAGAATCGGATGAAGTCCGGCGTCGTGCTGCTGGCCACCAGTGATGAAGGCAAGGTCAACCTGATCGCTGGCGTTACGTCGGATCTGACTGGCAAGGTCAAGGCGGGTGAGCTGGTCAATCTGGTTGCCCAGCAAGTCGGCGGCAAGGGGGGCGGTCGTCCTGACATGGCGCAGGCGGGCGGCACTCAACCGGAGGCCGTGCCGGCGGCACTGCAATCCGTTCACTCCTGGCTGGAAGAGCGCCTCTAATTAGGGCGAGGTGATCTGTGGCACTCTATGTACAGAAGTTCGGTGGCACCTCGGTTGGCACCCTGGAGCGGATCGAAGCGGTCGCTGAGCGGGTCGCTCATACCAGACTGCAGGGGCATGATGTGGTGGTGGTGGTCTCCGCCATGTCGGGGGAGACCAACCGTTTGCTGGGCATGGCCCAGCAGCTGGATCCTGACGCCAATCGGCGCGAGATGGATGTGCTGGTCTCCACCGGCGAGCAGGTCACCATTGCCCTGCTTGCCATCGCGCTGAACCGCCGTGGCTGCCAGACCGTCTCCATGACCGGGGATCAGGTGCGCATCCACACCGATTCGGCCTATGGCAAGGCCAGGATCACCCACATAGATACCGCATCGCTGCAAGGCGAGCTGGCCAGTGGCAAGGTGGTGGTGGTGGCAGGCTTCCAGGGACGTGATGAGCACAATGCCATCACGACCCTGGGCCGGGGTGGTTCCGACACCACAGCGGTGGCGATTGCGGCGGCCCTCAAGGCCGATGAGTGTCATATCTTCACCGATGTGGACGGTGTCTATACCACGGATCCGCGCATCGAACCCAAGGCACGGCGCCTCTCGACCATCACCTTCGAGGAGATGCTGGAGATGGCGAGCCTGGGGGCCAAGGTGCTGCAGATCCGTTCGGTGGAGTTTGCAGGAAAGTACCGGGTACCATTACGGGTGCTGTCGAGCTTTATCGATGGCGAGGGAACCTTAATCACATATGGAGGTGAGAGGATGGAAGCTCCCCTGGTATCGGGCATTGCGTTCAACCGCAATGAGGCCAGTCTGACCATTTTGGGGGTGCCGGACAGGCCCACCGTTGCGGCTCAGATCCTCGGCCCCATCAGCGATGCCAATATCGACGTGGACATGATTGTTCAGAATACGTTGGGGGATGGCACTGCAGACTTTACCTTCACGGTGAATCGCGATGACTATCGCCGTGCCCGTGCTCTGCTTGAGCTGACGGCCAGCGAGCTTGGTGCCGCCTGTGTTCAGGGCAATGGTGAGATAGCCAAGGTCTCTATTGTCGGGGTGGGGATGTGGAATCATCCCGGCGTGGCCCGCACCATGTTCAAGGTATTGGGTGAGGAGGGGATCAACATGCAGTTGATTTCAACCTCAGAGATCAAGATTTCCGTGGTGATTGACGAGAAGTATCTGGAGCTGGCAGTACGCTCCCTGCATGGGGCCTTCGGGCTGGATCAGGAGCCGAGTGAACAGCCTCTGGGTAACAATCCCGGATTGATTTAGTTTCAACCATTTACCATATCGGTATCTTTGTAAGATAATGTCGATTATCGATACAAATACAAAACAGAATACAGGAGCAAGCGAATGCTTATTTTGACTCGTCGTGTAGGGGAAACCCTGATGATAGGTGATGAAGTGACAGTGACCGTACTGGGCGTGAAAGGCAACCAGGTCCGTATCGGCGTCAACGCACCGAAAGAAGTCTCTGTACACCGCGAAGAGATCTACATGCGGATACAGGCCGAGAAAGTACCGGGCCAACCCAACTTCTAAGCCGCTTTTCATAGCAGCATCAAGGCGACACCTCAGTGTCGCCTTTTGTTTTTCTGGGGGGCTCAACCTGCCCGTCAGGGGCGTAAACAGTGGGATAAGTATCGATTTTGTTTGAATATTCCGCTCTTTGACCAAATGCTGAGCGAACAGGCTTTTTTCTCCAAAAAAGTGTTTGACTAAAAATCCCTGTGAAGTATTATCAGCCCCGCAAACGGAGAGGTGGCCGAGAGGCTGAAGGCGCTCCCCTGCTAAGGGAGTATGCGGCTTATACCCGCATCGGGGGTTCGAATCCCCCCTTCTCCGCCATTTGCGCCCGTAGCTCAGCTGGATAGAGTACCTGGCTACGAACCAGGTGGTCGGAGGTTCGAATCCTCCCGGGCGCACCATATTAAGACTCAAGCAAGAGTCATGTGTTGACCATCAGCAAGTCGACACTTTAGAAAAGGCTTACTGATAAGTAAGCTTTTTTTATCGCTTTAAAAACAGGGCGCCCGTAGCTCAGCTGGATAGAGTACCTGGCTACGAACCAGGTGGTCGGAGGTTCGAATCCTCCCGGGCGCACCATTTAAAGCAACACCAAAAGTTTATGAGCGCCCGTAGCTCAGCTGGATAGAGTACCTGGCTACGAACCAGGTGGTCGGAGGTTCGAATCCTCCCGGGCGCACCATATTGAAAGCAGTACAAAAAGTTTGTGAGCGCCCGTAGCTCAGCTGGATAGAGTACCTGGCTACGAACCAGGTGGTCGGAGGTTCGAATCCTCCCGGGCGCACCATATTAAGAAGCAATGTCAAAAGTTGATGAGCGCCCGTAGCTCAGCTGGATAGAGTACCTGGCTACGAACCAGGTGGTCGGAGGTTCGAATCCTCCCGGGCGCACCATACAGACAGCCTCGACTCAGGTCGAGGCTGTTTTTTTATGGATCCTTTCCGGCCCGCTCCAATCCCTGCCACTCCCTTGGCCCTCGCTTGTCGCATACCGGGAAGAGAGGCTGACAACCCTGCTGCCCGCCAGCCCATCCTTCATCGCAACCCCCATCAGCGAGCCTTGTGGCTGTGGCGCTATCCAAGGGAGTGCTCCCCTTCCCAGAGCCCACGCAAGGCCATGGGCGGCGTTCTGCTGGCCCTGCCCCACTCTCCAGGCGTTCCCCCTTCATCTTGTTTGCAGGCATGGCTCAGCGACCCATTGCGCCTTGAGCCGGCCGGGAATAGTGCCCAGGCCTGCGCTCCCGGGGCTCTCTTCAGGCAAGGTGTGTGGCGGCAAGGGGAGGGGGGAGATCCGTGGCGGGTGGACCAGGGCAAGCATTGTGCTGACGCGGGAGCCGGCCAGGGCGGATAAGCAAAGAGGGATGCCGTGGCATCCCTCTTTGGGCGTGACTGAGGATGCGTCAGGTACTCAGGTTTTGAGCCACTTGCGGATGCGGTTGGCATCTCCTATGGGGGTGCGTTTGCCAAAGGAGTTGAGCAGGACAATGGCCAGCTCCTTGTTGTCCGGTTTGGCACGCATCAGCAGGCAGCGGCCCGCTTCATTGGTAAAGCCGGTCTTGGAGAGACGCACATCCCAATCCTGGTTCTTGACCAGGGGGTTGGTGTTGTTGAAGTGCAGGCTGTATCCGGGCACCGCGAAGCGCATCTCTTCATCGCTATCCTGGGTGAACTGGCGGATCAGCGGCTGGCGATAGGCGGCAGCGATCAGCTTGGCGAGATCCTGGGCGGTGGAGACATTGGCACTGGAGAGGCCGGTGGCATCATGGAAGCGGCTGTTGCGCATCCCCAACTGTTTGGCTTTGGTGTTCATGGCCCGCACGAAGGCGGCGCGCCCTCCCGGGTAATGGCGAGACAGCGCCGAGGCCATGCGGTTTTCCGAAGACATCAGTGCCAGATGCAAGGCATCGCGACGACTGATCTTGGTGCCCATGCGCACCCGGGAATAGGTGTGCTTGATGGCATCGCGATCGTTGCTGTTGACGGTGAGGGTCTGGTTGAGATCCTGCCTGGCATCGAGTACCACCAGCGCCGTCATCAGTTTGGTGAGGGAGGCGATGGGGCGGCGACTGGTCGCGTTCTTCTGATAGAGCGTCTTGCCGCTGCCAACCTCCATCACCAGGGCGCTGCTCGACTGCAATTGCAGTTTGGCAGGATTGGGCGCGGCCATGACCAGGGCGGGCAGCAAGAGGCTGGCCAATGTACTCAACAACGTCAAGGTGCGCATCTGACCCCTCATACGACTACTCCATCCAACTCCAGAAAAAGGCGGTAGATTCACGCATTTTTGCTGCGGCTTTACAAGGTCGCTGGTGGCTATTTTATTAATAATCGTGATTAAAAAAGGCCATGTTGCCATGGCCTCTTGCTTCAGGGTTTATTTTGCTCCGGCGTGGCCTTGCGCCGCACCAACCAGCGCCAGATCAGCGCCACCAGACCGGCAGCGAGCAGCACCAGCGGCAGGTAGAGAATGATGCTGAGGAACTGAGTCTCATACTGGGCTGCCAGCTTGGTATGACTCAGGTAGTAGCCCAGACTCACCAGCGGGCTGACCCAGAGGATGGAACTGACCAGATTGACGACCAGGAAGCGTCCCTGGGGGATCTCGGTCGCACCGACTATGTAGGGATAGACGGTGCGCACGAAGGCGATATAGCGCGCGGTGATCAGGGTCAGGATGCCGTACTTGTTGAGCAGGTAGAACACCTTCTCCTTGTGCTTGTCGTCCATGTGGGACATCAAACGGTGATAGGTCTGGGTGTGCCCGAGGAAGCGGCCCTGCATGTAGCCGAGCCAGGTACCGACGAAGGTCGCGACGATCAACAGGGGCACCACCCAGGGGGAGATCACCTCCTGATAGATGAGTACCCCGGTCAGGATGAGCAAGCTGTCACCGGGCAGAAAGGCGGTAGGAATGAAGCCGTTCTCCAGCACCAGGAAAGTCAGCAGCACGCAGCACACCATGAAGGCCATCCTGGGATCTGACAGGGTGGCGAGATCCTGGGTCATGAAGGCGTGCGCCAACTGGGAAAACTGCTCCATCATAATACCTACTCCACGGCCTCGGCCGACTGCTTGGTTGAGGTTGCCAACACTTTATCGATACGCAGACCATCCATGTCGACAATCTCCAGTTGCCACTGATCCAGGGAGACCAGATCTCCGGTCTGAGGCACTCGTCCCAGCAGCAGCATGATGAGGCCGCCCAGGGTGTGATAGTGGTGATCCTCTTCTTCCGGCAGGCGGTTGATCCCCAGGCAATCCTTGAGCTCTGGCAGAGGAATGAGGCCGTCGAGCAGCAGGCTGCCGTCGGCGCGCTGAAAAATCCAGTTGTCCTGCGCTTCACCCTGCTGGAAGTCCCCCGCCAGCGCCTCGAGCAGATCCTGCTGGGTCACCAGCCCCTGCAACTCACCATATTCGTCCACCACCAGCACCATGTGCTCGGCGTGACCACGGAAATGGTTGAGCAGCTCCAGGCCATTGAGGGTCTCAGGCAACAGGCTGCCATCCTGGGTGAGGGCCGCCAGATCGATGGTCTCGCCGCGCACATAGGCATGGAGCACCTTGTTGACGTTGAGGATGCCAACCAGGTTGGAGAGGCTGCCGTCACACACAGGGAAGAAGCTGTGGCCATACTCCACCATTCGCATCAGGTTGACCTCGGTGGGCAGGGCCAGATCCAGATAGCGGATGTCGCTGCGGGGCACCATGATGGACTCGAGACGGCGCTCATCAAGGCGAAACACATTGCGTAGCATGGTGCGCTCATGGGCCTCGATGACCCCGGTCTCGGAGCCCTCCTCCAACATGGCGTGGATCTCTTCCTGAGTGAGGTGACTGTTGTTCTCCTGGCTGACCCGCAGCAGTCGCAGACTGGCATGGGTCGAGGCGGAGAGCAGCCAGACGAAGGGGCGAGTCAGGGTCGCCAGCCACAGCATGGGGCGCGCCATCAGGCAGGCGATGCGCTCCGGGCTTATCTGGCCGAGTCGTTTGGGCACCAGCTCACCGATGACGATGGAGAGATAGGTGACGATGACCACCACCAGCACGGTGGCGAGCAGGCTGCTGCTGCTGGGGGTCAGGCCCCAGCCCTGCAGCCAGATGGCGAAGGGTTTGGCCAGCACGGATTCACCATAGATGCCGTTGAGCAGACCTATGCTGGTGATGCCAATCTGCACCGCAGAGAGGAAATGGGTAGGATCATCGGCCAGGCGCAGGGCGATGGCGGCAGAGTGGCTCCCCTCGGCGGCGAGCTTGGTGAGTCGCGCCTTGCGGGCCGTGACGATGGCGATTTCAGACATGGCGAAGAGGCCATTGAGCACAATCAATCCAATCAGGATCAACATTTCCATACGGTAAGCTAACTCCACATAATGAACACTGCGGCAGTGTAATGAATTTGGCGGGGATCCGCTTGTAAAAACGATGGCTGTGAGGCGCCCACAAAAAAGCCCCCTGCTGGCAGGGGGCTCAATATGGCGGTGCGAATGGTGAGGGCGCCGCTTACAGGGCGGCGATTTCCACCTGCTGGGCTTCCAGCTTGGTGAGCTGGAGACGGTAATCTTCCAGCTTCTCGCGCTCCTTGGCGATGACCGCATCCGGCGCCTTGGCCACGAAGGCCTCGTTGCCGAGCTTGCCTTCGATACGGCCGCACTCACCGACCAGACGGGCCACCTCTTTGGCCAGACGGGCCAGCTCGGCCTCCTTGTCGATGAGACCGGCCATGGGGATCATCAGCTCGGTGTTGCCAATCAGCTTCTTCACCGACAGCGGGGCGACATCATCCTCGCTCATCACGCGGATGGACTCCAGGCGGGCCAGGGACTTGAGGAAGGCCTCGTTGTCGGTGGCGCGCTGGCCATCCTTGCCATCGCACTTGAGCAGCACGTTCAAGGCAACGCTCGGCGCAACGTTCATCTCGGCGCGGATGTTGCGGATGCCGACGATGAACTCCTTCACCCACTCACTATCCGCCATGGCGGTTTCGTCTACCTTGGCGGCATCGAACTCCGGGAAGGCCTGCAGCATGATGGTGTCGGCGTGGACACCGGTCAGCGGCGCCACCGACTTCCAGATGGTCTCGGTGATGAACGGAATGATGGGGTGCGCCAGGCGCAGCAGGGTTTCCAGGACGTTGACGAGGGTGTGACGGGTGGCACGCTGCTCGGCCTCGGAACCCTTGCCCAGCACCGGCTTGGTCAGCTCCAGATACCAGTCGCAGAACTGGTTCCAGATAAACTCGTACAGGATGCCGGCGGCCATGTCGAAGCGGTAGGTATCCAGTGCGGTACGGAAGTCGCGGATGGCGACCTGCAGCTGGGACTGGATCCAGCGATCCGCCAGGCTGTACTGCATCTCGCCGCCAGCCAGACCGCAATCCTGCTGTTCGGTGTTCATCAGCACGTAGCGGGAGGCGTTCCACAGCTTGTTGCAGAAGTTGTTGTAGCCATCCAGGCGCTTCATGTCCCAGTTGATGTCACGACCGGTGGAGGCCAGCGCCGCCAGGGTGAAGCGCAGGGCGTCGGTGCCGTGGGCCTCGATCCCTTCCGGGAACTGCTTGGCGGTCCGCTTGCCGATCTTCTCGGCCATCTGCGGCTGCATCATGTTGCCGGTGCGCTTCTCCAGCAGATCCGGCAGCGAGATGCCGTCGATCATGTCGAGGGGATCGAGCACGTTGCCCTTGGACTTGGACATCTTCTGGCCCTCTTCATCCCGAATGAGGCCGGTGATGTAGACGGTTTTGAAGGGAACCTGCGGGGTGCCGTCCTCGTTCTTGATGAAGTGCATGGTCATCATGATCATCCGGGCTATCCAGAAGAAGATGATGTCGAAACCGCTCATCAGCACGTCGGTCGGGTGGAAGGTCTTGAGCGCCTCGGTGTTGTTCGGCCAGCCCAGGGTGGAGAAGGTCCACAGGGCGGAGCTGAACCAGGTGTCGAGCACGTCTTCGTCCTGACGCAGCACGGTCACGGACGGAATGTTGTGCTTGGCACGTACTTCCGCCTCGTCACGACCGACATAGACCTTGCCGGCCTCGTCATACCAGGCCGGGATGCGGTGACCCCACCACAGCTGACGGGAGACGCACCAGTCCTGAATGTCGCGCATCCAGGAGAAGTACATGTTCTCGTACTGCTTGGGCACGAACTGGATGCGGCCATCTTCCACCGCAGCGATGGCGTCTTTGGCCAACGGCGCGGTGCGCACATACCACTGGTCGGTCAGCATGGGCTCGATGGGTACGCCGCCGCGATCGCCATAGGGCTGTTGCAGCACGTGATCCTTGATCTCGCTCAGCAGACCCAGCTCGTCCAGCTTGGCCACAATCGCCTTGCGGGCGGCGAAACGCTCAAGGCCGGCGAATTCGCTCGGCAGAGCGGCGTCATAGGCGGTGCTGGGGTTGCCGTTGCAATCGACCACTTCGGCCTCGGCGCGCACAAAGGCGTCCAGGGTGAAGATGTTGATCATCGGCAGGTTGTGGCGCTTGCCCACTTCGTTGTCGTTGAAGTCGTGGGCCGGGGTGATCTTCACGCAGCCGGTGCCCTTCTCCATGTCGGCGTGTTCATCGGCGACGATGGGGATCAGACGGTTCACCAGCGGCAGCAGGATGTGTTGGCCGATCAGCGCTTTGTAGCGCTGGTCTTCCGGGTTCACGGCGACGGCGGTATCACCCAGCATGGTTTCCGGGCGAGTGGTGGCGACGATCAGGTGATCCTGGCCCTCGGCGGTTTTTGCACCGTTCGCCAGCGGGTAACGCAGGTGCCACATGTGGCCCTTGATCTCGCGGTTTTCCACTTCCAGATCGGAGATGGCGGTGTTGAGCTTGGGATCCCAGTTCACCAGGCGCTTGCCACGGTACATCAGACCATCTTCGTAGAGGCGCACGAACACTTCTTGTACGGCTTCGGAGAGACCCTCATCCATGGTGAAGCGCTCGCGCTCCCAATCCACGGAGTCGCCCAGGCGACGCATCTGGCGGGAGATGGTGCCGCCGGACTCTTCCTTCCACTGCCAGATCTTGTCGATGAAGGCTTCACGGCCGTAATCGTGGCGGGTCTTGCCCTCCTCGGCGGCGATCTTGCGCTCCACCACCATCTGGGTGGCGATGCCGGCGTGGTCACAACCCGCCTGCCACAGGGTGTTCTTGCCCTGCATGCGGTTGTAGCGGATCAGGGTGTCCATCAGGGTCTGCTGGAAGGCGTGGCCCATGTGCAGGCTGCCGGTGACGTTCGGCGGCGGGATCATGATACAGAAGGAGTCTTGGCTGGTGTCACCGTGGGGCTTGAAGTAACCCTGGGATTCCCAGTGCTGATAGAGCGCCTGTTCGATGGCATTGTGGTTAAAAGTCTTTTCCATGGTCTCGCCGTATGCTGATAGGTTCTGATGGATAAAAAAGGGGGCAGTCAGGGCTGCGCCGGATTGTGCGCTGCAAGTGCGGGCTGATCTCTCATCTCGAGTTGATGACCGGCCTGGCGGTACTCTTTGTAGCGCTCGCGGGCTTGCTGCTTCTGCGTGTCGTCAGTGGGGACAAAATCTACCACCTGAGGGAAGTTCCCTGCAAACAAAGGTGCCTCCCAGGCCAGATTGATGAGCCGGGCATAGCGTCGTTTGGGGGGCTGATGGCCTATTTCCACCGGGGCCTGACCCGCTTCACCTTGCAGCTGGTGGGGCACGAAGCGATCCGGCGGTAGTTGCCAGAGCAGCTCGTCGAGTCGTTCGGCCTGGGCCTGGCTCGCACAGTGCAGATAGAGGTGACCGCTGCTCCAGCCCTCGGCTGCCAGCTCGCAGGCGAGCCGTTCGCAGGCGCTGACGCCAGCTTCATCCGGTTCGCTCATCAGGTAGAAGGTCACTTGGCTCATCAGGTTGGGTCCCGTGTGGCGGTGACTGCGCTTGGCGCAAGCCAGGCTGCGCGCCGCAGATCTCTTGGCGGGTGCACATCGGCTGCGCATCCTGCCTGTTTTGTAATGAAACAAGGAAGAGGCGGGCCTCTTCCTTGTGAGTCAAGGGTAACAGGGGCCAACACGTGGCCGCCAGGGGTTACTCTTTTTCTTCGATGTCCACCCCGGCCCGGTTGAGCAGGAACTGGGTGAGCAGGGGCACCGGACGACCGGTGGCGCCCTTGTCCTTACCGCTCTTCCAGGCGGTACCAGCTATATCCAGGTGAGCCCAGTTGTACTTCTTGGTGAAACGCGACAAGAAGGCGGCAGCGGTGATGGTACCGGCCGGACGGCCGCCGATGTTGGCCATGTCGGCGAACGGGCTCTCCAGCTGTTCCTGGTACTCGTCGAACATCGGCAGGCGCCAGGCGCGATCGCCGGCCTGCTCCGAGGCGCCGAGCAGTTCATGGGCCAGCGGGTTGTGATTGGCCAGCAGACCCGAGGTGTGATGCCCCAGGGCGATGATGCAGGCACCGGTCAGGGTGGCGACATCGATCACAGTGTCTGGATCGAATCTGTCCACATAGGTCAGCGCATCGCACAATACCAGACGGCCCTCGGCATCGGTGTTGAGCACTTCGATGGTCTGGCCGGACATGGAGGTGAGGATGTCACCCGGGCGATAGGCATTGCCACCGGGCATGTTCTCGCAACCGGCGAGGACGCCGATGACGTTGATGGGCAGTTGCAACTCGGCCAGGGCATGCATGGTGCCGAGCACGGAGGCGGCGCCGCCCATGTCGTACTTCATCTCGTCCATGCCATCGGCCGGCTTGATGGAGATGCCGCCGGAGTCGAAGGTCAGCCCCTTGCCCACCAGCACTATGGGCTTGGCATCGGCGTTGCCCTTGTACTCGATGATGGCCATCATGGCTTCGTTTTCGGAGCCACGGGCCACCGCCAGGTAGGAGTTCATGCCAAGTTCGGCCATCTCCTGCTCGCCCACGACTTTGGTGGTGATGTTGTCATAGGCATCGGCGAGGCGACGGGCCTGGGAGGCGAGGTAGGCCGGATTGCAGACGTTGGGCGGCATGTTGGCCACATCGCGGCAGACCCGCACCCCTTTCGAGACGGCCAGACCGTGGGAGATAGCTTTCTCGCCTATGGTCAGTTCCCGACGCGTCGGCACGTTGAACACCAGCTTGCGCAGCGGGCGACGTGGCTCGGCTTTATTGGTCTTGAACTGATCGAAGCTGTAGAGGCCGGCCTTGGTGCTTTCCACCGCCTGGCGGACTTTCCAATAGGTGTCACGACCCTTGACGTGCAGCTCGGTCAGGAAGCAGACGGCTTCCATGGATCCGGTTTCGTTGAGGGTGGTGATGGTCTTGTTGATGATCTGTTTGTACTGGCGTTCATCGAGCTCCCGCTCCTTGCCACAGCCCACCAGCAGGACGCGCTCGCTCAGCACGCCCGGTACTTGATGCAGCAGCAGCATCTGGCCTGGTTTCCCTTCCAGGTCACCACGGCGCAGCAGCGAGCTCAGGTAGCCATCGCTGATCTTGTCCAGTTGTTCGGCCACCGGAGAGAGGCGGCGGGGTTCAAATACACCCACCACGACGCAGGCGCTGCGTTGCTTCTCAGGACTGCCACTCTTTACACTGAACTCCATGGAATCTCCTACATCCTAAAGACAAAAGGCACCTTTTATTGAATAATGCAGTGCTTGTTGGGTATCAGAGGCGGAGCGAACAGCCACAGGCTCCGCAGTTCAAACTGGTAAAAATCCAATATAGGGCCCTATTTTTCAGGCATTCGACTAAAAACACAAGTTTACTTGGGAATGACTGTGATCGTTTTCCGATATTTGTTCAGGGAAACCCTGAAAACCCAGCTGGCAGTATTGTTCGTGCTGCTGCTTATCTTTGTCAGCCAGCAATTTATCAAGATCATTGGCGATGCCGCCGATGGCGAGGTACCGACGCGCCTCATATCGACGTTGATGCTGCTCAACCTCCCCAATATGGCGCTGTTGATGCTGCCAATCAGTCTGTTTTTGGCCATCTTGTTTGCTCACGGCCGTCTCTATGCCGAAAGTGAGATGACGGTGATGCATGCGGTGGGGGTCAGCCCGCGCCGCGTCATGGTGACCACCATGATATTGGCTCTGCTGACCGCCCTGGTGGCGGGCTTCAACACCGGCTGGGTCGCGCCTCTCGCCAAGGAGCGCGAGTATCAGGTCATCGATGAATTCAAGGCCGATCCCGGTATCTCCTTCCTGCAGGCGGGCCGCTTCATGGAGCTCGATGGCGGCAAGTTGGTGGCCTATATCCAGGATCTCAATGACAAGGGCTCCGTGTTGCATAATATCTTCGTGTTGCAGCGGGCCCAGGGCACGACCCCCCCTTCGATAGTGATAGCGACGGAAGGGCAGGTGACGGTGGATGAGAACGGCCTGCAATGGCTGACCCTGAAGGATGGTTCCCGCTACGAGGGCAACTTCAATGGCAAACAGTTCCAGAACTCAGATTTTCGCGAGTACAGCCTGGTCATCCGTCAGCAGGAGGCCGAGCACTCCAACCGTAAATCGGCAGCCAAGCCAACCATGGAACTGTTCGGCACCCAGGATAACCAGCTGATGGCCGAGTTGCAGTGGCGTATTTCGCTGCCGCTATCCATCCCTGTGCTGACCTTCCTGGTGGTGCCCCTGGCCCGGGTCAATCCGCGCCAGGGTCGCTACGCCAAGTTGCTGCCAGCCATCTTGCTCTATCTATCCTACTTCCTGTTGCTGTCGGCGGCCCGCTCGGCCATCGACAGTGGTCGTCTCCCCCACTGGCCCGGCATGTTCTGGGTACCGATAGCCTATTTGCTGTTGATCGGGGTGCCGCTCAACTTGCAGGGCACCGCCTGGTGGAATGGGGTCAAAGGGCGACTCTTCAGCAGGGGGTCGGCGTGATGCGGTTACATAGGGATTTCCACTGATGTTTGGCGCGCTCGTTAGGCATGCCCATGGGGTCGCTTTTATGTCGAACCTCTTCTGTGCTCGATATTCCAGGCGAAAAAGCATGATGCTGCAATATAGGAACCTCTGCTGATGTTTGGCATTCTCGATAGATATATCGGTCGGGTCATTTTCATGTCGATCCTGCTGTGTGAGGTGACCCTGGTCGGCCTCTCTGCGCTCATCAAGTATGTGGAGCAGCTCAAGTCGGTCGGCGACGGCAACTATGACATGGTCAATGCCTTCTACTTCGTGATGCTCTCCATGCCCAAGGAGGCGGTACTCTTCTTCCCGCTGGCGGCGCTGCTGGGGGGCTTGATTGGTCTGGGTCAGCTGGCGAGCAGCTCCGAGTTGGTGGTGATGCAGGCCGCCGGTCGCTCCAAGCTCAGCATAGTGATTGCGGCGCTCAAGACGGCGATCCCACTGATGCTGGTGTTCAGTCTGGTGGGTGAATATGTGGCTCCCATCGCCAAGCGCACCGCCGATGACATCAAGGCCGGTGCCATGTCCGAGGGGCGGCTGACCGTATCAGCCTCTGGGGTCTGGGCGCGGGATGGCAATAACTTCGTCAGTATCAACGGAGTGCGCAACGATGGTGCCCTGACCGGCATCACCCTCTATCGCTTTACCCCGGATCGCAAGTTGATCGATGTGGTGCAGGCGCAGGAGGGGATGTTCGAGCAGCATCACTGGCTGCTGAAGTCTGTCCATGCGACCCGCTTCGACGATCCGACCCGGATCATCAGTGAGGTGCACCCCCAGATGACCTGGACGTCAGATCTGACCCCCAAGCAGCTCGGTGTGGTCAGCATCGATCCAGAGAACCTCTCCATCTCCGGTTTGCGGGACTATGTCGGTTATCTGGATGCCAACAAGCAGGATGCGGGGCGCTACAAGCTGGAGCTGTGGCGCAAGCTGCTGGCCCCCCTGTCAGTGGTCTCCATGATACTGCTCGCCTCCTCCTTCATCTTTGGGCCCTTGCGCTCGGTGAGCATGGGGGCGCGGATGTTGATGGGGATCATGACCGGCTTCGTGGTCTATGTGAGCGATCGGGTGTTTGGCCCGATCAGCCTGGTCTATGCGGTGCCGCCCATCATAGCGGCAGTGGCGCCCAGTCTGCTGTTTGGCGGCATCTCCCTCTATATACTGAGCCGCAGGCGCTAAGCGTCATCAGGCAAGCACCGCTGGAAACAAGAAAGGGCACCTGGGTGCCCTTTCTTCATCTGACCATTCCTATTTATTAAGCATGTTCAGGTTCTCTTGCTTGCTCAGTACTATCACTTCACACTCTGCCCAGATGTCTTGGAATGCCTTGGGGCGATGGCGGTCAAACAGACACATCAGATTGCCCAGGCCAAAGGCGGCGGTGGCCAGCCGAATGATGGCCTGGGTGATGCGGATATTGCTGCCGTCCACATTCTGGATGCGCAACCGCCAGGCGCGCATGCCGATGGTCTGACCGGCCCGGGTCCAGAACCAGACATAGAAGCCACAGATCACCAGCGCCAGCCAGGCACTGTAGAGGGGGCTGGTGAGCAGCCAGCTGGCATCCTTGCCTTCGGGAAGGGTCGCCAGACCGGTCGCGAGCAGCAGTTGGGCGACCCCCATGCCGAGAAAGCCGGCGATCACCAGCAGCGAGATGACCACCAGGTAGTCATAGAGCAGGGCACCGAGGCGGCGCAACAACCCGGCGGAAGGGTGCGTATGCACAGGGGGCGTTGCCTGGGGGGGTTGGACTGTCTTGCGCTTGGCCATGGGGGACGTTTCCATTAAAAAGTTGAGGGCATTCTAAGTAACTGGGCGATCAACGGCAAGGCGTTGAATAAATGAGCAAACGAGAAGGGGGATACGAAAAACCCCTTGCATGCCGAAGCGCCATTCGTATAATCCCTCGCAGTTGCCCGGGTGGCGAAATCGGTAGACGCAGCGGATTCAAAATCCGCCGTTGCAAGACGTGTCGGTTCGAGTCCGACCCCGGGCACCATTAACTAATTCAATGACTTAAGGCCATCCAAGCGGATGGCCTTAAGTTTTTCTGAGCCCTCAACATGGCGATGTGTCCACATCGTGTCCACCTAGGTTTAGGTGATCGGGTGGTTGTCGTGTCCACTTCCACTAGGTCAGGACCAAGCGTGACCGGACACAGTTCACAGAAAACCTATTTTCCGTGGGGCAGTCCAGCCAGCGCACCCAGGCTGCAGCGCCCTTTCAACATTTCAGTTATCAAATCGGCCCTTATTGGACCTAACCGGCTGAAACAAAACGCCTTCTAGCCGTTCCCTCGCGGCAAACCGGATCCTTCCCAATCATTCAAACCCTCACGGAAAGTACGACCATCCCAATACATTCAACGAGTTACGTTTTCACCTTCGTTATCCAGAGCCCTTTCAAACAGTAAAACTCTGCAATTTCTTTCGATCCTTTCAGATCCTCACTAAGCCACAGATCCTTTATCTGGCGCGGCCTTGGCCTATGGTTTTGCGGTAATCCACTTTTGCAAAAATTTTTCTTGATGAACCCCGCAGGCGGGAGCGGATGAGCGCGGATTCTGTGGCGCAGGCGCGCCCGTGGCTGTATAGCATTAAGCGCTGCGGATTAGGTCATGGAGGGAGGGGCTCGTTTGTGGCAGACTAACCACGTGTTTCAAATGAGATCTTGCCGTGACTGTTAAACGCCTCGATGACCTTAAACCTGATGAGTTCTTGTTTATCCGTTCTGCATCTGCGGATGGACGTAGCGTGGTGCTAGCCGATAGCCCGGCAAGCTCCTGCTGCTCCCTTGCCCATGGTCAGCTTGAAGTGCAGGGGGATCGCAGCTTCAGTCAGAATGTGCGAACCGCCTATGAGCGGGCCAAGCTTAATGACAAGGTCGCCCAGGCTGGGGGTGGCAGCTTCGGTTCTGCGCCTGCGCCAGCCGAGCCGCCCTCAGAGTTGGCCCAGCAGATGAAGGCCGATACCACCAGTGCCACTGCGGTCAGGCTTCCCATTTTGGTTTACCAGTCTCCCAAGTTGCCGGGCAAGAATGCCGACGGTTCGACCGCCGCCGACATGGTATTTGGTGATATGACCGCCGAGCAGGTCCAGGCCATCCCCACAGTGTGGGACAGCCGTCTATTTGCCCTGCAGGACCTCGACAAGTCTCGGGCGAACTATCACTTTATGAACTTGCGAACCATGGCGACCACGTTGTTTTCTGCGGGGACTCTCCAGATGGTGATTCTTGCCATGATCCATAAGTTCGAGAAAAGTGAAGGAGGGGAGTTTAGCCACCCTGAGTTGGATAGAGCTGTGAGGGCACATCCTAATACTCAAGCATTTTCTGATCGGCTTATTGAAGGTGTGAAAGTGTCACTTAAATCGAGCGATGGCGAGCCGAACAAACTTGACCTGAAAAAATGGATGGAGGCCTACCAAGGTAGATTGTTCCCCCCATCGTTCCATACTTTTTCAGATAAATATCTGGGATGGGCGAGTGGGGGACTAACCATGGCGATCAACGATGTCTGGTCTGGCCGGGCCGAACTGGTGGAGTTCGAGCGAAGTGGTCGGTCTTACAAGGGCCGCTTGAAAGTGACCTTTACCGATAATTTCGGTTTGGACTTGCCGGATGTTGGCCCTGACCCCAGAACTGGGGAGATCAAGCCCTACAGCGGATTGGCAGGTTTTCGTTCCTGGTTTGTGTTGCAGCATCTGAACCGCTTTGCCTACAAGCCTTTCCTTACCGTGGTTGAACTTTACTACCCAATACAGGGAAAGCTCCCATGAAGGCTCTATGGTTTGTAGCTATCTCTATCCTCTTCCTTTCAGGTTGTGACGATCAACAGCCTCAGCTCTATAAATGGCCGACTGACTTTCATAATGAGTTTACGGGGCGTGATAATTATCAATTTGTAATGACGAATCCCCCTGAAGGGCAAAGGGCTTTGATCACGTTTCTCGCTGATTATTTTCAACAGCATCCGTTAGAGCCTGTCGAGTATGGTGCCATTATTTATCGGGAGAGCTCAGATACCCCAATCAATGGCGATGTGCCCAAGGCTGGGATATGGGATCAGACAATGCGAGGACCCAGTAAAGCAACAGTGGATATCGATGAATACGTGATTGCTAGCCTTCTGCGAGTGAAGTATGAAGGAAAGCCAGAAATTCTCCGTATTTTCCTGGAAGGTGAGTACCGTGGCGTTTGCAAACAGTCTGAGTTCAATATCATTGATGTGATCCCAGGACAGCCTTTGCCCGCAACCTGCAATTAAACGGCATGAGTTGCCGTGAGTCAGTAAAGCCTGATTCATAACGGCTCGGTGCTTCGGTATGATGCTGCGCTGCCTGATGCAATCCTTCCATGCGGCATTCCCTGGCCATGGGCAGGTGATGTCAGGCAGACAAAAGAGGGCCCCACATTGTGGGGCCCTCTTGCGTTGGTGGGTTACTCGATGATGGGGGAGAGCTGGCTGGCCAGGTTGCCCGCTTGTTGGCTCTGGCTGCTGAGGGCGTTGCCCTGGTTGGGGTTGGGCCCGCTGCCGTGGGTGTGGCTGGCCGTGGTGGCTGCCAGCTGCTCCACCACGTTCATCAGCTGGAGCAGCAGCTGGAAGATGTTGGTGCCCTCTGTCCCCATCCAAGAACGCGGCGCCTCCAGGTGTTGCAGCTCACCGGCGACGGCCCGACGCAGTTGTCCCACCACCTCGACCAGGTCTCCTGCAGTGGTCTGGCTCATGTTGCCCAGGCTTCCCAGGAGCAGATCATCCCCCGCCAGCAGCTCGATGGCCCCCAGCGCCTCGACTCGCTTCATGGCGCCCACCTCTTCGATGCTGTGTTGCGCCACCTGCAGCTGATGCTGGCCATGTTCCCCCAGGTAGTCATCACTTTGGTGGTGCATCTCCATGGCATGGTCATACATGCGCCGGTCGGTGTGACGGCTCAGGTTGCCCACGGTATCGGTGCGGCTAAACACCTCGGCCCGCTGCTGCAGCAGCTGCTCGCCCGGGGCGATATCGGGCAGTGGCCAGCCGCTGCCAAGCACGGTGCGAATAAAGGGGCGGTCGGCGCGGCCAAAGGCAAAGCCCAGCTCGACCAGGCTCCCCTCGATGGGGAACTGCAGCAGGCCCTGCTCAGGCCCGCCGAACATCACCGGCAGCGGCACGGCGCGATAGAGCGGGGTGGCTTCATCCGGCTGGCCATCTTCCCCAAGCAGTTGCACGTCCACAGCAAAGCGCGGTCGGAATGGGTCATTGAGCTGGCCAGCGGCGGCCTGGTCGCTGATGGCTTCGACCCGCCCGAACTTGGGCAGGTGCATCTGGTCGGCCAGCTCGGGGAACTCTCCCTCGACCTTGCGCCGCTCTGCTGACTTGATGACCTTACCCGGGGTGGCCGTGGTCAGGCTCATCTCATCGCCCTTGAGGCGCACCCGGGTGACGCGTTGGCCATTGATGATGGCGCCGGGGCGCACGGCGGGGATCGGGGCCAGGGTCAGGATGTTGCCCGCCTGCTTGGCCGAGAGGGCGGGGTCTAGCGTCACCTCGCGCCCGGGCCAGCGGCTGTGGCCATGGCTGCCGACGAACACGGCACCATCAGGTTGTTGATACCAGCAAAAGTCGGCAATGGCGAAGGCGCGCCCCGCATTATCGAGCAGCTGGTAGCCGGTTCCGGCGCTGGTGAAGTTCGGGATCGGTCGGTCTGTGTAGTCGGCCCCGTCGGGTAGCAAGAAGGTGAGGCCGCACTGGTCTGTCAGCCAGGCCAGCAAGCCGCGCAGGGTGGCATGCTGCTGGCTGACCGGAAAGCGGCAGCCCAATATCCCGGCCAGCTCCCGGCATAACAGCTTGTTGCTGCCATTGGTGGCGGGTTGCACGTCGTAGACATAGCCGCTGAACCAGCGGCGCAGTTCGTTGTTGTAACCGGTGTCCAGGGTCAGGGTCTGCCCCTTGCTGGCTGCCCCCTCAATGGTCAGGGCGGCGCGCCCGCCCGCGCTGAGATCCAGCACGATGTCATGCTCGACCAGGTGCATGGGCTGTCCGCCCAGGGTCAGTTGGGTGTTGAGTTTCATGCCAGTGCGTCATCCGCTTTTTTGAGGTACTGCTCGAAGGGGGTGAGTTCGTATTCATCGGCCTTGTCCCCCTGGGTGGGCGAAGGGGCCTTGGCTTGGGTGGTTTGCTCTGTGGCCTGGCTCACCTGGGCCACCGCCTTGGGCAGACGCTGCTCGCGCTTCTCCGGTACCGAGTTGTGGTCGCTCAAGGTGAAACTCACCTGCCAGGCCAGCAGGCCCTCTTGCTCGCTGGCGGTGATGCGACCGGTGAACTTGGCCTGGCGTATCTTGACCGACTTGGCGAGTAGCGAGCCCACCCGAAAGATGTGGCGTTTGCCGCCATCATCTTTCATGTCGGCCAGCTCGAACAGGCGGGCCAGCTTGTCCCCGTCTTTGTAGGGGATGAGACCGGAGACATCCAACTCCTTGGCTTTGGTGCCCTGCTCGGCCTTGCTGGTCGAGCTGGTTTGGCCCGATTGGTCTTTGTCCTGGAACTGCATGGAGAGCGAGATCCGCATCGATGACATTGCAATGGGTTCGCCGTCCAGGGTCAGCATGGCGCTGATGGTCATGGGGTCAACTCCTGCCAAAAGGTCAGTGGGGAAGGGGAGAGCAGCAGGGTGGCGACGCTCATGCTCATGCTGTGATCCGGGGGTGTGCTCTGGCCAAGTTGCGCGGCCAGGCTGGCGACATCCCCCTGGCCTTGCCAGCGGTAGAGCTGACCCGAGAGCGTGGCCAGGGTATCCAGCGCGCTGGCCAGTTCGCTCAGGCGAGCTGCGCGGCGACTCGCCAGCCCCTGCAGCTTGGCGATGGGGCTCTGGTTATCCCGGGCCAGACTCTCTAGCTGGGCAAGCTCACTGCCCAGGTCGAGGTGAGCCGGGCGCAGCGGCGCCCAGACCAGCGGCTCATCGGCATGCCAGCGCGGTACCTTGGCCGCCGTGGGCTTGGCCATGATGTCGTTATTGGCTTCCAGGCGACGCAGGGCCGCGCACCACTGCGGCAGTGGCAACAAGGCGCACAGAGGGGCCAGTTTGGCCGCAAGGTCGGCGGCGCTGTTACCTGTCACCAACCAGGCGAGGGCATGGAGCTGACCGGAGGGCAGCAAGGGGTCGGCACCATCTTGCAGCTTGTCAGCCAACGCCTTGACCGCATTGGGGGCGGCCAGACTGGCCTGTTTATCCTGCATCTGGCCGACGCCGTGCAAAAAGGGGGTCACCGCCAGGGCGCGACCGGTGACCAGCAGATGGTCGAGCTGGGCGCGAAGTCCTGAAAGGGCTGCGGCCTCACCACTGAGCGGGTGGGGGCGATACTGGGCGCGGCTGGCGATGGCCTGCAGGCGCCCCATGGCCGCGTCCGCCAAGGTGGGGACTTGGGTCAGCACGGCGCGGGCCTGATGGTGCAAGCTGGCCCCGCTGGGGGGCCACTGCAGGTCGCTTTGTTGCCAACTCATGCTGGCAGCTCCGGCCAATCCACCGTCGTGGGCCAGCCAGGTGTTTCAGGCAGGCGCGAAAGCGTCACCCGGTACAGTCGCAAGGCGGTGAGCCGCGAGGTTTCCGCCGGGGTCAATATGCCCAGTAGCTCGGCATCTGCAAGGGGGGCGATGGCATCGCCAGCCAGTTGCAGGCGGCGCGCCAATTCGCGCTGTTGCTCCTCTTCGGTCGGGATGGGCGTTGGCGGCGCCTGATAGGGAGCCACCTCGCCATATTCACCAAAGCGCGCCCGCACAAACAGCTCGACGCCATAGGGCTCCGGGTCGCTTTGGGTGGCGGCGAAGGGCACCGGCTCGGCCTGATTGGCAAACTGGACGGTCAGATTGATGGCGGTGTATTCCGGGTCGGCCCACTCGGGGGCGGTAACGTGAAGAATGTCGTCTGTCATTTTGTGCGGATCCACAGTGAGGTGTTTTGGTCGTTATTGCCGCCGCCCTTGATGGCGCCAACCAGCTTCCAAG
This sequence comes from Aeromonas sp. BIGb0445, assembly GCF_024809075.1. NCBI lineage: Bacteria > Pseudomonadati > Pseudomonadota > Gammaproteobacteria > Aeromonadales > Aeromonadaceae > Aeromonas > Aeromonas sp. BIGb0445. Next base: position 261,332 of record NZ_JANUES010000005.1, read on the forward strand.
TACCCGGCAGGGCGGCGCCGATGCCCGGGCCGCCATCTTCCGAGTTGGCTGCGCGCAAGGAGCTGCCCGCAATGGCGTAGCCTGGGCCCTTGTTCCCGCCGGTTGATACGATGCAGGTGGCAAAACAGTAAGTCCCCACCTGCCCCCAGCCGCTGCCCACGATGTCGGCATTGCCCTGAGACGCCGGGTGGGTGTGACCAGAGGGGGGCATGGTGCCGGGCTTGCCGGACACTTCCCCCCAGCTTGGCCAGCGGCTGGCGTATGCGGGGATCCCGCTTATCTGTCCCCAGGGGTGGGAGTGGGATGCGGCCGCGGCACCCAGTTCGGCCAAGCTGGGTTTATCATTGGTGTGATACAGCCGCACATTGGTCGAGGGGGAGGTGGTATCGGTGCCATTGGCCTTGTACCCGTACCACAGCTGATGAATAGCACTGGTTGAGCTGAACAGGGTGTGTCGATACTTGCTTCCGCCGTTGTGTCCCCAGCTGATCCAGTTCAAAAACTGCGTGCTGCCAGAGCCCTTGGGCGCTTGCGCCGAGCCTGTCATGAACTTGTCAGATTGAACGTTCCAGTCGAGGTTCTTGAGATCGAGAGAGTCGTGGCTGTGTCCCTCGCTGGCCAAGGCCGGTTTGTCTGTCACCTCGCCCCAGTTCGGCCAGCGGGTTGCCTGGGTGGGCACATTGTCCAGCTCGCTCCAGGGGTGGCGATGGCTGCCCGCTTTGATCTCCACCGCGATATTGACGCCTTGGGCGTCTTCCAGGATGCCTTTGCCGCTGACATCCCCGGACAGCTCGATGGTGCGCTTGCGGCGCAGGTCGGTCACGCTGCCGTCGCTGTTGATGATGGCCACCTTGGCCAGATGGTGACGATAGCCGTTGCCGTCGGTGTAATCGGCCTTGTCGGCCACGCTCAAGGTCAGCGTGAAGTGGTTCAGCCAGGCATCGAGCAAAGAGTCCGCCCGGTAGATGTCGAGCCAGAGCCCCACCGGCTTGGCCCCCGGGGCAATCTTCTGCACCTCATCGAGTTGGGCGCGCAGGCCGCCGACATAGGCGACCCCGGGCTGCACCTTGTAGACGCCAGCCTCATTCACCAGCTTGAAGCCGTCGCCATAGAAGGTGGCGGGCCCGAAGAACTGCAACGCCTGCAGGCGCAGGTCGTCATCCATGCCGCGCAGGCGGGCGGAATAGTCAATCTGCCAGGTGCTGGCGTCCACATTCGTGACCGTGGCTTCACTGGCTCGGTCGTACTCCATCAGCATCGATTTCACCAGGCTGTTGCCCACCTGGCCGCTCAGGGGATCGGTCTTGAGTTTGGTCTCGCTGCCCTTGTGCACAATCATGGCCACCATGCCGGTCGCCTTGTTGATGAGGTACATGGCATTGAACTCGAAATCGCCCAGGGTGGTGTCCATCACGATGGTGTAGGCCACCGCGTCGTTGTTGATGCGCCCGCGCTGATCCACGTGATGGCGGTGCACGATTTGCCCTGCCGGTGGCAGAGCGCCATCGGGGTTGATGGGCGCATCGGGGTCTAGCCCGGGGATGTTGGCCAGCACGAACTCATCGAGCACCACCGGGGCTTGGGTGGCGAGACAGGTTTGCCAGTAGCTGGCGAAGGCGTTGGTAATGATCTGACTCATGGGTTCCTCTTGAGTGATGCGCCGAACACCTGCTGGCTCATGGTGATGCGGCCATGATGGATGGTCGCGCTGACCGGATAGACCACCTGGAAGCGGTAGCGGCGGCAGGTGCGGCCATAGTGTTGAATGAGGGTGCTCATCAGCGCCTGATTGCTGGCCATGGCGCTGTCAGTCACCTCGATGGTGATGACGTCCCAGGGTTGGCCCGCCTGGCGCTCGTGGATATCGCACCAGCCGATGCCAAGCCGCTCGAAAATCCGCTTGAAGCCCGCCACCTCGCCCGCGTCCCTCGCGTTGACAAAGGCGAACTGGACGCGCTTGCGAAACAGCGACAGCGGCTCGCCATCAAAGCGGCCGATGTCCCGCTCCCAGGCGAGCAGGGCCAGCAGGGACTCCGAGCAGGTCAGCGGGTCTTGTTGGGCCAGTGGCAGCAAGAGCAACCCCTTGAGTCGTTGCCAGAAGGCGTTGATGCCCTTGGCCAGAAAGCCCGGTTCGGCGTGAGCGGCACTGATGGTGATGCCATCTTCCCACCAGGGGGCGCTGGCATCGGCCAGCACGGGGGCTTGCAGGTCATGGCTAAGCGGTGTCGGTTTAGTCATGGAGGGTGACCTCAAGCTGATTCAGGCGTGGGATGGCCAGGGCGGAGACGATATCTTCCTCGGCAAAGCGCAGGCTCTTGAGCTGCGGGAACTGGCTGTGCAATTCGCGGCCCAACTGGGAGAGGGAGAAGCGCGACTGGGGCCAGGTGCGGGTGACGCTGGGGAAATCCGCAGACTGACGAAAGGCCGCCTTCACCAGGTTCTCGGCGCCTGCCTTGAGCGCAGTTCGCTGCGCCTCGCTGAGGTTGGCTTGTGGCCACAGCTCCAGGGTGAGGTCGTGCTGGGTTTCGGGGATGCTCATCACGAACAGGTCATCCCCATGGCCATGGTTGCCCTGGCGGCCCACGTAGTCGTTGAGCTGGGCGGTGAGGCTGGCCGGGGTCGGCCCCACTTCCAGCAGGATATAGGCGTTGGCGGTGCCGGGGCCCCGGGGGGCGTCATGCTCGAAGAAGATGTGATCGGCGCGAATGCCCGCCACGCTCGCCAGCATCGAGCGGTAAATCGCATCGATGTGATAGCGGCCCACTGCCGAGAACTGGTTCTGGATGCGCAGCCCCAGGGCATCGTTGCTCTCGGCGTCGCTGCCCTGGGTGGTGATCCACTCCTTGTCGTCGTTGCGCGCCGACAAAATGCCGGTCACCGCCTCGCTGAGCAGGTTGTAATAGCCAGGGGCCAAATTCCAGGCCGCGCCTGCCTGTTCGGCTTCGCACACCACCTTGGCCACCGCTTCACCGGCCGGACTGACCACGGTTTGCAGGGGCTTTAGGCGGTAGATGGTGCCGTTGATGCGCTCGGTGCTTATCCAGATATCGGCCGGGATGGTGACGGCATCCTGGGGGCTGGCCTTGACGAAGTTGACCAGGCCCCGGGTCTTTTGGGCTGCCTTGCGGGTGAGATCCACATCCCAGGCCTTGAGGTCGAGATAGGTATCGGTGGCGGTGGCCGCGAACGTATTGGGCAGCACATGACCGGCCAGCAGTTCGCGGATAAGCCAGAGCGCCGGGGTGATGACCACACCGCGCACCAGCCGCCAAAACGGGCTCACGTCCGAGTCGTTGGTGATGAGGGAGCCAGCGGCCTCCACCTCTTTTTTTAGCTCAGCCTCCATCGCCTCGGAGGTAGTCGGCACACCGGTTTCGGTTAACAGGGCCATAAAATCTACGGTCGGGCGCAGGTTCACAGGGTTACCTCCAGGGGGCCAAATTCGTAAGTGGTGGCGGTGACCAGCACCCGGTCGGCGGCCTCTTCATTGATGAAGATGGTGCCGGGCACCAGCCGCTCGTCACGTTCAACCAGCAGCTCAATCTCGGTCAGCACATCGGCGCGCAGAGTCGGGCTGCGCTCGCCGATGAGCTTGCGGGCCAGCCCCGACTCCATGATGCGGTGCTTGATGTCCTGGCCGATGCTGTGCCTGTTCTGGGTGTAACGGGGCTGGCCACCGGCATCGAGCAGCCAGGCGCCATCGTTGACCAGGATGTCGATGTATTTGGGCTCGCTCACTTGGTCTCCAGCCAGGCGTTCTCAGCCATCATTTCCGGGGTCATGGGGTTTTGGTTGTGCATATGTACCTCGCCGATATGCAGTGCCTTGGCGGGTTTCTGGTTGGCGGTGGTCGCCGCCGCGTTGGCCTGGATCAACTGTTGGCCAAGGCCCCCTTGGGGGATGGGGCTCTCGGGGCCCTGACGATAGTTGGCCAGCGGCCCGTTGATGCGCTGCTGTACCTGAGCCACCCCCTGCAGGGGGATCTGCAACTGGCTCGGGGAGGGCAGGGCCAGCTCGGGCATGTTGCCCATCTCGATGTCGATGCCCGGGATCATGTTGAGTTTGTCGACCAGCCAGTCGATGGACTGACCCAGCCACTTGAATACCCCCCAATCGCCCAGGGTCTTCTTCAAGTCGTCCCAGTAGTAGATGACCGCCGCGACGGCCCCAATCAGCAGCACGATACCGGCGACGATGAGGCCGATTGGGTTGGCATACATGGCGATGTTGACCGCGAGCAGGATGGCCCTAAAGCTCACCAATCCGGCCTTAAGCAGGTTGAGGGGGGCCATGACCAGCGTCCAGGCAATGCCAAGCCCGGTGGTGGCCAGACTGGCCAGCCCGGCAACCAGCATCCAGGCGCCGGTCACCATGCCGAGCCCCACGATAGCGAGCAGGGCATAGCTCACCACCTTGGTCAGGTTGGGAAAAAGGTGAGTCCAGCGCAGCACCACGGCGGCGCCATCGGCAAAGACCGCGACCACCGTATTGATGGCTGGCAGCACGACACCGAAGGCGGCGGCCCGAATGGCAAACCAGGCTGACTCAACCCGCTGCCATTGGTCGGTCATCGAGGCCGCCATCTGCTCGGCCTTGCCCATGCCATGGGTGTTGGCCAGGGCGTTGATGTTGGTGGCCAGCCCCTTGGTGTTGCTCATCAGGAGCTTCACCATGGCCACCGCCTCATCGGAGCCGAACGCCTTCTTAAGCTCATCCCCTTCGGCCACGCTCAGGGTCTCGCCATAGCGCACCTTGAGTTTGTCGAGGATGTTGAGCACCGGCAGCATGTTGCCCGCCGAGTCGGTGAACTGCAGGCCGAGCGCCTTCTGGGCATTGCCCACCCCGGCCAGAAACGACTTGAACTTGGTGCCCGCTTCGCTGCCCCCCATGGTGGCCTGCAGCTGGCCGAGCACCGCGAACTGCTCATTCATGGACACCCCCGCCGAGGTGGCATTGGCCCCGATGCCCTTGAAGGCATCGCTCATGCCCTGGCCGGTGGTCTTGAACATCTGCACCGCAAGCGCGGTCTTGCCTGCCACATCCTCGACCCAGTTAGCCTTGCCCATGGCATTGGCCTGCTGCTCAAAGATGCCGTACATGGTGCCCATGTAGTTGGTGATGGTGCCGGTATCGGCCTTGGTGGCGGCGGCCAGCACCCCGGACGCCCGGGCAAAGGCGGGTAGCTCGTTACCGGTGAGCCCGGCGATGGCGGACTGGATATCGTAAGAGGCCTGGACAAACTCGGTGGCCGATTTCCCGTATTCCACCGAGAACTTGAGCGCCTCTCGCCCCAGTGCCCCCAATCCCTCTTTTTGCACCCCAAGCGATGCCACTTCCCCGAGCGCCCTGTCCATCTCGATGGCGGGGCCCAGGGCTGCCTGGATAGCCATGCCACCGGCGGCCACAGTGGTGGCGCCCATGGCCATGTTGCCCCAGCCCCGACGCCCGGCCTTGCTGACCTGGTCAATCTGGGCATTGATGCCCGCCAGCGGTTTGGTGACTTGATCCACCAAGGCCACCTGCATCATCAGCTTTTCCATCCAGGCCATAGGGTCTCTTATCCGTTAAATGCGTGGGCTATCCCCTCGGCAACGGCGAGGGCAAGGGTCTTGCGGTGGTGTTTATCAAACCAGATGGCGCGGGCCAGACTATCGAGGTCGTCCTCTTCATGGGGCAGGTAGTGGCGCCGCAGTGCCAGCACCTGCTCCAGTTGATTGCGCTCGATGGCCTCGGCGCGCCCGATCAGTTTTTTATGGTGATGTCCAGGGTCGGCGCGAACTGCTCGTTGACGGCGCCAGCCAGTTGCATGGCCGCGCCGGGACGGGCCAACAGCTCATCAAGGGCCGCTTTGCTCTCACCACAGGCAATCTTGCGCAGGTAGTTGTGGGACGGGGCCACCTTGTCGCCCGGCATCAGGTCGTTGATGTAGCTGTTGTAGGCCACCATGGTGGGTTCAAAGCTGATGTCGGACCCGGCTACGGTCAGGGTGATGGTCTTGCTCATGGTTGGTTTTCCTCTTGAGTAATCCAGTGATTCAGGGTGGTTATCTGTTGTTGGCAGCGGCGCAGCGCGCCCTGCAGAGTGGGGATGAAGGCCACGGCCTCGCCCCAGGTTGTGCCATTAAATTCAGGCTCCGGGCAGCGGGGCACCAGCCCCGGTGGCGGCAGCAGCCTGACCAGCTCGGTTTTCACCAGGGGCGGCTGGCTTGAGCAGGCGCAGAGCGCCAGCAGGCAGAGGCTCACGGCTGCAGTCCGGACGACCAACTGGCGGCGTGGCCAGGACGTGTTGCAGTTCATCGGCAATGCTCCTTCGTTGCTGGTCGATCTTGGCCAGCGCGTCGTTTTGCTGGTCAAGCAGTTGGCGCAGTCCCTTCTCGCGCAGCGGGATAGCCGCCAATGCCTTGGCTTGCTGCTCGCTGATTACTTGCAGGGCGTTGATGGTGTTGTTGGCGGTGGCCAGCTCTTGAGTCCGGATGCTGAGTCGCTGGCCCTGGACAAACAGGGTGGTGCCAATCATGAGCCCGAGGAGGGTCGGCAGCAGCCGGAGGACGGTGCTCATGCCAGCACCCCGCCAAACTCGGTGAACTTGGCCAACAGGGTTTCCAGCGGGTGCTCCGGCTGGCCGTAGCCTGCCCCGGGCAGGCTGGCCCAGATGTTGTTGCACTTACGCATGGCCTCATCGATGCGGCCCGCCTCTATGTCGGCCAAGGCCCGGCGCTCGCGGATAAGCTGGATGGCCCACTTGTCCTGGGAGAGGGGGCCAAAGTCCGGCAGGCCAAGCGCCGCCTGGTAGTGGCGCCAGTGACGGGACAGGAACTGATAGCGCCCGGCGGCGGTGCTTCTGAGGCTCGGATTGACCTGCACCAGTACGTCGGGGTGCTCGCGATAGTCACCGAAGAAACCCGCCGGATTGACCAGCTTGTTATAGCCATCATCGCCCCGCCCCTTGGTGCCCTCAGAGAAGGCCAGCAGGTCGAGGAAGGCCGCCAGGTTGGCGCTGGTGTTTAGTCGTGGCATGACGGTGCTTCCTGGTGGATAAGGGTTTGAAATTCCCGGCAGGTTTGAGCGAAACGAGGAGGCTCCAGCTCCACGCCGATGAAGCGGCGGCCCAGCCGCCAGGCGGCTTTCCCTGTGGCGCCAGATCCCATGAAGAAGTCACCCACCACATCCCCCGGTCGGCTGCTGGTACGCACGATGTGCTCCATCATGGCGGCGGGCTTTTCGCACGGGTGTTTCCCCGGGTAGGCTTGCACCGAGGGGTAAGTCCACACGTCGGTAAACGGCACCTCTTTGGTGACGCTGAACGGGCGGCGCAGTTGCTCATACTCGGCCTTGAGTTGGTCATAACTGGCGGTCAGGGTTTGATAGGTGCGATGCAGCCCCTGGTAGGCCTCTTTGAGCTCATGGTGGGGCAGGCAGAGGGTGCGGGCTTTGTCTGCGAACAAGACCTGCAGGCGCGCATATTGCGCTTCGCTTGGCAGGCTCCACTGACTGCGACCAAACCAGTGGCCCGCCATCTGGCACCCCAGGGCCTGGTCAATGTCCTTGTTAGTGATGCCACAGGCGGCTTTTGCTTGCTGGAAGTAGTCGATCAGCGGCTGCATCACCTGCCCGCGCAGGGCCTGACAGGCTTGGCGATAACCACTGGCTTGCGCTGTCCCATGGGCATCTAACTGCTCGGCAAAGATGATGCGTTCACTGGCGGGCCAGAAGTTGCGCAAAGCCGATTTGTCGGCCCGGTTCCACACGCCGGAGGGTTTGGCCCAGACGATGTGGCTCAGCACCTTGAAGTGCTTGCGCACTAGCAGCTCAATGTCGGCATTGAGGCTGGGACTGCAAAACAGGTAGAGCGATCCGCTTGGTTTGAGGATGCGGGCAAACTCAATCACGCACGCTTCTAGCCAGTCCAGGTAGGCAGACACGTTGGGCCATTGATTATCCCAGTCCAGATCTTTAACCCGGTAATAAGGGGGATCGACGGCCACCAGATCCAGGCTATGGGACGGCAGTGTTTTGAGGTATGCCAGCGAGTCTGCGTTGACTAGCTTGAGCAGCTCATTGATTTTGTGGATATGTATTTGATCAGTCATCACGTCTGTTCACTCCTTTGGTAATTTGGTGTTGAGCCAGCGTTCGGCCATGCCACGAATGGTCTCAACACCGATAAGGCCTACCATGCCGCCGACAAATCCGGCCGCTTCCCCTGGGATCCCGAACCAGCCAAAGGCACTGATAAACGCCAAGGTGATCGCACCACACAGGACGGACTCCAGGAGCCTGCGGCGACCACTCCCACCGCCATAGGTGATGCGCAGCCAAGCCGTTAATACGGCCAAGGCAGTGCCATAGACGGTGGGGAGGTTGTCCATCAGCCAGACCAACAGCAGGGTCCAGAGAGTGGGGTCTTTATGAGGCATGGTGTTCATGTCCGTTAACGGCTCAAGCGTTCGAGCCGGGTTTTGCAGGGGACGCACAGGCGCACCCCCGGTACGGTTTGGCGGCGCGCGGCGGGGATAGGGTCGTCGCACTCCTCGCACTCAAACAGGCTCGGGCCCAGGGCGCGGCTCTTGCCCACCTGGTTGGCCAGTTGAATGGCCAGCATGCGCGCGGCGTGGCGGGTGGCGCGGTCGATATCATCCATGGCGGTTACCCCAGCAGGTGGCGGGTGTCGTCCTTGGAGAGGTACGGCACGCCATTGATGTGGACAAAGTCGGGGGAGGTGACAAAGCCTTTGACCTTGTGCACCCCCTTGCTGCCGCCCTTGGGGTCGATGTCGAGCAGGTCGGAGATGACCAGCTTGACGGCGAAGGCTTCGACTTTGAGTTGCTCACCCCCGGTGTCGGCGTAGAACAGCACATCGTCCGGCTCCAGGCCGCGCCAGCTACCGGCGCGCTTGGCGGCGTCACTGAGCTGGGAGAAGTTCTTGGTATCGAGTTCGAACTCCAGCTCGGCGGAGACGTCGCCGTCCAGGTAGCCATCGGGCACGCCCCGGGTCTGGGCCACGGCGCTGTTGTCGGTGATGGTCAGGCTGGCCTTGTCGATGTGCACCATGGCCCCCATCAGGGTGGTGTCGAAGTTGATACCGGAAATGCGGCGGCTCATGGGTTAGCCCTCCTCGTTGAGGCTCAAATCGAGCATGATGTTGACGGTGATCCCCTTGGGGCAGTCCAGGGTGCGCACCACCACGAACACCGAGACCAGGTTCTTGGATATCCACTGGATGCTGATGTCGCCATCCTGGGGGGAGGCGATGTCGCCCGGGAACGGCTGACCGTTGATGGTGGTGGCGCGGGCCATCTCGCGCAGGTCTTTGCCAAAGTAGGTGATGGCGGCGGCGGTGCTGCCGGGGGTGGAGTTGAAGGTGCGATCCCCGATGCGGGCAATGGCGCGGATGCGCATCCGGCGCGCCACCTTGTAGGCCACCCGCAGGTTTTCGATCACCTGGTAGTCGCCACCCTCGGCATCGAGCTGGCGCCCGTCAGCCCAATAGAAACCGTCGTAATCCGGGTACCACATCGGCACCGAGTAACGGTTCGCTTCCAGGGTCTGCAGGGTAGCCAGCGGCAGCGGGATCCCGTCCTTGTCCAGTGGCTTACTGCCCACACCCACCAGGGCACCGGTTTTGACCCGGCAAGGGGAGTCGGCGATGCTCACCGCCCGGTTGCACAGGCGACCGGCATAGACCCCCAACAGGTTTGGCCAGAGCATAGGCACCAGCGCAACCCCATCGGCGGCGATGCCATCTTGCAGGGCTGCCAGCTTGGCTTCGTAATCGCTCCAGGTATCGCCACCCTCGGCGTCCGAATTGATGCCAGGCACCCCGAGCAGGATGAACTGCCAGCGTCCCCACTTGGCGATCAGCTCCTGATTGAGCGCCTGGGCGGCGGTGATGAGGTCGGGCGTGATCTCCTGGCCCAGGATCACCATCCCCTCGAAGGATTGGGTCTGCTGGGCAGCGCGGGCTGCCGCTATCCAGTCCATGTCGGTCGGCAAGACAAAGGCGGCGGCGCTCCAGTTCTGACCGGCGTTGTCCCGGGCAGCCAGCAAGTTGGTTTTCAGCTCGCTGTCGGCCTGGCCCAAGAGGGCATCGAAGTCGCTCTGGGTGTTGACCGAGAGCAGCTTGCCGGTGTTGCTCGGCGCACTGCCGATAAACAGCAGGTGGCGCTCGACGGCGGTGACCGACCCCTGTCGTTGGTTCAAGTTGTTGATCTGCACATAAGGCCACATGGCGCTATTTCCCCTTCATATCGTGTTTATTGACGTCCCAGCCGTAGTCGATGCTTTGCAGGGCGCGGGCAAAGGCTTGCTGCCGTTGCTGGGCATTGGCGCCCAAAAATGGTCTGGCGGGGAGGTGGATCTCCCAGCTGGTTTTCACCGGCTCGTCCTTGAGCTTCTTGATGAGCAATCCCGCCTGGGCGAAGTTGAGATTGCCGGTTATCCAGGCCAGGGATGCCGAGCGGTATGTGCGCTTACGTTTGCCCGGACGCTTGAAGCCCAGCTCTCGCAGCTTGCGGGCCTGAGCTTTGCTGGCGCCTTTGTCCGCAAGCCCACGACTGGGCGCGATACGCTGGCGACTGGCGGCGTTGACCCGATAGGTGTGCCCCTTCTGGTGGGTACCGGCTATCACCCCGGCATGGGCGCTCATGCTGCCTTTCTTGAAACCCAGCTCGGCCACATCCTGGCGAGGGGCGCGGATCTGCAGCAGCTTGGGCAAGCCACGCAACATCTTGCGTTTGCCACGCTTGCGCGGTGCCCACGGATTGCCGTTGGGGTCTTGCTGGCTGCGCACGCTACGGGCGGCGAGCTTCTTCATCTCGTTGGCCGCTCGCCACACCAGGCGCTGCCGTTTCTTGAGGGGCAGGGCCAACAGGTTGAGCTGCTCTTTGTTGTGATGGGCGTCCAGGGTGATGGTGATCATGGTTAGCCCCGGATCCTGTGCGAGCCGGTCCCCGCGACGTTCATGTCAATCTGCTCGGCCACCCAGATGGCATAGGGCGCCACTTGCCAGTGCTTGCCAAGCCAGTGGATGGGGCCATCTGCCTGCTCAATCAGGCGCAGCGGTTCGGCGAAAGCGAGCTGGATCTCAAGGTCGGCGGTCTGTTCATCATTCGGGGTGACCGCGTATTCGGGGTCGGGCAGCTCAAAATCCTCTCGGTAGTCGTCATGTTCCTGCACCCAGGCGGCCACCACGGCCAACAAGATGGCCGGGTCGAGATCCCGAAAGGGCAGTTGCTCGACGGTGAACACGGCCTGGTAGGTGAGCCAGCCGACGTTGCTGCCGGTGGGCCCCATGTTCTTGGGTTCGAGCTTGATGGTGCCGTTCTCCATCCAACTATCGAGGCGCTTGTGGCACTTAGGCGGCAGTACCCGCAGCAGCTCGGTGTGGAGCGCCTGCAGGAAGTAGCCCTGGGCTTGCTGCTCGTTCATGCCTGCCTGCTGCTCTTGGCTCATATCAGCGAGACTCCCGCCCGGTGCTTGCCCTTGATGCTGCGCACCAGCTGCTGGCTCTCGGCCAGTAGCTGGGCGCGCGGGTCTGGGGATCGCTCCACCAGGTTGTTGGCACTGGCTCGCTCGGTGACGCTGGCGAACTCCGGCAACAGGGCTGCCTTGGCGCGGGCAAACACGGCGGCCAGGTACTGCTCGGTCAGGGCATTACTGCCGGTGTGGGCACCACCTTCCAGGCTGGGCCCGGGGACGTCTACGGCTGTGGTAAAGCCCTTGCCCTGCAGAGCGGCCTGATGGCTCGCAAGCTGCAGGTTGATTTCAGACACGGCGGCCAGCAAGGCTGCGCCAGTGGTCTGCATGTCCAAGTCGGCAGGCAGGGCACGGCGGCGCTCAAAATCAGCCACGGCCACATCCGGCCAGAAACCATCGTTGCGGATGGTGGCGGCGCTGTAGTCGACGTTCTTGCCTGCAAACATGGCTTGCCTCGCTGGTTGAATGGGGCACCCCTGAAGCCACGCAATTGCCGATGGGTTAGCCAGAGGCTGCTCATGGCATTCGCGCCGGGGTGCGGTGGCGCGGAGAGTCGGTTCGTTCCGGCGGTTTATGCCGGGTTAAGCGCCCGCAGGCGCATGGCAATCTTTTGGCGCAAGGTGCCGACCCCCACCTTGCGGTGCAGTGCATCGGCCTGGGCCAGCCAGTGATCGGCTTGCTCCAGGGTGGCGCTGTCGCCCACGGCACTGGGGCGGGGCTGGCCGTCGTGGTCACGCAGCAGCAGACAACCGGCGGCCTTGAACCACTTGGCGGTGAGTTGCTCGTTGAGGCGCCAGTCACTCCGTACCTTGTCGAATACCCGGGAGAACCAGGGCTCGACGGCATGGCCTTCGGCGGCTTGTTTCTCGGCCCACTCCAGCACGGTGTCGGCCACAAAGTGGGCCCAGTCGCGCTTGATGTTGTTGGGGGTACGCTGGCCCTGGGCAATGGCGAGATCTGCCCAGGCAATGCCTGAATCAAAATCGCCCACATCAAAGGCCCAGATGATGAGCCGCTGGAACAGCTCGTTCTGATAGGGCTGACCGGACTCAGCGACAGCGGCCAGATAGCGCACCACATAGGGGCGATACTTGGGCATCAGCTCATCGCGTTTCATGTTCACCCGGTCAGCGATGCGGGCCAGCTTGCGCAGGCGACCGATGTCTTGCTCCAGCGCAATCAGCTGCAGGTGCAGGCTGTCAGCCACCGCGCCGGTGGCGATGCCGGAGCGGGCGGCTTGCACCACTCCCTGCATGGCCAGCTGGCGCTGCTTGTGACGTTGACCGGGTGATCCCATGGCTTAGTAGGCCTGATGTGCGGCGGCGGCCGCTTCTGCTGCAGCAACGACGGCGGGATCTGCTCCAACCTCGATATCTGCCTCTTCAAAGCCGCCATAGGCCAGGTGCTCGCCCAGGGCATAACCCTCCATGCGCCAGTACTGGTTATCGAAGCACTTGTGATCCTGGTTATCGTCGGCCTTGCGCTTGCGGGTACCGCGCTGGGTGTAGATGTGCAGGTTATCCAGGGTGGTGACCACCATCCGCTTGCCCGGGAAGAAGGGCGGGATGTAGGCACGGCGCCCGGCGATGGACTCGGCCAGCTTCTGGGCGGCGATCTGCTCGCTCGGCTTGGTGGCTTCGCTGTAGAGCTTGGCCTGGGCGGCGGCAATCAAGTCGGTGCCGACCAGCACCACCAGACGTGGGTCTTGGCGGAACAGCGGGTCGATGGTGGTGTTGATAAGATCAGATGCCATCTCGTCCAGGGTTTTGTAATCGCCCTGGCCGTCCGGGTCGAA
>NZ_JANUES010000006.1:0-184440 GCF_024809075.1 Aeromonas sp. BIGb0445
AATCTTCAATCTCTTTGCCGAGCGCTGCCATGACGGAGAGCCGCGGGCTTCGATATTCAGACAACAAAAACGCGGCCTGAGAGCCGCGTTTTTGTGAGCCGTTGAGTGAAAACTCACTCGGCATCGTAATCTTCAATCTCTTTGCCGAGCGCTGCCATGACGGAGAGCCGCGGGCTTCGATATTCAGACAACAAAAACGCGGCCTGAGAGCCGCGTTTTTGTTGAGCCATTGAGTGAAAACTCACTCGGCGTCGTAATCTTCAATCTCTTTGCCGAGCGCTTCCATGATGGCTCGGGCTTCAGCCGGAACGCTGTCCGGGTGATCCTTGCGCAAATCGTCGTCGCCGGGCAGTGGCTGGCCGGTGAACGCATGGAGAAAGGCCTCGCAGAGCAGTTCGCTGTTTGTCGCATGGCGCAGGTTGTTCACCTGGCGACGGGTACGCTCATCGGTCAACACTTTCAACACCTTGAGCGGGATCGAGACGGTAATCTTCTTGACCTGTTCACTCTTCTTACCGTGTTCCGCATAAGGGCTGACGTAGTCGCCGTTCCACTCTGTACCCATGATTCACCTGTTCTCATTTGGCCTTGAGCGCGGATTTTAACCCTTAAGGAAATCAATGGCAATCCAACAGCAAAGCCATTTAGACGTCTAGAAGTGTTGACGGCTTTATTGGGGTGGCGTAATGTCTTGTGCAATGGCGAGGATGGACTCGCACAAGGATGAGGAGAGAGAGATGACCCATAAGGCAACCCTGACGGTACGCACCGGCATAGAGACAGATACTCAGCATGGTGCCGTAGTGCCGCCCATCTATCTCTCCAGCAACTACACCTTTGCCGACTTCGGCGTGCCCCGTCAATACGATTATGCCCGCTCCGGTAACCCGACCCGTGGCAATCTGGCGGACGCGCTGGCGGCCCTGGAAGGGGGAGCGGGCGCCGTGGTGACCGGCACCGGCATGGGGGCCATCCATTTGGTGACCCAGGCCCTGTTGCAGGTTGGGGATCTGCTGATTGCCCCCCATGATTGCTACGGCGGTACCTGGCGCCTGTTTGAATTCCTGGCCGCAAAGGGCAACTACAGGGTCAAGTTCGTCGATCAGGGGAATGAGCAGGCCCTGGCCGCCGCCCTGGCCGAGGGGCCCAAGCTGGTCTGGGTCGAGACCCCCTCCAACCCGCTGTTGCGGGTAGTGGACGTGGCCGCCATCTGTGATGCCTCCCATGCCGTGGGCGCTCTGGTCGCGGTCGATAACACCTTCCTCTCTCCGCTGCTGCAACAGCCCCTGGCCCTCGGCGCCGATCTGGTGGTGCACTCCACCACCAAGTACATCAATGGTCACTCGGACGTGGTGGGGGGGGTGGCCATCGCCAAGGAGCAGGCGCTGGCCGATAGCCTGCTGTGGTGGGCCAACTGCCTGGGGCTGACCAGTGGCGCCTTCGATTCCTATTTGACCCTGCGCGGCCTGCGTACCCTGGGGCCCCGTCTGCGCACCCATCAGGAGAATACCCAGAGCATTCTGGCCTTCCTGCAGACCCAGCCCCTGGTGAAAACCATTTATCACCCCAGTCTGCCGACTCACCCCGGCCACGAGATAGCGCTGCGCCAGCAGTCCGGCTTCGGTGCCATGCTGAGCTTCGAGCTCGATTGCGACGAGGCGGGTCTGCGCGCCTTCCTCGGCGCCCTCAACTACTTCTCGGTGGCCGAGTCTTTAGGGGGGGTGGAGAGCCTGGTGGCCCACCCGGCCAGCATGACCCACAGGGCCATGAGCGCCGAGGCGCAGCAGGCGGCGGGGATCAGTCCCCAATTACTGCGGATCTCGATCGGCATAGAACACGGCGAGGATCTGGTCGCGGATCTGGCCCAGGCCCTGGCGGTCGCCGGGCAGGTGGCCGCGCAATGAGTCAGAGCAGTCAAGCCGCCGTCCTCGGTGGCCAAGCCACAACGGGTAGCACCAAGATGAGTGAAATAGTCAAGGAGGCCGAGGTGACGGTCAACGTTAAGCATCGGCAAGTACACAAGTTCGGTGGCAGCAGCCTGGCGGATCCCGTCTGTTATCGCCGGGTCGCGGCCATCGTCGAGCAACAGGGCAACGGCAGCGAGCTGATCGTGGTCTCGGCAGCGGGCAAGACCACCAACCGGCTGATCCAGCTGGTGGAGCTGGCCGAGGCGGGGGACGAGGCGGCCGGTGAGGCGCTCAACGCCCTGCGTGCCTATCAGCAAGGGTTGATCGATGGCCTGCTGGAAGGGGATTTGCACCAGAGCCTGACCGCTCAGCTCAACGGCGATATCAGCAGTCTGGGCCTGATCCTGGAGGGGCAGTTCGATCGCTTCGAGCGCAACGGCCTGCTCGCCTTCGGGGAAGTCTGGTCGGCGCGCCTCCTGGCCGCCTTGCTCAGCAGCCGTGGCGAACCCGCCATCTGGCTCGATGCCCGCAGCTTCCTGCGCGCAGAGGATGGCGCCCTGGTCAAGGTGGACGAGGTGCTCTCCCGTGAGCTGCTCAAGGCGCGGCTCGCCGAGCATGCTGGCCGCATCGTGGTGACAGGTTTTATCGCCGCCGACATGGAGGGGCGCTCTCTGCTGCTTGGCCGCAATGGTTCCGACTACAGTGCCAGCCTGCTGGCCCTGCTGGCCGATGGCGACTCCACCACCATCTGGAGCGACGTGGCCGGGGTCTACAGCGCCGATCCGCGCCGGGTCAAGGAGGCGCGCCTGCTGGAGCGGCTCAGTCTGGCCGAGGCCAACGAACTGGCTCGGCTGGGCTCCTCCGTGCTACATTCGCGTACCCTGCAACCGGTGGCGGATAGCCGCCAGCGGCTCACTCTGCGTTGCAGCTACAACCCCGACGAGGGCTGTACCCATATCTTGCGCCGCGCGCCGCGCAGCAACGGTGCCCGCATCGTCAACTCGGTGGATCAGATTGCGCTGATCGAGCTCAAGGTGCTGCCTCAGGGTGATTTCGAGCAGGCGGTCAAGAGCATAGAGGCCCATCTGGACCGTCATCGTCTCAGCCCGCTGACCCTGCAACGTCAGCCGGACAGGCGGGTGCTGCGCCTCGCCTATACCCTGGAAGTGGCGGTCGGCGCCTACGACCTGCTGCGGGACTTCCAGCTGCAGGGGGGCTTCACCGGCCTTATCCAGAAAGAGGGTTACAGCCTGGTCGCCCTGGTGGGAGCCGGGGTGACGGACAACGCCGAGCAGTGTCATCGCTTCTATCAACTGCTCTCGGATCAGCCCCAGGAGTTCGTGCAGGTCGCCAAAGATGGCCTGAGCCTGGTGGCCGTGCTGCGCCAGGTGGTGCTGGAGCCGCTGATGATAGCCCTGCACAGCGCCCTGTTCAGCCGCCCGACCCGGGTCGGCCTGGTGCTGTTTGGCAAGGGCAACATCGGCAGCCAGTGGCTCAACCTCTATGGCCGCGAGCAGGCTCGTCTCGAGCGCGAACTGAACGTGGCGCTCACCCTCTATGGGGTGTTCAACTCCCAGGGGGGGCTGCTGGATGAGGAGGGGCTGGATCCCGTCAAGGTGCAGCAGCACTTCGAGCCCAGCCCGCTCATCTGGCCAGAGCTGCTAAATCAGCTCGAACAGCACAGTTTCGACAGTCTGATCGCCCTGGATCTGACCGCCAGCGAGACGGTGAGTCGCTACTATCCCGACTTTGCCCAGCTCGGCTGCCACATCATCGCCGCCAACAAGTTCGCCGGTGCCGCCGAGAGCGAGTTCTATCAGCGCATCAAGCAGAGCTGTCGGGATCATCAGGTGCAGTGGCGCTACAACGCCACCGTCGGTGCCGGGCTGCCCATCCAGTCCAGCATCCAGATGCTGCGCCAGAGCGGGGATCGCATCCAGGGCGTGTCCGGCATCTTCTCCGGCACCCTGAGCTGGCTGTTCCAGCAATATGACGGCAGTCGTCCCTTCTCCGAGCTGGTGGACGACGCCTGGCAGCAGGGGTTGACCGAGCCGGATCCGCGCGAGGATCTCTCCGGCCAGGATGTGCGTCGCAAGCTGCTCATTCTGGCGCGGGAAGCGGGCTTCGAGCTGGATTCTGCCGATATCGAGCTGGAAAATCTGGTACCAGCGGCCCTGCGCAAGCTGTCGGTCGAGGAGTTCATGAACAGGCTGGGCGAGCTGGACGGCCCGCTGCAGGCGGCGTTCGAGGGGGCGCACCGGGTCGGCAAGGTGCTGCGTTTCGTGGCCCGTTTCGAACGAGGCGGCAAGGCGCGCGTCGGACTGGAGACCCTGGCACCGCACCACCCCTTCGCCAATCTGCTCCCTTGCGACAATGTGTTCGCCATCGAGAGCGACAGCTACCGCAGCAACCCCCTGGTCATTCAGGGGCCGGGGGCGGGGCGGGAGGTGACCGCCGGTGCCATCCAGTACGATCTCTGGCAGATCTGCGCCGAGCTGTAAGGCTATGACGGTGAACGGTGAACGGTGAACTGGCAGCAGTCATAGCTCAGTGAGATCTCCGACAGCGCTGCGTCAGCCTGTAAGGAGACGGTGGCGAGCTGATCCCTTGCAACCAGCCAACTGACCACCAAAGAGGCGCCTTCGGGCGCCTCTTTGCATGGCGCTAACCGGCTGGCCCGACTCACCACAGCAGCTGGCCGAGCAGGGGAGCGAGCAGCACGGTCACCATGCCCGCAATCATCATCACCATGCTGGCCACCACCCCCTCCTCGTTGCCCAGCTGATAGGCCTTGGCGGTGCCAGCCCCGTGGGCCGATGCGCCAAAACCCGCCCCCTTGCCGAGCTTGCTGCGGATGGCGAGACGGCGTAGCACCCCATCCCCCACCGCCATGCCTATCACCCCGGTCAGTACCACGAACAGCGCGGTCAGGTCGCTCTGACCCCCGACGCTCTTGCTCGCCTCGACGGCGAAGGGGGTGGTGATGGAGCGCATGGCGAGGCTGCGTTGCAGCAGATCCGAGAGCCCGAGCCAGCGAGCCAGCAGCACTGAGCTGCCCACCGCCATCACCACTGAGGCCAGGACCCCGATGGAGAGGGACAGCCAGTGTTTGCGCATCAGGGCCTTGTTCTCATACACGGGGATGGCGAAGGCGATCGTGGCCGGGCCCAGCAGCCAGAGCAGCCAGTGACTGTCGGCCATATAGGTCTCATAGGGGATGTGGCACGACAGCACCAGGGCGATCAGGAGAGCAGGGGCCAGCAGCAGGGGCATCAGCGGCAGTATGCGTTTGCGGCCATAGAGCCATTTGCTGAGGTAATAGAACAGCAGAGTGAGGGCCAGGCAGAGCAGGCTCAGGGTCTGGTTAGTCATGACGGCGCTGCCTGCGAGCCAGTTTGAGCTCGAGCCGGTAGACCCTGTCGACCACCAGGGCCGTGGTGCCGAGCACCAGCACAGTGCTGAGGCTTATCACCAGCAGGATGCGCAGCCCCTGATGCAGCAGCAGATCCTGATAGTTGACCACGGCCACCACGGCGGGCACGAAGAACAGCAGCATCTCGGCCAGTAGCCAGCGCGAGCCTGCGCTAAACCAGCGGGTCTTGACGATGCCGGTCAGGATCAGGGCGAGCAGGACCAGCATGCCGGTGAGATTGGCGGGCAAAGGCAGATGAAAGAGGCGCACTGCCGCATCGGCGAGCCACCAGATGGCGGCCAGCAGGGCGACCTGCAAGGGGGTGATAAACCAGAGGGGCAGAGCCATGAGAGAGGGCCATTCGGTAAGAAGGCTTTCAGTCTACCGCCGGACTAAACCTGCAAAAAATGAATTTAAATTATGAAGTTCATGCCAAATTGGCATGATACGACCTTGCCCCTGGAGGAGGAATCATGGATATCCGTGCCTTGCGTTACTTCGTCGAACTGGTGCGGGAGCAGAGCTTCACCCGCGCCTCCGAGAAGCTGTTCGTCACTCAGCCCACCATCAGCAAGATGATCCGCAGCCTGGAAGAGGAGGTGGGCCAGCCGCTGCTCAACCGGGAGGGGCGCCGCTTCACCCTGACCGACAGCGGCCAGGTGCTGTTCGCCCGTGCCCAGGAGATATTGACGCAGATGCAGCAGCTCGAGACCGAACTGGCGGATCTGCAGAGTCTCAAGGGGGGGCGCCTGGCGCTGGGCATGCCCCCCATGGTGGGGCATGTCTATGCCGATCTGATCCGTACCTATCGCCAGCGTTACCCGGCCATAGAGCTCTCCATCGTGGAATATGGCGGGCGTCGCATCGAACAGGCGGTGCTGGAGGGGGAGCTGGACTTGGCCATCACCATGTTGCCGACCCGGGAAACGGGGGCACTCAACGCCCTGGTACTGGCCAGCTATCCGATCCAGGTGGTGCTACCAGCCGAGCCGCACTGGCGCGAGCGGGCCTGCGTCCGTTTCTCGGATCTGCGCGACGAGCCGCTGCTGCTCTATACCCAGGCTTTCACCCTGAGCGATCGCATCGCGCAGGCTTGTCTGGATGCAGGGTTCAGCCCTCAGGTGGCGGCCCGCAGCAGTCAGTGGGACTTTCTCACCGCCATGGTGCGCAGTGGCATGGGGGTCGCCTTCCTGCCAGAGCCCGTCTGTCGTCGCCTGAACCCGGAGGGTCTGCTGCTCAGACCCCTGTTGCCGGAGCTGAGCTGGCAACTCGGGGTGATCTGGCCC
Organism: Aeromonas sp. BIGb0445; assembly: GCF_024809075.1. NCBI lineage: Bacteria > Pseudomonadati > Pseudomonadota > Gammaproteobacteria > Aeromonadales > Aeromonadaceae > Aeromonas > Aeromonas sp. BIGb0445. The sequence continues at coordinate 6,606 of NZ_JANUES010000006.1, forward strand.
CAGGGCCGCTATCTGTCACGCAGTGCCGAAGCCTGGCTGGTGCTCTGCCGTGAGTTCCAGGCAGGCTAAGGCTGGGTGTTGGATCCGCAGGGTTGAGGCTCTCTTGCTCGGCCACTTCGCTCTCTACGCCGCTATCCATCAGGACTTGTCCCGATCTGCTGTGTCCAGCAATCCATATGACGCAGTGCGCATCAGGGCCCCGAGTCGTCGGCAGAGTTGGCGCAGGGTCTGATTGTCGAGGCAGCCAAAGCCGAGCAGCCAGCCCTCCAGCCTGGGCTCCCCCAGATAGAACTGACGCAAGGGGCGCAGCCCCAGCCCGAGGGCATTGGCAGCCTGAGTCCAGCGGGCCTCGCCGCCCGGGGGCAGCAGCACGGCGCACTGCAGGCCGGCGCCGCTGTGGATGGGGGTCAGTTGGGGGCAGTGTTCGGCCAGTTCGCTCAGCAGCAGATCCCGGCGACTCTGGTAGAGCAGGCGGCTCTGGCGCAGATGGGTGGCGAAGTGGCCGGCCCGGATAAAGTCCGCGGTGACCGCCTGCTGCAACTGGTTGCTGTGGCCATCGAAGGCGGCGCGGGCCCGGCTGAAGGCCTCCATCAGCGGGCGCGGCAGCACCAGATAGGCGAGGCGCAACGAGCCGAACAGCACCTTGCTGAAGGTGCCCACATAGATGACCCGCCCCTGGCTGTCGAGCCCCTGCAAGGCGGGCAGCGGGCGCTGATCATACTGATACTCCCCGTCGTAATCGTCTTCCAAAATCCAGGCGCCGTGCCGCTCGGCCTCGGCCAGCAATGTCATCCGCCGTGGCAGGCTCATGGGCACGCCGAGGGGATACTGATGGGCCGGGGTGCAGTAGATGAGCCGGGGCTGCGGATGCTCCCCCGCCGGGTCGAGGCCCTCTTCGTCCACCGGCACCGGGTGAATGCAGGCGCCGGCACTCTCCAGTGCGGTTCTGGCTCCCGGATAACCGGGGTCTTCGACCCAGACGCTGTCGCCTGCGTCGATGAGCAGCTGGGTCGCCAGCAAGATCCCCTGCTGGGAGCTGGTGAGGATCAGGATCTGCTCCGGCTCGCACTGCACCCCCCGCGACTGCACCAGATAGCTGCTGATGGCGGCGCGCAGCTCCCCTAAGCCTTGCGGATCCCCGTAGTTCATCCAGTCGCTGGCGCGCTGGCGCCACTGCTGTTGCATCAAGCGGCCCCAGAGCGCCTGGGGAAAGATGCGCGGATCCGGCTGGCTGGAGGCAAAGGAGACGCCGACCTCGGGGGCATCGTGACAGGCACCGCCTGCCGCCATCTCCTGACCGCGACGGGATAGTCCGGCCGCCGACTGGGGCGGCCTTGGAGTGGGCCGCACCGCCGCCAGGGCGACGAAGCTGCCGGCCCCCACCTTGCGCACCAGATAGCCCTCGGCCTCCAGTCGGCCATAGGCCAGCTCCACCGTGCTGCGGGAGATGCCGAGATCCCGGGCCAGCATGCGGCTGGCGGGCAGCCGACTGTGCTGGGGCAGGTGACCGGCCAAGATGGCGCTACGTAATGTGCGTACCAGCTGCTCGTGCAGTGGCAGATCGTTTTGTTGCTGGTCGGCAAACAGGGTAGGCAGGGCGGTCATGATGGCCTCCGGGTGAGTGGGGGCTGGTGACCGGCCAAGATGGCGCCGCGCAGAGTGCGCACCAGCTGCTCGTGGAGCGGCAAACTATTTTGTTGCTGGTCGGCAAACAGGGTAGGCAGGGCGGTCATGGCAGTCTCCGGGTGAGCGGGGGCAGGTGACCGGCCAAGATGGCGCTACGCAGAGTGCGCACCAGCTGTTCGTGCAGTGGCAGATCGTTCTGTTGCTGGTCGGCAAACAGGGTAGGCAGGGCGGTCATGGCAGTCTCCGGACAGGGCTGTCAGCCCATCAAAATTGGTCTGCTTATATTGGCAAAATTGGTCGGCGTGGCAAGGCCATTATGACGCTACATTGAGGGTCAGAGAATGGAGTGCAACCACCACAAGGAGTCGGGATGTCAGAGTTCAGTGCCATCATCAGCTGGCAACGGGGGGCCGGCGAGCCCTTCGTCGATCAGCGTTACAGTCGGGCCCATGAGTGGGAGTTTGACGGCGGCGTCAGGGTGCCCGCCTCCTCCTCCCCCCATGTGGTGCCCTTGCCCTTTTCGGTGGCGGAGCATGTCGATCCGGAGGAGGCCTTCGTCGCCTCGCTCTCCAGTTGTCACATGCTGACCTTCCTCTGGCTGGCGGCCAAGGCGCGCTATCTGGTGGAAGACTACCGCGATAAGGCGGTCGGGGTCATGGAGCCGGACGAGCGGGGCCGCCAGTCGATCACCAGGGTCACCCTGCGCCCCCGGGTACTGTTTGCTGGTGAGCGCCAGCCGAGCCTGGTCGAACTGGAGCGGCTGCACCATCAGGCCCACGAGCAGTGCTTTATCGCCAACTCGGTGAGAACCGAGATCACCACAGAAGTCGCGCTATATCAGGAGCCGGTATGAGTCATGTATTGAGCACGGGAGTGGCCAGCCCGCAGGAGGCCAGCGCCTTCTTCGAGGCCCAGCTGAAATTTCGCACCGACCCGGCCGATCTCGCCGCCGATCTGTTAAACGCAGAGGCGGGTGAGGAGGGGCGCATCGTCGTCATCGACACCCGCTCCCCTGAACATTATGCCGAGGGCCATATTCCGGGGGCCGTCTCTTTTCCCCATCGCACCATGAGCCCGGTCACCACGGCCGGGCTGGCGCGAGACAAGGTCTATGTCTGCTACTGCGATGGCATCGGCTGCAACGGCTCGACCCAGGGGGCCCATAAGCTGGCCGCGCTGGGTTTTCAGGTCAAGGAGCTGATCGGCGGCCTGCATTGGTGGCGTCAGGACGGTTTCGCCGTCGCCACCGGCAGCGAGGCCGGTGTCTTGCAAGAAGGAGGGATAGCCTGTGGCTGCTAACAACGTTACCTCTCATATCACTAACGAATTCAATCAACCCCTGGGCGCTGTGGTGCCGGATTGGACGGGGGCCGAGTTTCCCCCTCATCAGCTGATGAGGGGCTGGGGCTGCCGGTTGGAGCCCCTTGACCCCGGGCTGCACGGCGGCCCGCTGTGGCAGGCGTTCAGTGCCGATGATGGGGCCATGTGGACCTACCTCACCAGCGGCCCCTTCGCGGACGAGTCGGCCATGCTGGCCTGGTTGCAGCAGTGCGCTGCCAAGGTCGATCCCCAGTTCTATGTCATTGTCGATGAGCCGAGCGGCAAGGCGCTGGGGCTCGCCAGCTACCTGCGTATCGATCCTGCCGCTGGCAGCATAGAAGTGGGCTGGCTGCACTTCTCCCCCGCCATGCAGCGCACCCGCCTCTCGACCGCCGCCATGGCACTGATGATGGGGCGGGCCTTTGCCCTGGGCTATCGTCGCTACGAGTGGAAGTGCAACGAGCTCAACCTGCCCTCCCGCCAGGCGGCGCTGCGGCTCGGGTTCAGTTACGAGGGCACCTTCCGCCAGGCCAGGGTCGACAAGGGCCGTTCCCGCGATACCGCCTGGTTCTCGGTGATCGACAGCGAGTGGCCCGCACTGGCGGCCAGTTTCGAGGGTTGGCTGGCCGATGACAACTTCGATGGGCAGGGGCGCCAGCGGCTGCGGCTCTCGGATCTGACCGCCGCCTGCCACCCCGAGGGGGAGTGACGCGGGCAGCGGGTTGTCGGGTCGCCATATCCTAGGTCCGATGACGTGACTCGAACCCGCCGATCGACAAAACGAAAGAGGCCCCGGATGCGGGGCCTCTTCTATGCACGCTACTGCTTAGTCATGGTGCTCGTCCCTTAGTGTTCACCGATGGGCGCGGCGATCCACTTCAGAAGGCGAAGCATATCTTGCGGCGCCACCCCGACCGAGAGGCCGCGCTTGCCGCCGCTCACCAGGATCTCGTCAAACTGCAGGGCGGAGTCATCGAGCACGGTGGGCAACAGCTTCTTCTGGGCCAGCGGGCTGATGCCCCCCACCTTGTAACCGGTCAGCTTCTCGGCCTCCGCAGGCTTCATCATCTCCACCTTCTTGAGGCCCGCCGCCTTGGCGAGCTGCTTGAGGCTGCACAGGCCCGATGAGGGCACTATGGCCACCACCGCCTGCTTGTCGTGATGGGCGATCAGGGTCTTGAACACTTGCGCTTCGGGCAGGCCGAGTTGAGTCGCGGCATGTTTGCCAAAGTCATCGTGGGCCTCGCACTCATAGGGATAGAGCTTATGGGGGATCTTTAGCTTTTTCAGCAAGTTGATAGCGGGGGTCATCAGATTTCCTCGAGCCTGAGCAAGGCCAAATAGTCTGCTCCTGCAAGGGGATGGATGCAAGTTGATAGCGTTTGTCTATTTGTTCCCCGTAGGCCGTACATGTATTGTGGTTACCTACGGGGCAACTTAAATAAAGTATATAAATCTATTTAAGATAGAATTATTTGTTCCATGCAACCTGAACCAATCCAGTCTGATGAACTCTCAGTGGCAGAGTAAATCCGGATGCGCTGTTGCTATAGTCCCAGTAACCGTGAATGTTCCCCATCTGCTGATCAAGATATTTGGTGTTGGCTATTATAAGTAGCTTGTATGCACCACTTTTAGGAAATGAGCCAGTCAAAGTTTGAGCTTCTGGGGTACCACCTTTTTTCATCTCCACAGGAGAACCATCTGGACCAAACATAAAGGGATCTGCTAGTACGGCCCACTTTCTGAAGCCAAGGCAGTCACACAGTGATGCGATGGTAAGAGAAAAGTCGGAGTTCTCTTTCCCGGTTAATTCTACGATTTCAAAATATTCAACCCTATCTTCTCTGATGATCTTTGGTGAGGCATCCTTGTCTATGTTGATGTTTTTAAAATCATCTTTACTGATTTCAAGAATGGGGGATGTGTCTCTTACTGCGGTACTAATATCATGAAATGTACCAATGCTCTCTGCTTTATTCCTAGTGTTTCCCATCATGCTGACGCAACCACTCAATAATAATAGCGTGGATAACATTACAATAGATTTGATGTTCATATTTATTACCACTGACTGTATTTTAATTTAAGACCATTATTTGGTCTATCTTTGTATCAATATTTGTTTTTATGCATGGTTAATGTTTCTTAAAACGCCATTTTTCTGATAGAAAATATAGTGTTTATTGTCAGCAAAAAGGTGATAAAGATTCTATAACCAAAGGCAGCTAAGGCTCCCACTGGAAACCATTTTGGTCAAGTAAGTCTCATCAAAAGTGCACTAGGTATCACTATTCATATCTGCATCAGCCCTCTTAGCAATGGATCTGCGTATTTATCCGCCGATTGGAGAAGTAAAAGGGCGCCACAGTGGCGCCCTTTGTCATTGCGGGGAGCTTGATAGCCCCGTCTATCAACCGGTATTGCGCATACCGGCGGCGATACCGGCGATGGTGACCATCAGCGCCTGATCGATCTCCTCGTGCAGGGATCCCGGGTTGCTGCGCGAGCGGTTGAGCAGCTCGGCTTGCAACACGTTGAGGGGATCCGTGTAGGGGTTGCGCAGCTTGATGGACTCCTTGATCCAGGGTTGATCGTCGAGCAAGTCTCCCTGGGGACGAAGAGCCAGCACCAATTCGGCGGCCGCTTCCAGTTCGGCGCGCAGCTGCTTGCCCAGCGGCCAGAGGCTTTCGGGTACCAGACGGGTGTCATAGTACTCCGCCAACCAGGTATCGGCCTTGAGGAACACCATCTCCAGCATCTCGAGGCGAGTGCGGAAGAAGGGCCATTGACGGCTCATCTCTTCCAGCACGGACTGGTGACCGCTGTCGATGGCTTGCTTCAGGCCCTCATGGGCACCGAGCCAGGCCGGCAGCATCAAGCGGTTCTGGGTCCAGGCGAAGATCCAGGGAATGGCGCGCAGGCTCTCGACGCCGCCATTGGGCTTGCGCTTGGCGGGACGGGAGCCGAGCGGCAGCTTGCCGAGCTCCATCTCGGGGGTGGCGGCGCGGAAGTAGGGCACGAAGTCCGGGTGGCCGCGCACTATGCTGCGGTAGTGTTCGCAGGAGGCCTCGGCCACCTGTTCGATCACGGTGCGCCAGCTCTCTTTGGGCTTGGGCGGCGGCAGCAGGTTGCCCTCCAGCACGGCGCTGGTGTAGAGGTTCAGGCTGTTGATGGCGACTTTCGGCAGGCCGAACTTGAAGCGGATCATCTCGCCCTGTTCGGTGACCCGCAGGCCGCCGCGCAGGGATCCTGGCGGTTGAGACAAGATAGCCTGATGGGCGGGGGCGCCACCGCGACCGACGGTACCGCCACGGCCATGGAACAGGGTGAGCCGTACCTTGTTGGTTTCGGCCAGGGCCACCAGGGATTCCATGGCGGCGTACTGGGCCCAACCGGCGGCCATCATGCCCGCATCTTTCGCAGAGTCCGAGTAGCCGATCATCACGTACTGGCGACCCTGGATGTAACCGCGATACCAGTCAACCGACAGCAGGCGATCCATCACCTGGGTGCCTGCCATCAGGTCTTCCTGGGTCTCGAACAGGGGGGCAACCGGCATGCGGAACTTGCAACCCGCTTCCTTGAGCAAGAGTTGCACCGCCAGTACGTCCGAGGGGGCACCGGCCATGGAGATGATGTAGATGCCGAAGGCGTCCGGATCATGGGCGGCGATCACCTTGCAGGTGTCGATGGTCTCCTTGGTCTCTGCGCTCGGCTCCCAGTCGACGGGCAGCAGGGGGCGGCGCGAGTTGAGTTCATTGAGCAGGAAAGCCTGCTTGTCGTCCTCGCTCCACTCGGCGTAGTCGCCCATGCCCAGATAACGGGTCAGCTCGGAGAAGACCTGACCGTGACGCTCGCCATCCTGACGGATATCGAGCTTGACCAGATGGATGCCGAAACAGGCCAGCTTGCGCAGCACGTCCAGCAGCATGCCGTCGGCGATGTTGCCCATGCCGCAGGCGTGCAGGGAGTGGTAGCAGAGCTCCAGGGGCTCGCGCAGCTGGGCCGTGGTCTTGACCAGATCCCGGCTCTCGCTCGCCTGATCCTGCACCTTGGCGGTGAGGAACTCCTGGGTCTCGCGCAACTGCTCACGCAGCTCACGGATCAGGGCACGGTAGGGTTCGGCGCTGTCGCCCACGCGCTCGCGCACGGCCTGGGTGCAGTCAGACATGGAGAGCTCAGAGGTGAGCTCCTTGATGTCTTTGTAGAACAGGCTCACCGCCATCCAGCGGCCCAGTTCCAGTACCTCGGCGGTCACCTTGGCGGTGACGAAGGGGTTGCCGTCACGGTCACCCCCCATCCAGGAGGTGAACTTGACCGGGGCGGCGTCCAGGGGCAGGCGCACCCCCAGGTGCTGCTGCAGCCGTTCGTCCAGGTTGCGCATGAATTCGGGGATGGCGGGCCAGAGGCTGTTTTCCACCACGGCGAAGCCCCATTTGGCTTCATCGACCGGGGTCGGACGCTGCACCCGGATCTCGTTGGTGTGCCAGGCCTGATTGACCAGCTGTTCGATGCGGCTCTGGATCTTGTCCCGCTCGCGGGGCAACAGATCGGACAGCTCAAGGGCTTCCAGGCAGTCGTTGAGCTGCACATGCTTGTGGATCAGGGTACGACGGGTCACCTCGGTCGGGTGAGCGGTCAGCACCAGGTCGATATCCAGCTCGCGCACGGCCTGGATGATGGCTTCCTGGGAGAGGTTGGACGCCTTGAGCTTGGCGAACATCTCCTCCAGGGGATCCGGGGTACAAATATGCTCTTCGCAATGGCGGGAGATGGTGTGGAACTGTTCGGCCACGTTGGCCAGATTGAGGAATTGGCTGAAGGCGCGTGCCACGGGCAGCAGCTCGTCGTCCGAGAGATTGCGCAGGATGTCGAGCAACCGCTCACGGTCTGCTTCATTACCCTTGCGAGAGGACTTGGCCAGTTGGCGAATGGTCTCGATCTTGTCGAGGAAGGCTTGGCCCTGATGGTCCTTGATGGATTTGCCCAGCAACTGGCCCAACATGCCTACGTTGGCGCGTAGTGCTGCGTAAGTATCGTTCATTCCACATCCTTATTTTTGTTGGTGCCCGGCCGCCGCTCCTCGGCATGGGGCTGCCCCACTTATTGTTGTGCGATTACAACATATGCTCCGTCATCTTAGGGGGACAATCTACCCAGATTGTCTGCGCAAGGTCAAATAACAAGCCAATTAAGAACATGTATTTTCGATAGTTCCCTGGCATGGCTGAGTCCTTTCGTCCCCCTCGTTGTCATGTAACTTTCCTACATATCCGGTTGCGCCTCCCTACGCTCGGTTGCACCTGTTGCGAATGAATCGCTAGCCGCATCAGCAAGGATGCCATGCACACTTCGCCATGGGTACCGGTCAGGGCTAGACGCAGAAGCGGCGGACCAGATGTTGCAACACCGCCTTGGTGGGCTCGACGAAGGAGAGATCCAGGTACTCGTCCGGCTGGTGTGCCTGGGCGATGTGACCAGGGCCCATCACTATGGTCTGACAGCCGAGCTGCTGGATGAAGGGCGCCTCGGTGCAGTAGTTGACCGATTCGGCGCGCTTGCCGCTCGCCAACTCGGCTTCGCGCACCAGCAAGGAGGCATCGTCGCAGGCGTAGGCAGGGATGGGTTCGTGCAGGTGTTGCAGGTGCAGGCAGCCCGGCTGATGGATTTCGATGGGGGCGAGCGCCTCTTTGAGCAAGCCCAGCAGCTCGTCGGGACCGACCTGGGGAGTGGGGCGCATGTCGATGTGCAACTCGCAACAACCGCAGATGCGATTCGGGCTATCGCCCCCCTGGATGTACCCCAGATTCAGGGTAGGTTGCGGTACTTTGAAGCGGTGATCTGCATACTTATCCTTGAGGCTGCGTTGCAGCGCCAATACCTGACCCATGGCCTGATGCATGATCTCCAGGGCGTTGATGCCGTTGGCGGGATCCGAGCTGTGACCGCTCTTGCCCGTGATGCGGATGGCTTCCGACATATGGCCCTTGTGGGCGACCACGGGCACCAGGCCGGTGGGTTCGCCTATCACCGCATAGTCGGGTTTGAGCTCGGCGGCCGCAGCGATGGCGCGAGCCCCTGCCATGGTGGTCTCCTCGTCGGCGGTGGCCAGGATGCGCAGGGGCTTGTTGAGGGTCTTGAGATCGATCTCCTTGAGCGCCTCGACGATAAAGGCGAAGAAGCCCTTCATGTCGATGGTGCCCAGACCATAGAGGCGATTGCCCTCTTCGGTCACCTTGAAGGGATCCTTGCGCCAGGCACCCTGGTCAAACGGCACCGTATCGGTATGGCCTGCCAGCAGCAGACCGCCTTCTCCCTGACCATAGGTGGCGACCAGATTGAACTTGCCGGGCAGCTCCGCCAGTGGCGTCACCTCACAGTGAAACCCGAGTTGGCCGAACCAGTCGGCCAGCAACCGGATCACTCCTTCGTTGCTCTGATCCCACTTGGGATCCGTGCTGCTGATAGAGGGTATTGCAATAATATTCTTATAAAGTGAAAAAAAATCCTGATTGGCCACTAGCTCCTCCTTGCACCCTCGGAAGGTTTCTGTTAGAAAATACAAATGCAAACTGAGTGAATGAATATTCTATTCTTGCGCTCACCGATAAGGCTCTAGTTGTAAGGGAAAGTCAATGTTCTGTCACCTGATCTATCACCGACGACGCAACCCCGCCTGAATTGCCTCCGCATGAGCTGACCCGCTCGTTGCACCCTTGCTACGCAAGAATGGAGAGGCGATTCACGGCCTCTTAATCCTTATGCAGCATCATGCTGTGAACCCAGACCTCATATTTTGGAATTGATCAATGCTTAACACCGTTATCGTCGGTGCCAGTGGCTACGCGGGAGCAGAGCTGGCCGCCCTGGTGCAGAACCACCCTGACCTCAAGCTGTTCGGCCTCTATGTCTCCGCCGGCAGCCAGGATGCCCACAAGCGTTTCTCCTCTCTTCATCCCCAGTGGGTCGGCGAGCTGGATCAGCCGCTGCTGCCCCTGGATGAGGATGGCATGACCCGGATCCTGACCCAGGCCGATCTGGTGCTGCTGGCCACCGCCCACGAGGTGAGTGCCGAATTGGCGCCCAAGTTCCTGGCCAAGGGGCTGCCGGTATTCGATCTCTCCGGCGCCTTCCGGGTGCAGGATCAGCAGTTCTATCAGGATTACTACGGCTTCACCCACGCCAATGAACAGTGGCTCGCTCAGGCGGCCTACGGTCTGGCCGAGTGGAACAGCGACGCCATCGCCGCCGCCCAGCTCATCGCCGTACCCGGTTGCTACCCGACCGCCTCCCTCTGTGCCCTCAAGCCATTGCAGCAGGCGGGCCTCATCAAGGCGGAGTGGCAACCCATCATCAATGCGGTGTCCGGTGTCTCCGGCGCGGGCCGCAAGGCATCGGTCAACACCAGCTTCTGCGAAGTGAGCCTGAGCCCCTATGGCACCTTCAGCCACAGACATCAGCCGGAGATCAGCCATCACCTCGGCAAGGGCGTGCTGTTCCAGCCACACCTTGGCAACTATGTGCGCGGCATCCTGGCCACCATCTATGTGCAACTGGCCGAAGGGGTGACCCCGGAGCAGGTGGACAGAGCCTACCTCGCCGCCTACGAAGGCAAGCCGCTGGTGCGTCTCACCGGCCAGATGCCTTCCATCCGTGGCGTGGCGAGCACCCCTTATTGCGATCTGGCCTGGCAGCAGCAGGGCAACATGCTGGTGGTGGTGTCCGCCATCGACAACCTGCTCAAGGGCGCGGCCTCCCAGGCCATCCAGTGCGTGAACATCAAATTTGGTTTTAAACCGGCCACCGGCCTGATTTAAGGAAGGATCGAGAAGATGGACAAACCGACATTAGTCATCAAATTGGGTGGGGCGCTGATCGAGAATGATGAGGCCCTGACCGCCCTGTTCGCGACCCTGAAGAGCTTCCTGGATGAGCAGCACAGGCCGCTGGTGCTGGTGCACGGCGGTGGTTGCCTGGTCGATGACCTGCTCAAAGGGCTGGGGCTCACCTCCAGCAAGAAGAACGGCCTGCGGGTGACCCCCTTTGACCAGATCCCCCTTATCGCGGGCGCCCTGGCCGGTACCGCCAACAAGCAGATGATGGCCAAGGCCATCGCCTGTGGCATCCCGGCTGTGGGTCTGTGTCTGGCCGATGGCGGTCTGTGCCAGGTGGTGCAGCTGGATCCGGATCTCGGCGCGGTCGGCGACTGCTCCCCGGGCAACCCGGCCCTGGTGCAAGGGATCCTCTCCCAGCAGTTCCTGCCGGTCATCAGCTCCATCGGCATCACCAGCGAGGGTCAGCTGATGAACGTCAATGCAGACCAGGCGGCCACCGCCATTGCCGAGGCGCTCGGCGCGGATCTGGTGATGCTGTCGGACGTGAGCGGCATCCTGGATGGCAAGGGCAAGCTGGTTCCCCAGCTGGACAAGGCCACCGCTCAGGATCTGATGGAGAAGGGTGTGATCACCGATGGCATGGCCGTCAAGGTGAAGGCCGCGTTGCACGCCGCCGAGACCCTGGGCCAGCCGGTCTGCGTCGCCAGCTGGCGCTACCCGGATCAGCTGCTCAAGCTGCTCGGCGGCGCCGCCATCGGCACCCAGGTTACCCTCTAAGCGCGACAAAAGGACGATTCGATGCAACACCTGCTCAAAGACAGCGACCTCGACAAGGCCCAGATCCTGGCCCTGATTGCCCTGGGCAAACAGGTCAAGGCAGACCCGAAAAAGTACCGTCAGGCCCTGGCGGGCAAGGCCGTGGTGACCCTGTTCGAGAAGCCATCACTGCGCACCCGGGTCACCTTCGACATCGGCATCGCCAAGCTGGGTGGCCACAGCGTCTATCTGGATCAGCAGAACGGGGCGCTTGGCAAGCGCGAATCCGTGCAGGATTTCGCTGCCAACCTGTCCCGTTGGTGTGATGCCATCGTCGCCCGGGTATTCGATCATCAGACCCTGGTCGATCTGCAGAAGTACGCGACCGTGCCCGTGGTCAACAGCCTGTGCAACCTCTACCACCCCTGTCAGGGGCTGGCGGATTTCATGACCATCGCCGAGCACTATGACGACCTGTCCAAGGTCAAGCTCGCCTACCTCGGCGATGGCAACAACGTCAGTCACTCCCTGATGCTGCTGGGGGCGACCCTGGGCACGGACGTGACCCTGATCTGCCCGAAAGGCCATGGCCCCGATACCCAGATCTTCAAGCAGGCCGAGGCGCTGGCGGCTCAATCTGGCGCGCACATTCACATCAGTGACGATGTGACCGACATCGAGGGCTTCGATGTTGTCTACACCGATACCTGGGTCTCCATGGGTGACAACACCCCAATGGAGCAGGTAAAAGAGATCTTCATGCCTTATCAGATCAACCAGGCCCTGCTCGACCGGACCGGTATCGCGCATGTGCTGCACTGCCAACCGGCCCATCGGGAGCTGGAGATCACCTCGGAAGTGATGGATGGCCCCGCCTCCCTCATTTTGGACGAGGCAGAGAACCGGATGCATATCCAGAACGCCATCTTGCTGACCCTGATGGGCCACAACTGAGCGACCGACCCTGTTTTTAATGTTTTCAAGATTGATCATGGAGAGAAGTAAATGAGCGGAATCAACAAGATAGTACTGGCTTACTCGGGCGGACTGGATACCTCGGCCATCATTCCCTGGCTCAAAGAGCACTACAACGCCGAGATCATCGCCTTCGTGGCCGATGTCGGTCAGGGTGAAGATGATCTGGAAGGGGTGGAAGAGAAGGCCCTGGCTTCCGGTGCCACCAAGTGCATCGTCTATGACCTGAAGGAAGAGTTCGTCAAGGAGTACGTCTATCCGACCCTGAAGACGGGCGCCATCTATGAAGGCACTTACCTGCTGGGCACCTCCATGGCCCGTCCGGTGATCGCCAAGGCCATGGTGGAAGTGGCCAAGGCCGAAGGGGCCGATGCCATCGCCCACGGTTGCACCGGCAAGGGCAACGATCAGGTGCGTTTCGAAGGGGCCGTGGCCTCCCTGGCACCCCAGCTCAAGGTGATCGCCCCCTGGCGCATCTGGGACATGCGTTCCCGGGAAGAGCTGCTTGCCTATCTGGAAGCGCGCAACATCCCCTGCAAGGCGACCCTGAAGAAGCTCTACAGCCGCGATGCCAACGCCTGGCACATCTCCACCGAGGGTGGCGAGCTGGAGAGCACCTGGAACGAGCCGTCCGACGCCGTCTGGCAGTGGACCGTCTCCCCGGAGCAGGCACCGAACGAGCCTGAATACGTCAAGCTGACCGTCAAGCAGGGCGAGATCGTGGCCGTGGACGACCAGGCCCTGAGCCCCTACCAGGTGCTGGTGACCCTGAACGAGCGCGCCGGCAAGCACGGCGTCGGTCGTATCGACATCACCGAGAACCGTCTGGTGGGCATGAAGTCCCGTGGTTGCTACGAGACCCCGGGCGGCACCGTCATGATGGCGGCCCTGCGTGCCATCGAAGAGCTGGTGCTGGACAAGCCGACCCGCTCCTGGCGTGAGAAGCTCGGCGCCGAGTTCTCCCATCTGGTCTATGACGGCCGCTGGTTTACCCCGCTGTGCAAGGCGGTACTGGCCTCTGCCAATGCCATCGCCGAGGATCTGGACGGTGAAGTGGTGCTGAAGATGTACAAGGGCCAGGTGAGCGCGACCCAGAAGCGTTCCGCCAACAGCCTCTACTCCGAAGATTTCGCCACCTTCGGCGCCGACGAGGTGTACGACCAGAGCCATGCCGAAGGCTTTATCCGCCTCTACACCCTGGCCAGCCGCATTCGTGCCCTGAAAGAGCAGAATCTGGCGGTGGGCGGCGACCATACCCACGGTTGATCGTCACCTTCATGACCAGATAAGCGAGGGGGCCTGGCCCCCTCATTTATCAAGACGCCGTGATGGCTAAGGGTCAGCCCTTAGCCATCGGGGTGGGAGAGTCGGCAGACTGACCCTCAAGCGTGACGAAAGGGGCGCCAGCGCGCCCCTTTTTATGAGATAACCCTTCATCGAGATAACGAGCGGCGGGCGCAAGTGGCGCCACCGACAACAGATTCAAGGAGAGCAGTATGGCACTTTGGGGTGGACGCTTCAGTCAGGGGGCAGATAGCAGGTTCAAGCAGTTCAATGACTCCTTGCGCTTCGATTACCGGCTGGCGGAGCAGGACATTCAGGGCTCCATGGCCTGGGCCCGCGCCCTGGTCTCGGTCGGTGTCCTGACCGCCGATGAGCAAGGAAAACTGCAACAAGCGATGGAGGTGCTGCTCGCCTCGGTGCAACAGGATCCCCAGCAGATCCTCAGCTCCGATGCCGAAGACATCCACTCCTGGGTCGAGGGCGCGCTTATCGCCGCCGTCGGCGACCTCGGCAAGAAGCTGCACACCGGCCGCTCGCGCAACGATCAGGTCGCCACCGATCTCAAACTCTGGTGCAAGGCCCAGGGGGAGCTGCTGCTCGCCTCCATCACCGCGCTGCAACAGGGGCTGGTCGCTTCCGCCCGTGCCAATCAGGCCGCGGTGCTGCCCGGTTACACTCACTTGCAGCGTGCCCAGCCGGTCACCTTCGCCCACTGGGCCCTGGCCTATGTGGAGATGCTGGAGCGCGACCACTCCCGCCTGCAGGATGCCCTCAAGCGCCTCGACACCAGCCCGCTCGGCTGCGGCGCCCTGGCCGGCACCGCCTACGCCATCGACCGCGAGGTGCTGGCGCTGGACATGGGCTTTAGCGGTGCCACCCGCAACAGCCTGGATTCGGTCTCGGATCGGGATCACGTGGTGGAGCTGATGCACGTGGCGTCGCTGTCCATGGCACACCTTTCTCGTTTTGCGGAAGATCTCATCTTCTACAACACCGGCGAGGCGGGCTTCGTCGAGCTCTCCGATGCGGTCACCTCCGGCTCCTCCCTGATGCCCCAGAAGAAGAACCCGGACGCCCTTGAGCTCATTCGCGGCAAGACTGGCCGGGTGGTCGGCGCCCAGATGGCCATGCTGATGAGCCTGAAGGCGCTGCCGCTGGCCTACAACAAGGACATGCAGGAAGACAAGGAGGGGCTGTTCGATGCCCTCGACACCTGGCACGACTGCCTCGACATGGCGGCGCTGGTGCTGATCGATCTCAAGGTGAACGTCGAGCGCACCAAGGCGGCGGCCCAGGGCGGCTATGCCAACGCCACCGAGCTGGCGGACTATCTGGTGGCCAAGGGCATTCCGTTCCGCGAGGCGCACCATATCGTCGGTGAAGTGGTGGTGCAGGCCATCAAGCTGAAAAAACCGCTGGAAGAGCTCTCCCTGACGGAGTTCCAGCGCTTCAGCTCAGTGATCGGCGAGGATGTCTATCCGAACCTGGAGCTGGAAGCCACCCTGGCCAAGCGGGTCGCCAAGGGCGGCGTCGCCCGCGAGCTGGTGGATGCAGCCCTCGGCGCCGCCGAAGCCTGGTTGGCCAAGCGCGCGGGTTAACCGAACCGCTACGGTTTGATTCCAATGCGCACAAGACGGCAACCTCGGGGTTGCCGTCTTCTATTGTGTTCCTGCGTGTCAGTCGGGCGCCGAACATGGACACTGATCCAGGATCTTGCCTGGCCCACCGTGCCGATGTGGGAGAGGATAAGGTTTTTCGTCTGAATGGCATTCAGGCCTGTCATCATTCAAGGAGTTGTCATGTATCTACCCCCTCACTTCGAAGCCCCCAACAGCCAAGTGATCCACGAGCTGATGCAGGCCCATCCCTTGGCGGCTCTGGTGGTGCATGGCCCGGCAGGGCTGGATGCCAACCACCTGCCATTCGAGTTCGATGCCGATGAGGGGGAGCATGGCATCTTGCGGGCCCATGTGGCGCGCAACAACCCGCTCTGGCAGGAGGTGAAGGAAGGGCAGGAGGTGCTGGTGATCTTCAGGGCCGCCGAGGGCTATGTCTCCCCCAGCTGGTATCCGAGCAAGCAGGTACATCATAAGCAGGTGCCCACCTGGAACTATGCGGTGGTGCATGCCCACGGTCGCATCCGGGTGCGGGACGACGCCCGCTTCGTGCGCCGCCTGCTGACGAGCCTGACCCGGGTCCATGAGGCCGCCGAGCCCGCTCCCTGGAAGATGGCGGATGCACCGAGAGACTATCTCGAGGCCATGGTGCAGGCCGTGGTGGGCATAGAGATCGAGATCGATCAGCTGGTCGGCAAGTTCAAGCTGAGTCAGAACAAGGAGGAGGGGGACCGGCTGGGGGCCGTCGATGCTTTGCAGGCCAAGGGCCAGACGGCGCTGGCAGCGGCGATGCAACAGTCACCACTCTCGCCGCGATAGCGATAAATTCCGCCATGTGGAGAGATTGCAAAACGGCAACCCATGGGTTGCCGTTATTGATGGTGCGTCCGTTCAGAGCATCATTGGCCAGGCGGCTGGCGTCATAGCGTCCATTTCGCGACCAGCCATGGGGCTGGCTGCCTGGGCTACAATTTCTTGCGCATCAATGCATTGGGGATCATGACGCCGCGGCGGACGGGATACCTTCTCTCATCCACATGAAAGCCATGCAGTGCGAAGAAGGGTTCCGCCGTCTTGCTCACATCGGCCGTCAGTTCGCCAATACCCAATAACCTGGCCTCTTCATGAAGGCACATCATCAAGCGGGTGCCGACCCCTTGTCGTGCATGAGAGCCAACCACGAAAAAGTGGTCGATATAGCCATTGGGCTGAACGTCAGCATACCCGGCGATGTCACCATCAATGTCAGCGACAAAGGGGCGTAATGTCCTGATATGCTCAGCCCACAGCGTCGGGGAAATATCCTCGGGTGCCCATGCCTGAATCTGCTCCGCTGTATAGTCAGCCGATGCAACCTCATGCACTGCCGATAAAAAAACCTTAAATAACGTGGCTTCATCCCCGATGTTGAATCGTCGAATGTTCATTGTTTCCTCTCTGGATAACGGAGACTGGGTGCCCGGCTCAGAGATCCCTGAATGGCCGGCGCTTCTCTTCCTCGATGACGATGGCCTCCAGGTTGGCGACCCGCTCCTGCAACTCCTTGATGATGAGATCCTGCTTGCCGAGGCGGTCGGTGATTCGGGCATCCCCCAGCTGGTAGCGGGCGCGCTTGCCGAGATAGCCGAACAGCATGCTGATCAGGACAATAAGGACGATGGCGGTCCACAGACTCATGTTTGCCTCCCTGGCAGCAGGACCCCGGTCTGGGTCAGTCCGGCCATTTTGACAGCCCCACCCCGTCTTGCCCAGCGGGGGATCCCATCTTGGCTGATTTGTAAGAGTTTGGTTACAAAAAGCCTGCCAATTGCCTCGACCCTGGCGCGCCTGTGCTGGTAACTTAGGGCCGATCTTCGTAGCCAGATTGATAATGCCATGGACAGTAAAGTCATTCTCATCGTCGATGACAGCCAGGCGCTGACCGATACCCTCACCGAGTATCTGGGCCGTGCGGGCTTCGAGGTACGCACCGCCTGCGATGGCGAGGCCATGTGGCAGCAGGTGCGCCAGGGCATGCCGGATCTGGTGATCCTGGACGTGATGCTGCCCGGGGATGACGGCTTCACCCTCTGCTCTCAGCTGCGCCGCCTCTCCAACGTGCCCATCATGATGCTGACCGCCGTGACCGAGGATGCCGATCGTATCGCCGGGCTCGAGATAGGGGCGGATGATTACCTCACCAAGAGTTTCAATCCCCGGGAGCTGCTGGCCCGGATCAAGGCGCTGCTGCGGCGCAGCCGTCTCACCCAGCAGGCGGCGACTGCCCGGCGCATCAACTTCGGCCCCTGGACCCTGGACAGCGTGACCCGTCAGCTCTCCCGTGCGGGGGAGGTGCCGCGTCAGCTATCGGGGGCCGACTACACCCTGCTCGGCCTCTTCATTCGCCACCCCAATGAGCTGCTCAGCCGGGATCTCATCTCCCATGAGATCTGGGGGAGGGAGAGCGACCCGTTCGAGCGGGGCATAGACGTACAGGTCTCCCGGCTGCGCCAGGCCCTGGATGACAAGGATCGCACCCTGATCATGACGGTGCGCAACAAGGGTTACATGCTGGCGACCGAGACCGTCTATGAGGCCTAGCCGTGGCTGGGGGCCCCGCTCCCTGGCCAGCCGCACCAGCCTGTTCCTGCTGTGCGTCATCCTGGCCGCCGAGCTGTGCGCCGGTTATTTCTGGTATCGCCACAGCAACCAGGCTCAGGAGCAGGGCTTGATCAGCACTGTGCGCAGCATGGCCCTGAGCGCCTCCTCCACCATCGCCTTCTTTCGCAAGCTGCCCCAGGATTACCGCCATCTGGTGCTGGAGCAGCTGCGCAACATGGGGGGCACCCGCTTCTTCGTCTCCCTCAACAATCACCCGCTGCCGGTGACCCCCATCTCGGGTTCGTCCCGCCGCGAGCACATGGTGACCGAGGTGCGGCGCGTGCTGCAGCAGGAGCTGGGCAGCGAGGTGACCACCCGGGTCGAGTTTACCAATCGCGCCGATCTGCGGGTGTTCAACACCGAGCTCCCCATCGACGACTTGCCCCTGAACTGGGCCCACTACAGCCTGGCACTGGGGGAGCTCAATCCGCCCATTCTGGTGATACAGATCGCCGTGTCGCCCACCGCCTGGTTCTATCTGGCGGCTGCGCTGCCCGCCCCTTATGACAGCCTTGATCCCCGCTTCTTCACCCTGAATCAGCTCGGCTTCATGCTGGGCTCGGCGCTCATCATACTGATCGCCACCTGGTGGGTGGTGCGCAAGGAGATAAGGCCCATCCGCAACCTGGCGCGGGCCGCCACCCTGCTCGACAGCAAGCGGGAGGTGCCCGAGGTGCAGGAGGAGGGGAGCAGCGAGACCCGCGCCGCCATCCACGCCTTCAACAAGATGCAGCGGCGCATCAGCAGCCACCTGCATGAGCGTGATCTGCTGTTCAGCGCCATGTCCCATGATCTAAAAACCCCGCTGGCCTGCCTCAAGCTGCGTACCGAGATGCTGGATGATGCCGAGGTGCGGGACAAGTTCGCAGCCCATCTGGACGAGATGGAGCTGATGGTGAAGGGTGCCTTGCAGTGCATGAAAGAGACCCATATCCACGAGGAGATAGAGGCGCTGGATCTGATGGGCATGCTGCGCCGCTGTGGCGAGCTCCATAACCACGATGAGCTGAGGATGACGCTGCAAGGGCCCTCCAGCCTGATGCTGGTCGGCAAGCCGCTGGCCATCAAGCGCTGCCTGCAAAACATCATAGACAACGGCATCAAGTATGGAGAGCGCCTTTCGGTGCAGGTGGCGCGCCAGGGGGACAAGGTGAGGATCGCATTCAGTGACCAAGGGCCGGGCATCAGTCCGGCGCTGATGGAGCGGGTGTTTGATCCCTACTTCAGGGTGGCCTCGACCCGGGCCCTGCCCGGCAGCGGGCTCGGCCTCACCATAGCCCGCCACATCGCCCGCATCCACGGCGGCGACATTCATCTTCACAATCATCAACCCCATGGTTTGACCCTGGTACTGGAGCTCAACCTTGACTAATTCCCTGCGGGCCCTGCCCGGCAGCTCACCATCGCCCGCATCCACGGTGGCGACATTCATCTTCACAATCATCAACCCCATGGTCTGACCCTGGTACTGGAGCTCAACCTTGACTGATTCCCTGCGGGCCCTGCCCGGCAGCTCACCATCGCCCGCATCCACGGCGGCGACATTCATCTTCACAATCATCAACCCCATGGTCTGACCCTGGTACTGGAGCTCAATCTTGACTGATTCCCTGCGGGCCCTGCCCGGCAGCTCACCCTCGCCCGCATCCACGGCGGCGACATTCATCTTCACAATCATCAACCCCATGGTCTGACCCTGGTACTGGAGCTCAACCTTGACTAATTCCCTGCGGGCCCTGGCCTGGTTGCTGGCCCTGCCGCTCCATGACGCCCTGGCCGGCGAGGTGGAGATGTTGCACTGGTGGACTTCCCCGGGGGAGCAGGCTGCCTTCGCCGTGGTGACGACCCAGTTGCAAGGGGCCGGAGTGGAGCTCAAGAATGCCGCCATCCTTGGCGGCGGAGGCAACAGCGCCATGGATGTGCTGCAGGCCAGAGCCATCGCGGGCAATCCCCCGGCCCTGGCCCAGCTTGAGGGGCAGGCCATCGCCTCCTGGACCCTGCTCGGTTTCATCCAGCCCCAGGATGAGGTGGCAGTCGAACAGCACTGGGATCAGCAACTGCTGGGGGTCGCTCCCCAAGTAAACAAGATAAAGGGCCACTACATGGGGATACCGGTCAACGTGCATCGCCTCAACTGGATGTGGGTCAACCGCGCCCTGCTGGCCCGCCTCGACATTGCGCCGCCCACCGACTGGCCCGGCTTTCTCGATGCGCTGCGGGCCCTCAAGGCCAAGGGCATCAAACCGCTGGCGCTCGGCAACGACCCCTGGCAGGTGGCCCTGCTGTTCGAGAGCCTGGCGCTGGGGATGGGGGGCAAGGAGTATTACCAGAAGGCCTTCGTCGAGCTGGACCCGGTGGCGCTCGGCAGTGATACCAGTCGCCAGATCCTGGACCGCTTTCGCGAGTTGAGCGAGCTGGTGTTGCCGACCCTGAGCCAGCAGAGCTGGGATCAGGCCACCGCCGATCTTGCCGAGGGCAAGGCCGCCTTCCAGTTGATGGGGGACTGGGTTCTGGGAGATCTGCTGGCCCGAGGTGTGGCCGTGCCCGAGCAGATCCAGTGCCTGCCGGCACCTGGCACCCAGGGGCTCTATGTCTACAACATGGACAGCTTCGTGATGTTCAACGCCAACCTGCCCAAAGACCATCTCGGGATTGCCAGGGCGCTGGCCAGCCCGGATTTCCAGCTCGCCTTCAACCGCGCCAAGGGCTCGATCCCGGTGCGCCGGGATCTCTCCTTGGCCGATTTCAATCCCTGTGCCCAGTTGTCGCGCATCGACTACGACAGGGCCGAGGCCGCCGGCAATCTGATGCCGAGCGTGGCGGATTCCATGGCGTTGCATCCCCTCTATCAGAAGGCGGTCGAGAGCGAGCTCTATCGCTTCTTCAATCAGCCCGATCTCGACAGGGAGGGGGTGATCCGCCGCCTCGGCGCCGTGGCACGCACGGCCTCCGCCAAGGGGTGAACATGTCGGCTTTGTAACCGTTTCATTACAATCCGATAGCCTATTGATACTCGCGGGCCGCGCCGACCCGGTAACATCTTCCGGACAACCATCAAAAAGGAATTGAGCCATGTCCGGATCGTTTTTCTCCCAGGCGCAGCGGGTCGGCCGCAGTCTGATGCTACCCGTGGCGACCCTGCCCGCCGCCGGCCTGATGCTGGGCATAGGCAACTTTGGTGCCCAGGGGCACCTCTTCCTGCCGGAGTCCTTCTGGAGCGTGCTGATGGTGTCGGGGGACTGGATCTTCGGCAACATGCCGCTGCTGTTTCTGATCGGCATCGCCATCGGCCTTGCCCGCAACAATGACGGCACGGCCGCCCTGGCCGCCGTGGTGGGCTTCATCACCATGAACGCGGCCCTCGGCAAGACGGTGGTGTTGCGCGGCCTTGAGACCAACACAGAGGTGATGAGCATTCCCACCCTCAACATGGGGATCCTCGGCAGCATCTTGATGGGATCCCTGGCGGCCTATTTCTTCAACCGCTTCCACACCTTGAAGCTGCCCGAATACCTGGGCTTCTTCGCCGGCAAGCGCTTCGTGCCCATCATTACCGGCTTTAGCGGCATCTTCCTCGGGGTCATGCTTGGCTTCATCTGGCCCGTGGTTGGCTCCGCCATCTTCGAGTTCACCGCCTACCTGGGCACCTTGAACAAATCGATCACCTTCGGCATCTATGGTCTGGTCGAGCGCGCCCTGATCCCGACCGGTTTGCACCACATCTGGAACGCCTTCTTCTTCAACGAGCTGGGCAGCTGGACCAACCCGCAGACCGGGGAAGTGGTAACGGGGGAGCTGGTGCGCTTCTTCAAGGGGGATCCCAATGCCGGTGGTCTGGCCGGTGGCTACATGTACTCCATGTGGGCCCTGCCTGCCGCGGCCCTGGCCATCTATAGCTGCGCCAAGCCCGAGAAACGCAAGCTGGTGGGCGGCCTGATGCTGTCGGCGGCCTTCACCTCCTGGCTGACCGGGATCACCGAGCCGGTGGAGTTCGCCTTCCTGTTCGTGGCGCCGATGCTCTATGTGGTTCACACCCTGCTGACCGGGGTCGCCTTCGCACTGACCAACTACCTGGGCATAGTGCACAGCACCGACTTTGCCCATGGCGCACTGCAGTTCTTCCTCTACCTGAATCTGCCCCAGACCCACAACACCTGGTGGTTCCTGATCATCGGGCCGCTCTGGGCGCTGTTCTACTTCTTCCTGTTCCGCTTCTTCATCCTGAAGTTCAACCTCAAGACCCCGGGGCGGGAGAGCCAGCCGCTGCAGGCGGTGGACATCAAGGAGCAAGACGAGTTGGCGCTGGATCTGGTCGAGGCCATGGGGGGGGCGGCAAACATAGAGCACCTGGATGCCTGCATCACCCGGCTAAGGGTCACTCTGCATGACATCAAGCTGGCCGATATTGCCCGCATCAAGGCCCTTGGCGCCATCGACGTACTGGTGGTGGGCAACAACCTGCAGGCCATCTTCGGCACCCGATCCGACAACATCAAGACCGAGATGTCGGCGGCGCTGGCGGTGTAAGCGCCTCAGGATCAGAGTGATGTACGCCGGGGCCAGTGTGCTCGTCGCTCAGGCCATCTCAAGGCCGGGATGGCGGGGATTGGCGGTGTGATCCGCCCCATGGAAAGGTCTGAAAAAAAGAGAGGGCCCCACCGCTGGTGGGGCCCTCTCTTTTTGGTGCAAGTGATGGGTCAGGCTAGCCAGAAGGGGCGGCTGAGCCAGAGCCCGAGCAAGAACAACTGGCCCCAGACGATGGCCCAGAATCGGAGCCGGTAGCTCCCCTTCTGGGTCTTGTGGCGCAGCCAGTGGCGGGCCACCAGGGCGCCGGGCCAGCCGCCGAGCAGCTCCAGCAGGTGCAGGCGGGATTCCGGGATGCGCCAGCCGCCGCGCACCGCCTGGCGCTTGTCCCAGGCGTAGGCGGCCAGGGTCAGCAGGCTCATCAGCACTATCAGGCCAAGGGGCCACCAGAGGCCGCTCTGCACGCCAAGCCAGCTGGCCCAGCCAAGCGGGATCAGGGCCAGCCCCATCATGACAGCAGCGCCGGATCCCGGGGCTCGTCCGGGCTGAGGGTGCGGATCACCCGGGCCGGGTTGCCCACCGCCAGTGAGTCCGCTGGTATGTCGCGGGTCACCACGGCGCCTGCGCCTATGATGGAGCGCGGCCCTATGGTGACGCCGGGGCAGATGATGGCGCCGCCGCCAATCCAGCAGTCATCGCCGATGCGCACCGGCTTGTTGTAGGCGGTCCAGTTGCGGCGCTCCAGATAGTCCATGCTGTGGGTGGCGGTGTAGATCTGCACGTTGGGGGCCAGCAGCACATGGCTGCCGATGTGCACCTCGCCCACGTCCAGTATGGTGACGTTGAAGTTGAAGAAGGTCTTCTCCCCCAGATGGATGTTGCGGCCAAATTCGCAGATGAAGGGGGAGCTTATCCAGCAGGAGTCGGGGCAGTGGCCGAACAGCTCGGCGCACAGGCGCTGGCGCCCCTGGTGATCCCCCGCCGGTGTGGCGTTGAGTCTCGCCAGCAGGGCCTGGCCGCGAATGCGGTCGTTCGCTATCTCCTCGCTCTGGCTGTTCAGGGCGCCGCCCGCCAGTACCTTGTCCCAGTCGCTTGCCATGCTCACCTCCTCTCATGTGCCAAGAGGCGCCAGTATACGTGACGGGCAGTGCGGCGTCAGGGGATCCCTGATGACCAGGTCAGCCCAGCCAGAGCAGGGGCAGGATCAGCAGCACTGAGAGGAGGTAGGGCAGCATCACCCTCAGCCCCAGACGGCGGCCGCCGATCACCAGGGCCAGCAGCCCCTTCACCAGGGAGTTGACCAGCCCGGCCAGCAGAATGGCCCGGGCCGCCACCTCCAGCGCCAGCTCCTTGTGGGCGAGCTGGGAGAGAGACAAGGTGATGGCGTCCACGTCCGTGATGCCGGAGACCAGCGCCAGCAGATAGACCCCGGAGTTGCCCAACTTGCTCTGCAGCAGTGTGGCCATGAAGCCGATCAGCGCCAGCAGCAGGCCGAACTTGATGGCGGTGGCGAGATCCAGCGGATTGCGGGTTTCGGGCTGCACCGGGTTGTCGGTCATTTCCTCGCGCTGGCGCCAGAACCAGAAGGCGAAGCCATAGACGATGGCCGCCAGCAGCAGCAGGGGGAGGGTCAGGCGCATGGCCAGCTCGTTGTGAATGAGCAGCACCAGCACCAGCAGTCGCAACCACATGGTGGCGCCCGCCAGCAGTATGCCGGTGGCCAGCAGCCGCTCCAGCCCGGGCTGCTCCTTGTTGAGGCGGGCAAATTGCAGGGTGAGGGCGGTGGAGGAGGCGAGCCCCGCCAGCATGCTGGTGAGCACCAGGCCGGCGCGGGTGCCGAGCAGGCGCACCGCGAAGTGGCCCGAGAAAGAGATGCCGGCGATCACCACCACCATCAGCCAGATCTTGAAGGGGTTGAAGGCGTTGAGGGGGCCCATCTCGACGTCGGGGAGCACCGGCAGCAGCACCAGAGAGATGAGCAGGAAGCGCAGGGTGGCGTGAAATTCCGTCTCGCTCAAAAACAGCATGCCCTGCTGGATCTGGCCCTTGAGCCCCATCAAGAGCGCCGCCAGCACGGCGCAGGCCACCGCCTCGCTCGGGCTCTGCAGCACAGACATCAGCCCCAGCAGGTAGGTGAGCACCATGGCCACCGAGCTGGTGAGGCCAAACTCCCCCTGCCAGCGCTGGGCCAGCCAGACCGAGAGGCCGCAGCCAGCCACCACAGCCAGCAGGCCGAGCAGTGCCAACCAGGATCCCAGGGTTGGCAGCAGCAGGGCGCAGACGCCGCCGAGCAGGCCGATGAGACCATAGGTCCGCATCCCGGCGATGCGCTGGTTGTCCCCCAGCTGGCGCACTTGCCAGCCCCGCTCCAGTCCTATGATGAGCCCTATGGCCAGTGACACCAGGGCGCCGTAGACGGGTTCCGCCTCGATCCACATGGGGTTCTCCTCCTGATCGTCTGACCCTCATGGCCGCTTGTGCCATCGCCCTGTGCTGAGGATGGCACAAGCTGATGCCGGGGCCTGGGCGCTGTCTCACAGAGTCCGGAGAGAGGGCGAGGGAGCGGACTTGATATGAGTAAATGAGATAAGCAAAGCGTAATTTCTTGGTTCTGGGCATAACGGATCATGGGCATGCTGAATACATCCCAGATAAAGGAGTATCGCCATGACATTAACCAAGACCGCCTTCACCCTCTTCTCTTTGCTGACCCTGAGTCAGGCCCAGGCCGCCGAGATCCGGCTGCTCAACGTCTCCTACGATCCGACCCGGGAGCTGTTCCATGAGTACAACGCCGCCTTCGCCAAGCAGTGGCTGGCCAAGACCGGGGACCAGGTGGTGGTGAGCCAGTCTCATGGCGGATCCGGCAAGCAGGCCCGCGCCGTGACGGAGGGGCTGGAGGCCGATGTGGTCTCCCTGGCCCTGGCCTACGACGTCAATGCCATTGCCAAGGAGGGGTTGATTGCCGCCGACTGGCAGAGTCGGCTCGCCAATAACGCCGCGCCTTACACCTCCACCATCGTCTTCCTGGTGCGCAAGGGCAATCCCAAGCAGATCAAGGACTGGGACGATCTGGTTCGCCCCGATGTCGGCATAGTGACCCCCAATCCCAAGACCTCGGGAGGGGCGCGCTGGAACTACCTCGCCGCCTGGGGTTATGCCCTGAAGAGCACGGGGAGCGAGGAGGGGGCCAAGCAGTTCGTCGGCGAGCTGTTCAAGAACGTCAAGGTGCTCGATTCCGGTGCCCGGGGCGCCACCACCAGCTTCACGGAGCGGGGGCTGGGGGATGTGCTGCTCGCCTGGGAGAACGAGGCGCTGCTGGTGCTGGATCAGCCCGGTAACGGCGACAAGTTCGAGCTGGTGGTGCCGTCGGTCTCCATCCTGGCCGAACCGCCGGTGGCCGTGGTCGACAAGGTCGCCAGGAAACATGGCACTGAGGCGGTGGCCAAGGCGTATCTCGAGTACCTCTATTCCGACGAAGGGCAGCGCCTCATCGCCAAGTATCACTACCGCCCAAGCCAGCCGAAGGTTCAGCAGGAGACGGCGGCCCAGTTCCCCCAGTTGACCCTGTTCACCGTCAAGGAGCTGGAAGGGGATTGGGAGAAGGCGCAGAAGAGACACTTTGCCCAGGGCGGGCTGTTCGACCAGATCTACCAGCCGGGCCGCTGAGCAGCAGCCGCGGGTGCCTTGATACCCTGGGACGAGCAAGCAGAGGAGCGACATGATGAACAAGATCCTACTGGTTCCCGGCCTGCACGACAGCGGCCCGGATCACTGGCAGAGCCGCTGGCATCACGACTTTCCCCACTGGCAACGCATGGTGGGGCTGCCCTGGGATAAGCCGGATCTGACGGTGTGGAGTGCCAAGCTGGCGGGCAAGCTCAGGAGTCGGCGCGGCAAGGCCCACCTGGTGGCTCACTCCTTCGGCGCCCTGGCGGCTATCCGCGCCAGCCAGTTGCAACCGGACAAGGTCGCCTCGCTCTTCCTGGTCGCGCCCGCCGATCCCGCCCGCTTCGGGATTGCAGATGAGTTGCTGGCCGGGCCCCTCGGGGTCTGCGCCCAGCTGGTAGCGAGCCGCAGCGACCCCTGGATGAGCTTCGAGCGAGCAGAATATTGGCGTCAACAGTGGCAGCTTCCCCTCCATGATGCCGGTGAGGTGGGTCATCTCAATGCCCAATCCGGGCATGGGGAGTGGGCTTGCGGTCTGCAACTGCTCGGCGAGCTCTATCGCCGGGCCGAGCTGGTCGCCGACACGGTTTGAGAGCCGGGAACCCCCCTTTTGAAGGGCGTTGATCGTGGTGGTGGTCGTTGCTATCGGCAGAGGAGAGATAAAGAGGTGGGCATGGATAGCCCCCTGGCAGGAGATTTTTGATAGTGCTTGGCAAGCTCCTTTCTGACCCGTATCTGGACGATGCGGGTCTTTTTTATGGACGGGGGTCGCTTAGCCAAAAAAGTGCTTAGCAAAGCCGTTATTGGCAGTTTGTTGTGGGGTCTGGAGTGCGCAGAATCGTCTCATCGAAAGCGACTTATAACAAACGGACTCGTTATGCGTTTTAGTTCTTACTCCGTTCTGCCCGGTCTGGGCACCACCCTGGGGTTCAGCCTGCTCTATCTGGGCCTGCTGGTCCTCTTGCCCATCGCCGCGCTGCTGCTGTTTGCGGTCAACCATATGAGTGCCGCCGAGTTCTGGCAGGTGATCAGTTCCCCCCGGGTGCTCGCCTCCTTCAGATTGAGCTTCGTTGCCGCCTTGGTCGCGGCCCTGCTCAACACGCTCTTTGGCCTGATCCTGGCCTGGGTACTGGTGCGCTACCGCTTCCCGGGTCGCCGTCTGGTGGATGCCCTGATCGACCTGCCCTTCGCCATGCCGACGGCCGTCTCCGGCATCGCCCTGTGCGCCATCTTCGCGCCCAACGGCTGGATAGGCCAGGCTCTGGCCCCCCTCGATATCACCCTCGCCTACAACCCGGCCGGGGTGGTGATAGCCCTGACCTTCATTGGCCTGCCCTTCGTGGTGCGCACCCTGCAACCCGTGCTGCGCGAGGCCGAAGCAGAGCAGGAGGAGGCCGCGGCCAGTCTGGGGGCCGACCGCTGGCAGACCTTCCTGCGGGTGCTGCTGCCGACCCTGATCCCGGCGCTGATCACCGGTTTTGCCCTGGCCTTTGCCCGTGGGGTCGGCGAATACGGCTCCGTCATCTTCATCGCCGGCAACCTGCCCATGGTCTCCGAGATAGCCCCCTTGATGATCATGAGTCACCTGGAGGAGTACGACTATGCAGGGGCCAGCGCCATCGCCCTGGTCATGCTGCTCATCTCTTTCGTCATGCTGTTGCTGATTAACCAGCTGCAAGCCTGGAGCTGGGCCCGCATAGGAGGAAGCCGAGCATGAACTCATCTGCCATCGCAGTGAATGCGGCCACCCATGCCCCCATGGTCGCCGACCCGTCCCAGTCACCCACCCGGGATCCGCGCTGGGTCAAGTGGCTGCTCATTAGCCTGGGACTGGGCTGGTTCAGCGTCCTGCTGCTGTTGCCCCTGGCCACCATCTTTATCCAGGCGCTGCGCCCGGGGCTGGCCTTCTTCTGGCAGGCGATCAGTGATCCCGACGCCTTGAGCGCCTTGGGACTCACCGCTCTGGTGACCCTGTGCTCGGTGCCGCTCAATGTCTTGTTCGGCCTGGCTGCGGCCTGGGCCATCGCACGCTTTCGCTTCCCGGGGCGCCAGTGGCTCATCACCCTCATCGACTTGCCCTTCTCGGTATCGCCGGTGATAGCGGGCCTGATGCTGGTGCTGCTGTTTGGCAGCCGGGGCTGGTTTGGCGACTGGCTGAGCGAACATGACATCAAGGTCATCTTCGCCACCCCCGGCATCATATTGGCGACCACCTTCATCACTGTGCCCTTCGTGGTGCGCGAGCTGTTGCCGCAGATGGAGGCGCGAGGCCCGGAAGAGGAGGAAGCCGCCATCATGCTGGGGGCAAGCGGCCTGCAGATGTTCTGGCGCGTCACCCTGCCGGGCATTCGCTGGAGCCTGATGTATGGCGTCCTGCTCTGTACCGCCCGGGCCGTGGGGGAGTTTGGCGCCGTCTCAGTGGTCTCGGGCCACATTCGCGGCCAGACCAACACCCTGCCGCTCCATATCGAGATCCTCTACAACGAGTATCAGACCGGTGCCGCCTTCGCGGTGGCCAGCCTGCTCGCCCTGTTTGGCATCTTCACCCTGGTGGGGGAAACCCTGCTGAACCGGTTGCGTAGCCGGACTCCATCATCCCATAGCACGTCGTAAGAGGCCGTCATGAGCATACAGGTGCAACAGTTAACCAAGAGCTTCAACCAATATGCGGCGCTCAGTGACATCAACCTCGACTTCAAGGATGGTGAACTGGTGGCGCTGCTCGGCCCCTCCGGCTGTGGCAAGACCACCTTGCTGCGCATCATCGCCGGCTTGGAGCAGGCGGATTCGGGCCGCATAGTGATCCGGGGCGAGGACGCAGGCGCCCTCCATGTGCGCGAGCGCAATGTCGGTTTTGTGTTCCAGCACTACGCCCTGTTCCGTCACATGACGGTGTTCGAGAACGTCGCCTTCGGCCTGCGGGTAAAACCCAGAAGCGAGCGTCCCGGCGAGCCGGTGATCCGCGCCCGGGTCAGGGAGTTGCTGGATCTGGTGCAGCTCAGCCATGTGGCGGATAGGCACCCGACTCAGCTCTCCGGCGGTCAGCGCCAACGGGTTGCCCTGGCGCGGGCCCTGGCGGTACAACCCAAGGTGTTACTGCTCGACGAGCCCTTCGGCGCCCTCGATGCCCAGGTGCGCAAGGAGTTGCGCCGCTGGCTGCGGGAGTTGCACAACGAGTTGCACGTCACCAGCCTGTTCGTCACCCACGATCAGGAGGAGGCGCTGGAAGTGGCGGATCGGGTGGTGCTGATGAATGCCGGCAAGGTGGAGCAGATAGGCACCCCGTCCGAGGTCTATGACAAGCCGGCCAGCGCCTTCGTACACAGTTTCCTCGGCAGCGTGAATCTGTTTCATGGCCGGGTGGCGGCTCAGGGGTTTGGGGTCGGCGAGCAGTTGCTTGCCGGTGGCCGTGCCGATCTCAGTCAGGGCAGTGCGGCCATCGCCTATGTGCGTCCCCACGAATTGGAACTGCATCCCCTCGAAACCCAGGGCGGGGTGGAGGCCACCATCAGCCGATTGCTGCCGATGGGGCCGCGCATCCGGGTCGAACTGCGTGGCGGCGGGGAGACAAATGGGGCACTATTCGAAGCCGAATTGAGCCGTGCCGAGGCCAGCCACTTCAGTGCCGGTCAGCGAGTTCGGTTAGTGGCCAGACAGGCCCAGCTCTACCCGGATTATCAGATCTGACCTTGGCATCGCAAATGGGGCGCTGTGTCGAAGCCGAGTTGAGCCGTGCCGAGGCCAGCCACTTCAGGGCCGGTCAGACGGTGCGGCTGGTGGCTAGACAGGCTCAGCTCTACCCGGATTATCAGATCTGACCTTGGCATCGCAAATGGGGCGCTGTTTCGAAGCCCGAAGCCGAATTGAGCCGTGCCGAGGCTAGCCAATTCAGCGCCGGGCAGACGGTGCGGCTGGTGGCCAGACAGGCTCAGCTCTACCCGGATTATCAGATCTGAGGGAGCGATGGCTGACTCCTGAATGTGGCGTCCCTCCAGGTTGGGCAAGGCAAACACAAACATGGGAACCGTAACGGTTTCATCACGGATAAGGGGCAACCCTTGGCATGGAGGAGGCGAGGGTGAATTTTCAGCAGTTACGGATCATCAGGGAAGCGGCTCGGCGCGACTACAACCTGACCGAGGTGGCGAACGCCCTGTTCACCTCTCAGTCCGGGGTCAGTCGCCATATCCGCGAGCTGGAGGAGGAACTCGGCATCGCCCTGTTCGTGCGCTACGGCAAGCGGTTGCTTGGCATGACGGAGCCGGGCAAGGAGCTATTGGTGATCGCCGAGCGCATCCTCAATGATGCGGGCAATATCCGCAAGCTGGCCAGCGCCTTCGCCAACCGCGAGTCGGGGCGGCTGCTGGTGGCGACCACCCATACTCAGGCGCGTTACGCCCTGCCCAAGGTGGTAAAGGCGTTCCGTGAGCGCTTCCCCGAGGTGCAGCTGGAGCTGCGTCAGGGGGGGCCGGAGGAGATAGTGCGGCTGCTGCAAACCGGTGAAGTGGATATCGGCATCAGCAGCGAGCAGCTCGATCGCAGCGAAGGGGTGGTGGCTTTTCCTTACTACCGCTGGCATCACAACATAGTGGTACCAAGGGGGCACCCCCTCAGCGAGGAGGCCGAGCTGAGTCTGGGGGCCCTGGCTCAGTGGCCCATCATCACCTATCAGGCGGGTTTGACCGGACGGGCCAGGGTCGATGAGGCCTTTGCCGCTGCGGGGATCTCGCCCCAGATCCTGTTGACCGCCCAGGATTCGGATGTCATCAAGACCTATGTGGAGTTGGAGATGGGGGTGGGCATCCTGGCGGACATGGCGTTCGATCCTCAGCGCGATCTGGGGCTCCACCAGCTCGACGGCAGCCGGTTGTTCGCCCCTCACACCGCCTGGATTGGCCTCAAGCAGGGGCAGTTCCAACACAACTTCGCCTGGCAGTTCATCCAGCTCTGCAACCCCGAGCTGGCGCTGGCCGACATCCAGGCCCGGGCGCTCCATGGTGAGCCGCTCATCGATTATCAGATCTGAGCGCTCAGGCTATCGGTGGCGCCAGTCACCTCATGAAGAAGGGGAGCCATGGCTCCCCTTCTTCATGCTCGTATCAGGCCATCACTGCACCAGTAACCAGGCCTCCTGCCAATGGCTGCCTACCCCAGGCTCATAGTGAGTGGCGTTGCTGCTCCACTGGCTGCACCAACCTTCGGCGGGGAAGGGTTTGCATTGGTAAAGCTTGCCATCTTTGGGCTGCAGCACCTTGACCCCACCCTTGTAAGAGGAGAGAGAGGCCGGGAAAACATACTGGTAGTCGCCACTGACAGGATCCTGAAGCATCAGGTCATGGGTCTGTTGCAACAGGGCGCCGCCTCCTTTGGGGGTGCCTGCGAGCACCAGCTGGTGATGACCGGCGCTGAGACCGGTCAGGGCCAGGCTCAGGCTCTGGCTGGCGTCCTTGATGTCGGTCTTGACCTGACCCTTGGCGGCGCCGCCATGGTCATAGAGGGTGGCTGTTACACTCAAGTCCCCCTGCACTGCCAGGGTGAAGTCGAGCTTGAGGTTGCCGCCATCGAGCGGGTAGCTATCGGCGAGACCAGTCACCACCAGGCTGTCGGCCACGGGGGCAGGTTGCTGCTCAAGCTGGATCTCGACCCGGGCCAGGCCACTGCCTGCCTTCAGGTAGACGGGGTTCTGGCCATAGACGGGGTTGAAGCTGTCACCGCTACCCGGTTGGCCGGCACGGATCTCGCTCTGCTCGGCGTTTATCTTGCTGGCCAGCGCCTGGGCCCAGTTATTTTTGAGCCCCTGCTCGTCACTGGCGACGGTGAGCACCGTCTGCAACTCGGGGCGCTCGCCGTTGGCATCGAACACCCGGGTCATGGCTCTGTCTCCGGCCTTGAGATCCACCGAGGGGTAGATGGTACCGCTCTGGCTCCAGGCCAGCGGCGGCAGCTCGCCATCCTGGAAGCGGGCATCGATCAGGTTGTAGAAGCTGTTGGGGGTATCCCCCACCTCCCAGACCCCCAAGATCAGCTGATAGCCGGTGCGAGCTGGCAGGGTACAGCTGTGGGTCATCTGCTTGGGGGGTTGTACCATGCCGCCGTCGATGACACAGAAGGGGGTCAGATCGAAGCTACTGCGGCTGATGGGCTGATTGGGATCCCAATCTTGCCTGGTGAGGTAGTAGCGCCAGTTGCGGGTGACGTGGTTGGCGGTAAAGGTCCAGCTGATATCGATGGCACCGGCGCTCACTGTGCGCTTGGTCCAGCGATCGCTGGTCTGGGCATTCAACTCGGCGAACTGGGCATGGCCAGCCGAGGCTATGTCGCCATCGGCGGGCCCGCCATTCGGGAAGCCGGACGGCGCTTCCAGGCTCTGGGGTTCCCACTGGATGGCGCCGCAGCCTATGTTGCCTCCGTTCTTGCAAAGGGTGTTGCGGGCTTCCGGGCTGCTGATGTAGCCGTGGGCAAGGGCGCCACCACTGGCCAACAGGGCGGTGATGACGGCAAGACGATGAAGTGGTTGATTCACTGCCATAGATTCCTTGTGTTGAGTCTGTCTGGGCAGTCAGTTTGGCGGGGAGCCCCCGAACACCTGCTGCAACCCCGCTATCCCGTGCTTGATCCCGGGACCGGAGGCTTTGCGTCCTGGCCTTTCGACCGGTTTGCCAAATGACTGTGTCTGGGTGTCGGTTTCACTCGACAACTTATCATGGCTAATTTTGAACAAAAAATTAACATTAATTTCAAAAAAGGGACTGAACTGAGCTGCCAGCCACCTTTTTGCGACAACGGGTGGCTTGCCAGCGGCAGAAGAGTTGCTGGCCAGAGCCGCGCATGGTGTGACATCACAGTCACTGTTCAGAGGTGATGGTGGGCGCTGACAGAGGGGTTGGCTTCTGCTAGCGTGGAGCTGCGCATCCCAGCGCACATAGCAACGGGGTCAACCTGGATTGGCCCTATAACAACAAGAGGGAACTTATGAATTCCATTGCCAGGAATTACTTCAACCGGTTGAATCAGGACTATCTGGCGCTGCACAGGCGCAAGGAGGATCTGTTCTGGTCGACTTATATGGGCACCAGCGATGATCAGGCGGGCTTCACCGCAGCCGAGCAGGCCTACAAGGGGTTCTGTGCCAATCCGGCCCGGTTGCCCGAGCTCAGGGAGATGCTGGGCCAGGCCGAGGAGACGAGTCTCAAGCGCGGCTTGTCGGGGTGGCTCGCCTTCTTCGAGTGCAACGTCATCGAGGATCCGGCCGCCGCTGCGCTGATGGATGAGCTGGTGGCCGCGGAGGCCGCGCTCTTTGCCCGTCGCAAGGAGCTCAAACTCGAGCTGCTGGATGAGCAGGGCCGGACAGTTCCCGGCAGCTTGCCCGCCGCCAGCGCCTCCCTGGTCGCGAGCCCGATCGAGGCGGTGCGAGCCAGCGCCGTGGCACTCTTCCATACCCTGGAGCAGTGGGCGCTGGACTCGGGCTTCCTGGAGATCGTTCAATTGCGCAATCGCTTTGCCCGCACCATGGGTTATCGCGACTATTTCGAATACAAGGTGCGCAAGAACGAGCAGATGAGCCCAGAGCAGCTGTTCGTCATCCTGGATGACTTCATCGCCCGCACCGAGGCGCGTACCCGCCAGAGCCTGGTTGAGCTTGAACAGGCCAAGGGGGAGGCCGCGCTGCTGCCCCATAATCTGCGCTTCTCGGTCAGTGGTGACGTGACCCGTCAGCTCGATCCCTATGTGCCCTTCTCCCGCGCCTTGCAAGACTGGGTGCAGAGCTTCCGCCGTCTCGGCATTCAATACCGAGATGCGGTGCTGACCCTGGATCTGCTGGACAGACCCGGCAAGTACGAGAATGGTTTTTGCCATGGTCCGGTGCCGAGCTTCTGGCAGGAGGGGCAGTGGGTGCCCGCCGTGGTCAACTTCACCAGCCTGGCCAACCCGGGTCAGGTCGGCAGCGGCTGGAGCGGGCTCAACACTCTGTTCCACGAAGGTGGCCATGCGGCTCATTTTGCCAATGTGACCGGCAATGCCCCCTGCTTCTCCCAGGAGTTCCCGCCCACTTCCATGGCGTATGCCGAGACTCAGTCCATGTTCTGCGACAGCCTGCTCGAGGATGCGGACTGGCTGAAACGCTATGCCAAGGATGAGCAAGGCCGTGCCATCCCGGATGCGCTGATTGAGGAGATGATTGCGGCGCGCCAGCCGTTTCGGGCCTTCAACGAGCGCCAGATAGCCCTGGTCGCCTATTTCGAGCGGGATCTCTATGCCATGAAGGATGACGCGCGCAGCCCGGAGGCCGTGTTGACCCTGGCTCGCCAATGGGAGCGGCAGATCCTGGGGGTCGAGAGTCCCCGTCCCTTGCTCGCCATTCCCCATCTGCTCAATCAGGAGTCAGCCTGTGCCTATCATGGTTATCTGCTGGCGCTGATGGCGGTGGAGCAGACCCGCAGTTATTTCCTCAAACGCGACGGTTATCTGACCGACAATCCGCGTATAGGCCCGGATCTCGCCGCTCACTACTGGGGGCCGGGCAATGGCATGAGCCATGATCAGACCTTGCAGAGCCTGACCGGCGAGGGCTTTAGCGCCAGACCCCTGGCCGATGCCTGCAATCTGGATGTGGCCCAGGCCTGGCAGCAGGCTCAGGCTTGCATGGCAGCGGCCCGCGAGCGGCAACCGGCCGGGGAAGGCGCCCCCCTCAATGCCCATATTCGTGTGGTGCATGGGGACAAACTGGTGGCGGATAACAGTCAGTCCGAAACCCGGATGCTGACCGATTTTGCTGCCTGGATCCGTGGCCGGGAAACCGAGAGTCAGAGTGCCGCGGCCGACTCGGCTTGATAGGGGCAACCCGTCTCACTTTAGGTGATCGCGAAACCGCTAAAAGAGCCCCGAAAGGGGCTCTTTTTATGGGGCTATCATGTGAGATTGGGGTCATTTGGGCTATTTTTATCCAGGCTTACCTGGCCTGAGTCAGTCCCGGTTCAGTTTCAACAGGTAAACTGAATTTTCACAATTGCTTATCATTGAACAAAACAGGACGTTTGTGATGGCAGGTATCGGAAGATAGCTAAAAATTAGAATTAAATTCAAAAATAAACTAAATGTACGGTTTATATTCTGTTTGTTGGATTTTTTACATTTTAAATGTAGATTTTTTCTGTTCAGAAACAGAGCATATTAACGCCACCCTCGGTGTGAACCGGGCTCGGAAAGTCACAGATCTCCCTCTCGAGATGGCTGGGCTGCCTGTGACGAGGGTTCGACGATCTGCCGCTATATCTCGTTCCATATCCATTCATGATGATGGCCGACTCCGCAAGGGTCGTGCGAACAGGGTGCTGTTGTAGAGACAAGTACCCGCCTGACTCATGGCATCTGGATATCTATCGGGCGAGCATCCGTCGGATGAGTAAGCCCCATTGACTTGCTGACCCTCCCTAGAGACTTGTAATCTATTGA
Organism: Aeromonas sp. BIGb0445; assembly: GCF_024809075.1. NCBI lineage: Bacteria > Pseudomonadati > Pseudomonadota > Gammaproteobacteria > Aeromonadales > Aeromonadaceae > Aeromonas > Aeromonas sp. BIGb0445. The sequence continues at coordinate 42,307 of NZ_JANUES010000006.1, forward strand.
TATTATCCGGCAGTGAGTGCGAACCAATGACATGTTGGTCGTCTAGACTCCTGCTGTGATGTCAGTCTATGAACGGAGTTCGTTGCGATGAAAAAGATCATGATGGTATCGGGTACTCGCCCGGAAATAATCAAGATGGCCCCCCTCTATCATGGGCTCAAGCAGGCACCCTGGGCCGATGTGCGCTGGGTGCACACCGGCCAGCACGACAGCATGGCGACTCAGCTCCTCGATTGCTTTGATATCACGCCGGATTGGAGCTTGACCCGCCAGGGGGCCAGCCTGTTCGAATTCAGCCAAGGCTGCCGTGGTCAGCTTGAGGCCCTGATGGCGCAAGCGCAATGGGACATGGTGATAGTACAAGGGGATACCGAGAGCGCCTTCCTCGGCGCCTTGACCGGCTTCTACCATCAGGTTCCCGTGGCCCACGTGGAGGCGGGACTGCGCACCTACCGCCTCGACAGGCCTTTCCCCGAAGAGGGGCTACGTCAGATGATTGGCCGCATCGCTAGTCTGCACCTGGCTCCGACCGAGGGGGCCAGCGCCTGCCTGTTGGCCGAGCAAGTTCCGGCAGAGCGGGTACATGTGACCGGCAACACCGTCATCGATGCCCAGCTGTGGGCCGCAGAGCGTCATGGCCTGAACCGGCACAAACCTCAGCCCGGCCATCTGCTGGTCACGGTGCACAGGCGAGAAAACTGGGGTGATGAAGTGGCCGGGATTTGCCGTGCCATCGCGCGTCTCGCCCAAGCCAATCCCGAGATGCAAGTGCTCTTCCCCGTGCACCTCAATCCCGTCATCAAGCAGGTGGTCTATCCCCTGCTCGGGCACTTGCCCAATGTCACCCTGACCGAGCCGCTCGATTACCTGGCCATGCAGCAGGCCATTGCCGATGCCTGGCTGGTGATGACGGATTCTGGCGGCTTGCAGGAAGAGGCGCCCACCTTCGGGGTCCCCTTGCTGGTATTGCGCGAAGAGACCGAGCGGCCCGAGGCCGTGGAGTCGGGTTATGCCGAGCTGATGGGCACGGACGAGGAGCGGATCGTCAAGCGGGTGACCGAGTTGTGGCAGGCCGGGGATTTTTCCCCCCGTGCCATGGCGAATCCGTTTGGGGATGGTCAGGCCTGTGCACGTATCGTCGCCATCATGGCTGACGCCTTGCTGGGGTAATGATGATGCCGGAATTTTGGTTGGTTGATGGCTTTGCCACCTATCTCTATGGTCTGAAACTGATTGCCATAGTGGTGGCTGTCGCCATGTTGATAAGCGGGGTGGATGATCTCTTCATCGACATCATCTACTGGCTGCGCACCAGCTGGCGCCGCTTGACTGTCTATCGTCACCACGATCGATTGGAGTATCAGGCACTCTACGAGCGGGAGGAGCAGCCGCTGGCCATCATGGTGCCTGCCTGGCACGAAACCGGCGTCATTGGCCAGATGGCTGAGCTGGCCGCGACGCGCTTTGATTACGAAAATTACCAGATTTTCGTCGGCACCTATCCCAATGATCCCGATACCCAGAAGGACGTGGATGAGGTCTGTGCCCGCTTCCCCAACGTGCACAAGGTGGTCTGTGCTCGTCCCGGCCCGACCAGCAAGGCGGATTGCCTCAACAATGTGCTCGATGCCATCTTCCAGTTTGAGCGCAAGGCCAACCTGTCGTTTGCCGGTTTTATCCTGCACGATGCCGAGGATGTCATCTCCGACATGGAGTTGCGGCTGTTCAATTATCTGGTGGAGCGCAAGGATCTGATCCAGATCCCCGTCTACCCCTTCGAGCGTCCCTGGTACAACTTCACCAGCCTCCACTATCTGGACGAGTTCGCGGAACTGCACAGCAAGGATGTGCCGGTGCGTGAGGCCGTCTCGGGGCAGGTACCGAGCGCCGGGGTCGGCACCTGCTTTAGCCGCCGCGCCATCATAGCCCTGCTGGAAGATGGTGACGGTATCGCCTTCGATGTGCAGAGCCTGACCGAAGATTATGACATCGGCTTTCGCCTCAAGGAGAAGGGAATGGAGGAGGTGTTCGTCCGCTTCCCGGTGATCCGGGAAGCCAGGAGCACCCCGAATCAGCGGTGGCGATTCGGGATGCACGAGCGGGACACCAATGTCATCTGCGTGCGCGAATATTTTCCCGATACCTTCCAGACGGCGGTGCGCCAGAAGTCTCGCTGGATCATCGGCATCGTCTATCAGGGGTTCAAAACCCACAAGTGGAGCAGCAACTGGCGGCTCAACTACTTCCTGTGGCGGGATCGCAAGGGGGCGCTGACCAACTTCCTCAGCTTCTCCGCCAGCCTGATCCTGCTGCAACTGCTGGCGCTGATCCTGTATCAGTGGCTGGCGCCCGATCCCTATTATTTCCTCTCGATCTTCGAGGGCGGCAGCTGGCTGGTGACCCTGCTCTGGATCAATATGTTCCTGATGCTGAATCGCATGTTGCAGCGCCTTATCTTCGTGACCCGCTACTACGGATTGATGCAGGGGCTGATGTCCTTACCCCGGCTGTTTTGGGGCAACATCATCAACTTCATGGCGAACTGGCGTGCCCTCTCCCAGATCATCGCCCAGGGGGACCCACGCCGGGTCGCCTGGGACAAGACCACCCATGATTTCCCAAGCCTGGGAGAAGAGAACCGCGCCCGTCGTCCCCTGGGTCAGATACTGGTGAGCCAGGGGGTCTTGAGCCGGGCCCAGCTGGAACAGGCGTTGTTGAACCGCGAGCCCGGCCTGCGTCTGGGCAGCAGCCTGGTACATCAAGGCTGGATCGACAGCGAGCAGCTGGCGGCCGGGGTGGCCGAGCAGAGCGGGGTGGCCTGGGAGCATGTGGATGCCTATGCCCTGCCCAAAAGCTTGCTGCAGAAGGTCTCCCCCAACGTTGCTGTGCACTACAGTGTCTTGCCGCTGCGCATCGAGCACGGTGTCTTGATCCTCGCCTGCGAGACCTATCTCGACCCGGTTTCCCTCGGCGCCCTGTCCCGCAAGCTCAAGTCTCCGGTTTCCTATGTGATCGCCTGCAAGGGTGAGGTGACGGTGGGGCTGCGGCGCTGGTACGTGCGTGGCCAGCGTCAGGATCCTAAGCGGTTGCTGCAAAAAGTGCTGGCCGATGGCTTGCTTGACGACGCTCAGCTTGGCGAGATTTGGACCCGCTATCTGGCGAGCCAGGTCATGCTGCCCGAGATCCTTATCTCCCTCGGTCACATCGACGAGGCTGCGCTGCGCTCTCTGTTGCTGCGGCATGAGCGCAGTGAGGCTACCCTGGCCCATTTCCTGGTCGAACAAGAGGTGATCAGTGAGTCGGTGTTGAGCCAGGCTCAGGCCTTGCAACAGGTGTATCAGCACGATCTGGCTGAGCTGCTGCGAGAGGCTGGCATCGACGATCAGTTACTGTGCCACTACCAGAAGGAAGTTGTCTGATGCGCCCTGTTGTCTTTGCCTTATGTGGCATCTTGCTGGGTCAGGGGGCCTTGGCGGCCCAGGTCGACTACGAACTGGGGCCCGATGTCAGCAGCTATCAGCGCTTCGTGCTCTATCCCCATCTGCAGAAGGGCTTCTCTGCCCTGGCGCGGGGCCATCGTGACAGTGCTATCGCCGAGTTCGAGCAAGCCCGCAAGCTGCAGCCCAAGAATCCCGTGATTGCCCTCTACCTGGCGCGAGCCTACGAGAAATTTGGTCAGGATAAACAAGCCGCGGCAGTGATAGCGCAGCAGCTGGCCATCACCCCGCAAGATAGCGAGTTGCGCGCCTTCGCCGAGGGGTTGCAGCGCAAGGATCCACTGGATCCGGCCTGTGGCCTGCTCGAATGCAAGGTGGCCCGTGCCGAGCGATCCTTGCTCGGCGATGACTTGAACGGATTGGCGGCTGCGCTGCAAGAGGCGGAACTGGCCAACAGTCCCCAGGGGTTGAGCCTGCGTCATGACTTGTTGCAACGCGCCTTGGGGGAGCAAGAGTGGCCTCTGGCCGCAGAGCAGTTTGCCTGGCTCGATCGGGCAGGCAAGCTGGGTCAGGGTGAGCAGAAGCAGTGGGTCACCATGCTGCTGACCGAGGGGAAGGTAGAGCAGGCCGTCGCCCTGCGTCGCCGGCTGCCCATGCAGGATGGCGAACTCGACCTTGCCATTGCCCTGGCCCTTGGCAAGGGGGGCAATAAAGAGGCGCTGACCCATTATCAGCAGGCCCGCACGCCGAATTTTGCGCGTGCAGCCCAGGAGCGTGAATGGCTGCAGTTGGCCGCCAACAACGGCACCCTCAAGAGCGATCAGACTCTGCAATTTACTGAAAATCAGGATTTTTATATCGGCTTGATGCTGCCGGTCTTGCGACGTGAGGGGCGTTGGCAGGAGATGGAACATCTGCTCGCCAAGTCGCCAGGGCAAGCCAGCGCCGAACTTGGGTTTGAGCTGGCCCTGCATCAGCGGCAGTGGGATAAATTGGCGCGAGATGGGCGCAAACTGGTGCGTGAGGCGCGCCAGCCCATGGCCGCCCTGGAGCGGGTGAGCTACCAGCTGCAACAGCGGGGTCAACTGGCGGCGAGTCGTGCCCTGCTCATCGATTACTGGCCCTATAGGGGCGCCAGCCAGGCCGGGCGAGAGACCCTGATCAGGCGCCTGACCCTGCTGCAGGGGCAGGCTGGGGCGCCTGCACTGCCCGCACGCCTGTCTGACCCACTGCCGACACCGGCCTTGCGCAGCCTGCAAGCGACCCTGCTCGCCCAGTCGGGTCAGTGCGATGGGGTGGTGCGGGTGCTGGGGGATCTCAGCGCTGATTATGATGCCGACAGCTGGCGTGCCCTCGGCAGTTGTTATCGCCAGAGTAAACCAGGGCTGGCCGAATATGCTTTCGCCCGGGCGGCCAGCTTCGGTTTGCCCCAGGACAGGCGTCAGCTTGCCTATCAAGCCTATGAAAACCGCCACTTTGATACGGCGCTGCAGGCTTGGCAGCAAGTGACACTGGCCCGGGATGAGCAGGAGCAGATGGCCGCCATTCGCTCGGCGCTGGAGGCCGGGGATCTGCCTCAGGCACGGCAATGGCTGAACCAGTACCAGCAGGCTGGTTTGCCCCAGGATGCCGATTACTGGCGCGCCCTGACCCGTACCCAGCAAGATGAGCAAGCCATTGCCAGCCTGGGTCGAGCCATCGCCCTGGCGCCCGCGGCGCAAGACTATGCCGAGCTGGCCCAACATCAGCAGCGGCTCGGCCACAGGCCCCAGGCCCGTGATGCGTTGCGGGCGGCCAATCGACTCGAACCAGACAACAGGGAATACCAGCTCGCCTATGGCTATGCCTTGCTCAACAACGATGAGCGGCAGGCAGCCAGTGACTGGCTGGAGCCGCTCTACCGGCCGGGAGACACCGAACTGGCCGAGCAGCTGACCTACATCAACCAGTCGCTGGCTCATAACCAGAAGGCGCGGGACTATGCGGCCAAGGCGATCGACGGCGAGCAATCGGCGCAACTGCGGTATGACCTGAGGCGGTTGCACGAGGATCTGGGCCGGCGCTGGACCATGAGTTTCGATGCCTGGACGGGGAACGGTCAGGGCACGGTGAGCGGCATTGGCGCCAACAGCGTGGCCCAGAGCTATGCCCAGACCGAGGTGGAGTACCGGCTCGGCGAGGAGCCCATTCGCAATGGCAAGACCCTTTCCGTCTATGGCCGTCTCTATGGCAGCAGCCAGAGTCAGCGGCTCTACCACCCCGATGAGGATGGCGGGGAGAATGCTACCTATGTAGAGGAGAGCAATAGTAATCCGCTCGACTTCCGGGATCCCACTCTGGGGGTGGGCCTGCGCTGGAAGCCGCTGGGTGACCAGACCCTCTTCCTGGCGGCCGAAGAGTTGCTGCCGCTCAACCGCAGCCAGGGGGGCGAGCATGACACCCTGCTCCGGGCCAGTGCCTCCTTCCTCAACGAGGGTCAATACAGCGACGAATGGCATCTGGGGGAGAGCGGCTGGTGGGCCCAGAATCTCTATCTGGATGGGGCCCGCTATCTGCGCTCACAACAGACGAGTCTGGTGGCCGACTACCGGCTCAGCTATCACCACAAGATCCGGTGGGGGGATACCATCGAGCCTTACGCTCACCTGCAAGGGCGCCTGTATTGGAATGACAAGAGTCCCGACAAGGATTATGTCAAAGATGACGATGGCAGTATCCAGGAGTTCTCCTCGGGCTCTGATGACTACAAGCTGCTGATGGGCGGGGTCGGCGTGCGCTGGAATCACTGGTTTGGGGAGACGACATATGACGCCTGGCCCCACAAGCTGAGTCTGGGGCTCGAGTACCAACGGCGGTTGAAGAGTGATCAAGACCTGAAAGAGTTGGAGACCGGCGAGGAGTATGACAAGGGCACCCTGATGATGACCATGGGAGTGAGGTGGTAATGAGGCAATTGATAAAGGGTATGACGCTGCTCTTGATGTGGATGGTGTTGCCAGCCCAGGCCAGCCAGGGCATTTTCTATCAGCCCCAGCTGCGGGATGCCGCTCTGAGCGAAGCCCGTTGGGATCAGATAGTGGCCAAGGTGAAACAGCATGGCTTCGATACCCTGGTGGTGCAGTGGACCCGCTATGGTGATGCCTTCGAGCAGCCTGAACAGAGCGACTGGTTGGCGGCCCGGCTACAGCGTGCCCAGGCGGCAGGTTTAACCCTGATCCTGGGGCTCTACTCGGACCCTGAGTTCTTCCAGCGTCAGGATCAGAGTGGCGGTCTGCTCACGGGTTATCTCGAGCAGCAGGAGAGCCGCAATCTGGCCCTGGCCAAGGTGTGGCAAGAGCGCCTTGGCAAGGATCGCATCGCCGGCTGGTATCTGCCGGCCGAGTTGGATGATCTCAATTGGCGCGACCCCCAGCGCCAGCAGTTGCTGGCTCAGCATCTGGCTCGCTCGGTCAAGGGGTTGCGCGAACTAAGCACAGCCCCCGTTTATATCAGCAGCTTCTTTACGGGCAAGATGAGTCCGCAAGCTTATCGGGAACTGCTGACTCGCCTGGCAGACCAGGGGGTGGATCTGATGGTGCAGGATGGCAGCGGTACCGGGGTCTTGAGCCCCGCAGAGCGAGGGCTCTACCTGAGTGCCCTCGAACCCTGTGAGGGGCGAGTGGCGGGTCTGGTTCATGAGCTGTTTGTCCAGCAAGGTGAGAGCGGTACCTTTCAGGCCGAGCCCTTGCCTGAACAACAGCAACGGGCACTCTGGGGGGCCCCCACTCGCTGCGGCAGCCAGCGCTGGTTCTTCTCATTGCGCTACCTGCCCGGCCTTGATGACATGCGCTGATATTGGCATTGCGACTATTCCTGTCGCAATGCTTTTACTGTAAGTTGTTAATTGTTATAACAAACTATTTGTTCAATGGGATGCATTTTGAGAGGGCAACTCCAATATCCCCAGTCATGGCAGTGTATTGTGGCGAGGGGCAATTTCTTCATCCTGAAAATAAACCCCCTCTCTCTATCCGGGGTCATGGCAGGGAGATTGCCCCGTCCCATTGACTAATTCCCAGCCAGACTCAAAATCGGCCACCTCGCCACCCCCGATGTGAATCGGGTTCGGAAAGCTTCAGATCTCTTGTCCCCGAGATGGCTGAGCCGCACATGAAAATGGCGTCAGCTCTCAACTCTTCCAGTGCGTCCGCCTGTTTCATGCTATCTGTCGAGAACGTTGACAATCCTGCCGATGCTGCACCGGGCAGGGTAATACCCATACCAGCGGTATTGCCCTGGCCTTGATGGTGACAGCCAACAGGTCGTTCCGTTTATTGACTTGGTCGCTAATATGCCAGCGAATGGAAAGAGGGTATTTCCCAATGATGATCATGAGTGAACAACCCGGCAAGATTGCGCTGCTGGGAGGCGCGGTGGATCGTGTTACCCAGTCTCTCCTCGATGGAGACGGGCCACAAGGCGATCGTCAAGTTGCCAAGCGGAGAGCGTTTTACAGCCAGGGTTGCCAGACCGGTAGAGCTGGCCGACAAGTTGCCAGCTCAACTGGCCGCCCCGTTCGAGGGGGAGAAGGCGACACTCAAGGTCGCCTTGTCACTGGATGAAAAGCTGCCTCAGGGCTTGCTGGTCGAGGGACTGCCAGTCACGGTGTTGTTTGATTGAGCCAAAGTGCTGTGTCCCTCGGGGGCACAGCGCTTTCATCTGAGGCCAGCCGCCAAGGAGGGAACAAAGAGCATGTTTCTTATCTGACCTGATCGACCAATGCATCCGTCTTCCTCTGCCCATGCCCGCCCTTGGGATCCTCTGCACACCTTCAGGTGCACAGGCCACTGGCACCCTTGCTCTTCCGGTCGGCCTTGCATCCATCTGCGGGTAGGTCGCCGGACCCACTGGCGATATCTCTTGGCTACTCATCTGATTTGATTATGGTTTCCAATCTGACGCGCGAAATGGACTCATAATGGCGCCTGATATGTTTCTCTGGGTATATTGAGTATTGATGGCGATCCAATATGATGACGCACGCCAGCCAGCGCTGGTATTCAGATGATGTACTGTCAAGAGCCCGCAACAGAGGCTCGTCGAGGGATGGAATGAGAGCCGTAATATTATGTGTGCTGGGCCTGTGGCCCGCGTTGAGCTTTGCCAGTCTGGGCATGAGCGCCGACATGGTCGTCGTGAACAAGTCCTCCTATAGCCTGAGCCTGATGAAGGATGGCAAGGAGTTGAAACGCTACTGGATAGCCCTGGGACCCGCCCCCAGGGGACACAAGCAGCGAGAAGGGGATCAGCGGACCCCCGAGGGGCGCTATACCCTGGATTACAAGAAGAGTGACTCAAACTTCTATCGTGCCATCCACATCAACTACCCGAGTCTGGACGATATCAAGACGGCCAACGAGCTGGGCGTCAGGCCGGGTGGCATGATCATGATCCACGGCCAGCGCAACGGCAATGGCTCCAGCTTGCAGCCGTCCAACTGGACCAATGGTTGCATCGCCATGCTCAACAAGGACATGGATGAGGTGTGGAGCGCTATCGAACCGGGCACCCCCATTATCATCAACCCCTGAGGGGCTGGATGAATAAAAACGGCAGGCCATTGGCCTGCCGTTTTTATTGGGATGCTGGTCGTCTCAATCCAGTTTGAGCTTGTCTCTTATCTGGGCCTTTATCAACGCCTGCAGCACGGCCATCAGCGCGGCCCCCGTCATGCCAAACATCAGCACGCCATTGGCGGCTTCGAGCGGGCCCAGCATCTTCCAGTGATGACTCATCACTATGTCGCCATAGCCGAGAGAGGTGAAGTTGACCCCGGAGTGGTAGATGGCGTCATAGAGCTGGGTAAATTCCCCCAGGGTCAGGAACAAGGTGCCCCAGAGCGTGATCTGGATGAAATTACCCAGCATCAGCAACACCATGACAACCAGCAAGGGGCCGACACCACGCCCCAGCCAACCCGGAGTGGTGTTGTTGTGAACCTGGTTGATATAGAAGCGCACGGCCCAGAAGGTCACTGTGGCTTGCAGTGAGAGGCAAATGAGCATGGTGGGCAAGCCCACCAGCAGGTTCATCAAGATCATGGCATTGTCTCGTGGTTGAGTGTCTGCGGGGATAGCCTGCTCGCGCGCCAGCGCTCAAGTACCCAGACCGCTCCCCAGGCGTAGCAGGCGACGAGCAGGAAAAGGCCCAGTCTGAACAGGGATGCCTGCAGTACATCCTTGCCGTTGGCGCTGTCCTGAATGGCCGGGCCCAGCAGTATCATCATGGTCATCAAGGCGTTGCTCCAGAAGGAGGGGGCAACCCGGCTCATTTTTATCCTGAATAGTCGCACGCCGAGCCAGAGGCTGGTGGCCATGATCCATAGCATCAGCATCCACAGATTGGGCCAGAGTGCGAGCCCGGACCAGGCAATGGCGGCGACCAGGGCGCCGACCAGGGTCGAGCCTATCAGCTCCTTGCCTGCATTGCGGGCATTGGTGGTACAGGCCTGCTGGCTCAGCGCCACCGTCTTCATGATGGCTGCCAGATAGTGGGAGGGGTCTTGCAGCGCCAACACCAGGACCGGCAGCACTATGATGACGGCCCGCAGTGCGACCCAGCCTGCGTTCTCCGGGCTGAGGTAGCCAGGCTTGGCAGCCTGACTCGGTTCATCGGGAAACAGATTGTGAGAGACGGTGCCGATGAAGGCCCCCAGCATGACCCCGGTTGCCAGCGCCTGGATCACCATGAAGGCGAGGGCCTGATCCGCCACCCCGGCTACCGGGATCAGGGTGAAGGTGATGACCAGTAGCGTCAGCAAGGGGTTGCCACTCTTGAGGCCGAGGTAGAAGAGGCCAAACAGTATCAGGGCAATCAGCAGCAGGGCGCTGACCCCATAGTGTTCAAGCAGGGGAACCATCAGCACGCCGCTGGCCATCAGCACCATGAGCACCCCTCCCATCAGTAACCCCTTGAGCAGGGGCAGAGGAGGGCCAGGTTTGCACAGCAGCAGTATCACCACCAGACAACTCAAATGAGGCTGAGGTAGGGCCAGGCCGTAGGTCACCATGACACTGAGGCCCATGCCCAACGTGAGTCGCAGTACTGCTTTGTCGGCCCTGTGCATCAGGGTGTCGCTCCGTATCGCATTCGTTCGCCGCTCAATAGAGGTAGGAGAGCAGGCTCATCAACTTGATGAAGCATACCCCCAGGCCATTCATCAGCCAGTTGTCGCCGCTGTATACCAGCACTTCGGCCTGGCCGCCGACCCGGATCCCTTGAATATCCTTGAGCTCATCTTTTTCAAACTCGATGGCGACCGGGAAACGCTGAGCCTGACGTAGCCAGTCACGGCTGTTTTCCACCGTGGGCAGACTGCCAGCCGCACTCTGCGAACCCGAACTGACTCCGTTGCCCAGACTGCGGATCTTGCCCTTGAATACCCGGCCCGGCATGACGTCCAGCACTATGGCTACCTCATTGCCGGGAGCCAGATTACCCAGGTTGTTCTCCGTCATGTCGGCGCTGATCCAGACGTCATGGATGGCGATGAGCGTCATGGCCGGGGTGCCGGCCGAGGTGAACTGACCGGCATCGGTGCGCAGGTCGGTGACCAGGCCGCGGGAGGGGGCCAGTACCCGGGTGTGACTGAGATCCAGCTCTGCTTTTTCGATGGCGGAGCGAGCGCTGATGAGCTGGGAGTTGTTGTCGCCACTGTTGCCGGCGGCTTCCTTGGCCTGGATCAGGCTGGCTTCGGCGGCCTTGACCTGACTCTGGGCCTGCACCCGAGTGGCGCGGGCTACTTCGAGGCGACGTACCGAGATGGCTCCGGGATCCTCGGCATAGAGCCGCTCCTGGCGATTGGCGTCTTGCTCGGCCTTGAGACGATTGGCCTTGGCGGCCTGCAAGGAGGCTTCGGCGGCAATGACACCGGCCCCCGCCGCATTGACCGAGCGCGACACCGAATCGTAGTCGGATTTGGCCCTCTGCAGGGCTATCTGATACTGACTGGGATCTATCTCGAACAGCGGCTGACCCAGCGCGACATCCTGGTTGTTCTGCACCAGTACCTGCTGCACCTGACCCGAGACCTGAGCGGCGATGGGCACCACGAAGGCCTGCACCCTGGCCTGGGAGCTATAAGGGGTCAGGCGATCGGCGGTGAAGTACCACAGCAGGCTGATGGCGATCAGGGCAAGCAGCAGCAAGGTGCCGATACGGCTCCCCTTGCCCGGCTGAGGGCTGGGCGGCGACGCTGGCGGATTGGCGGGGGGCATGGGGGTATCTTGGCTCATGGTCTTCTCGTCATCTTGTTAGGGGGCATCGGCAGTGGGCAGCGGATCGGTCAACAATGGACCCCAATCACTGCGCGATTGCATCTCTTGCTGGCTCTGTGCATCGAGCAGTGGACGATTTCGCCCTGGCTGCCAACCTCCCCCCATTGCCTTGTAGAGGGAGATCAGGCTGAGCATCACATTGCCGCGGCTGCTGACCAGACGCTCTTGCTGGCTGAACAGGGCCCGCTGGGAGTCGAGCACCCGCTGGAAGTCCGCCATGCCTTCCCGGTAACGGATGTTGGCGATGTCGAGGGAGCGGCGGGCAGCCTGCTCGGTCTGCTCAAGCAGCGCTATCTGCTCTTCATTCTTGGCAAACCCTATGGCGGCATCGTCGATCTCGCGCGCGGCGCCGAGCAGGGTATTCTGGTAGCTCTCCTTGAGCTGCTGGAAGCGGGCATCTTGCACCAGCACCGCATTGCTGAGCAGGCCATGGTCAAACACATTCCACTTGAAACTGGGACCTATGCCCCAGTCCAGGGTAGAGCTGCTGCCCGACAAGGAGGTGGCCGACAGGCCGACCGAACCGAGCAGGGTGAGGGAGGGGTAGAGCTCCGCCTCGCTCACGCCTATCAGGGCGGATTGTGCCGCCATCAGCCGCTCGGCACTGCGCACATCCGGTCTGCGGCGGATAAGATCCGCTGGCAAGTCTGCCGCCAAGGTAAGTTTGGCGTGAGGGATGATGCCAATGTCGGCACTCATCTCCGGCAGGGGACCGGGGGCGCGGGCCAGCAGGGTGCTCAGGGCGTTTTGCCCCTGACGCAGGCTGGCCTCAAGGGAGGGAATACCAGAGAGCGTACTCAGGTATTGGGTCTTGGCCTGCTGCACGTCCAGCTCATCGCTGTTGCCGCTCTTGAACAGCTTCTCGGTGATCTCCAGGCTGCGCTTTTGCAACTGGGCGTTGTCCCGGGAGATCTGCAGGCGCGACTCCAGGGTGCGAATGTTGACATAGAGGCTGGCTACCTGGGCTGCCATCAACACCTGCACATCATCATATTGCGCGAGGGTCGAGAAGTAGCTGGCGTCGGCCGCCTCTATGCTGCGCTGGAATTTACCCCAGAAGTCGATCTCCCAGCCGAGATTGGCACCCAGGCCATAGCTCATGAAGTGACTGTCGGGTCCGTCCCGCACCTGCCCTGTCTGCAGGGCGCTGCCGCTCACCTGTTGCAGCTGGGGATAACGACTGGCATCGGCGATGCCAAGTTGTGCCCTGGCTTCCAGAATGCGCAGGCCTGCGATCCGCACATTAGGGTTCTTGGTCAGGGCCTCCTGTACCAGGCTATTGAGCACGGGATCCTGAAGCTGGGTCCACCACTCATCAAGCGCTACGGCTGATTTTTGGGCCTGAGTCTGGCCGAGGGAGCCTCCCTGCCACTGGCTAACGGGACCACCCTCTGGCCTGACATAGTCGGGCCCGAGGGTGGTACAAGCACTCAGCAATAGACTACCGAACAGGGCGACCCCTAAGGGCGCCCTGCGGTAACTGATGCTATCTGTGTTGGCTGATGATGGTTCAGGGGGCATCTTGCTGCTCTGTCTCCTGGGTGTTGCTGCTCAGCGGAGTGAGATGATCCCCTGCTACCCAGGTCATGAAGATCTGGTAGCCGATGGCGAGCAGGGCAGCCCCGACGAACATGCCGAGTATGCCGCTTGACACCATGCCACCCAGGGCGCCCAACAGAATGATCGGCATGGGCGCATCGACGCCGCGACCGAGCAGCAGAGGCTTGAGCACGTTGTCGGCCAGACCTGAGATCACCAGCAGCACTGTGTAGGCGACGGCTGGGGCAGTCGCGTAGTCGCCGCTGCTCCAGATATAAATGACGCAGGGAATGAAGATGACGGCGGCCGGGATCTGGGCAATGCCCAGGATCAGCGCAATCAGCGCAATCACGCCAGGGGCTGGAATACCGGCGATGGCGACCGAGAGACCGAGCAAGATGGCCTGGATGAAGGCGACCCCGATGACCCCTTGCGCCACGGCGCGTATGGTCGCGGTGCAGAGGGTGGCGAATTCGTCACCACGATGCTCACCCATGATGCGGGCCGAGATGGCGCGCGCGCTCCGTTGACCCGGCAAGCCGTAGGCCATGATGATGCCAGCGACCGCGAAGGAGAGGATAAACTGGAGCATGCCGGTGCCCATGCTGGCCACCATGCCGAGGGCTGTCTTGGCCAGGTTACCTATCTTGGGCTGCATGCTCTGAATAAAGGCGGGCAGATCGGTCGCAGCCTGATGCCAGACGGCGTAGACCTTTTTGCCGACGATGGGCCAGGTGCCCACGGATTCAGCGGGCATGGGGATCACCAGGCTGTTGGCCTTCATGTCATGGACGAAACCCGTGATGGTATCGGCCAGGGAGCTGGTCAGTACAGCCGTTGGCCCCACGATCAGGACTATGCCGCACAGCACCAGCAGGGTGGCTGCCCGCCCCTGGCGGTTACCCAGTCGCGCCGCCAGCTTCTGGTGGAACGGGTAGAGGGTGACTGCCAGGATCAGGGCCCATAACATCAGGGTCAGGAAGGGGGAAAAAATACCGTAGCAGGTGATGACCAGCGCCAGGATCAGACCAGCCTTGATAAGCACATCCAGCAGCTTGTTAAACAAGCGGCGTTCCAGTTCGGGGTTAGTATCTTGTTGCATATCAGGCTCTCATGATGGAAGTGAGGTTAGGTCATCAAGTATCGGTAATTTTTAGGAGGGCATTCTTTAATTATTTACCTGTCCCCAGGCTTAACCACTTGTCTTTTTTCGGGTAATGGATGAAAAAGGTCGTTAAATATCAATATATTGTTTTACATAAGATTAATAAAGAAGCTATTTACGAGTTTGTAAAGATGGCCACGGGGCGCGTGCTCGTTTGTTTATGGTGCACAAAGGTGACGGATTGATGAACGCTGGCAGGCGCACCTATTCATAGGAGCAGCATCAAGCGACGTTATACCGCCATCGCTGGCGGCCTAGATATCTGCCATGGCGCCCGGGTGTTTGCGAATATGTCACCGCCGTGAACGCAGTGCGCGAGCAGCCTTAACCAGCTGTGCTGCCAGGGGCTAAGCCGAGTGGCGTATCAATGGCTTGAATGACGCCAGCCGGGTTAGAGTTCATCCCTTGACTGTGGTAGTTTGCTTGCTCCTTTTTATGCAGTGGAATGCAGATATGGCCGTCAATTCCGCGCAGCACGCAGCCAGCGCCTCTTGCTTCTCCCGCCCGCTCCTGGTGCGGGCCAGTCTGGATATATTGCCGCTCTCGGTGTCCGTGGTGCCCTGGGGGATCCTCTGCGGCGCCCTGGCGCTGCAGGTGGGGCTGAGCCCCCTGCAGGCACAGCTGATGTCACTGCTGGTATTCGCCGGGGCGGCCCAGCTCTCTGCCAGCACCCTGATCGGGGCGGGAACCCCTCTGTTGCCTATCCTGGGCTCTACCTTCGTCATCACCTCCCAGCACTTCCTGTATGGCTTTACCTTCAGGCGCGAGGTGATAGGGCTGCCGCTGCGCTGGCGTGCCGGGCTCGCCTTCTTCCTCACCGATGAGATGTTTGCGGTGGCCCTCAAAGACAGGGAGCGTCAGGGGGTATTCAATCCCGCCTATGCCCTGGTGGCCGGAGTGGTCTTCTACCTGTTCTGGAACCTGGCGACCCTGGTCGGCATCGCCGCTGGCCAATACATTCAGGGGTTGGAACAACTCGGCCTCGACTTTGCCATCGCCGCCACCTTTATTGCCATGACGATCCCGGCCATGAAGAGTGTGCCCATGGTGGCCGCCACCCTGGTCAGCGGCGGTCTGGCCGTCATCACCAAGCACTGGTTTGCCGAGGTGTACATCATCATCTCCTCCCTGGCGGGCATGCTGGTGGGCTATCTGTTGCAACGGGCGAGGGATTGACGATGAACAACGTGATAAAGGGGGCAGCGATCCGCGTTTCTGTACCTTCAACCCCATGGGATTCCGCGCGGCAATGGGGAGGGCGCCGGAGATGAGCTGGCTCATGATAGGCCTGCTGGCCATGATCACCTTCTTCAACCGTTTTGCCTTTTTCTCCCGCCTGACTCGCTATCAGCCGGGGGAAGAGATGGGCACCTTCCTCAGCTTCTCCGCCCAGTCGGTGCTGACGGCCATCTGGTTGCCCATAGTGTTCAGCTACGAGCCTGCGGCGGGGCTGAGCTGGGATCTGGATTACCTGCTGGCCGCCGTGCTGGTGACGTTGCTGACCCTGCTGCGGCTGCCGACGCTGGCAGTGGTGGTGATCGGCATGGGCGGCTTCTTCCTGCTGCGCTGGCTGGGTGGCGCCCATACCTTGTGGGCAATGCTGCCCTGAGCGGTGAGCGCGGAGGCCGTCATCCATAGAAAGAGCCCCGCCATGGCGGGGCTCTTTCGTGAGGATTGTCAGCGGCAATGAATACGCGGGGTCTTAATCCTTGAGCACGGCGGCGAAGGCGTCGGCTACGTATTCCACATTGCGGCTGTTGAGCCCCGCCACGCACATGCGGCCCGAGCGCACCAGATAGACGGCGAACTCCTCGCGCAGGCGATCGACCTGGCTTGGGGTCAGGCCGGTATAGCTGAACATGCCGCGCTGGTTGATGAAGTAGCTGAGATCCCGGCCTGGCAGTTTGGCGCTGAGCACCTCGAACAGCTTCTGGCGCATGGCCTTGATGCGGGTGCGCATCTCGGTCACCTCATCGAGCCAGAGGGCGCGCAGCTCAGGCTGAGTCATCACCGCTGCGGTGATTTGACCGCCGTGAGTGGGCGGGCTGGAGTAGTTGCGACGCACGGTCGCCTTCATCTGACCCAGTACCCGACTCGCCTCTTCCGCATCTTTGCAGATGACGGACAGGCCGCCACAGCGCTCTCCGTAGAAGGAGAGGTTCTTGGAAAATGAGTTGCTGACGAAGAAGCTGACGCCTGCGTTCAGCATGGCGCGGATGGCGTAGGCATCTTCCTCCAGACCGTCACCGAAACCCTGATAGGCGATGTCCATAAAGGGAATCAGCCCTTTATCCACGATGAGGGCGATCACCTGATCCCATTGGGCGCGGGAGAGGTCCACGCCGGTCGGGTTATGACAGCAAGGGTGCAGCAGCACTATGCTCCTGGCGGGCAGCGCGCTCAGACAGTCGATCATGGCGCCGAAGTTCAGACCGCCACTGGTTTCGTCATAGTAGGGGTAGTCGTGCACCTTGATGCCGGCTCCCTCGAACATCGCCTTGTGGTTGTCCCAGGTCGGATTGCTGACCCACACCTCTGAGGCAGGGAAGTAGCGCTTGAGCAGATCGGCGCCGATCTTCAGCGCGCCCGAACCACCTATGGTCTGGATGGTGGCGATACGACCCGCCTTGACGGCGGCGTGTTCGGCGCCAAACAGCAGATGCTGTACGGCGCTGCGGTAGTTGGCGGCACCCTCCATTGGCTGATAGGGGCGCGGCGCCGGCGCGGCGGCCCGCTGGGCTTCGGCCTGCTGCACGGAAGCCAGCAGCGGAATGCGGCCCTGCTCGTCGTAATAGAGGCCGATCCCCAGGTTCACCTTCTGCTCGCGGGTGTCTTTGTGAAAGGTCTCGACCAGGGTCAGTATGGGGTCGCCAGCGTAGGCATCGACGTGTTCAAACATGGGGGATCCTTGCGAAGTTGCATCCAGAATTCGGAGATCAATGATCGGCAGCCATCATGGCGTAAAGCGGACGAGGGCTCAAGCCTGAAACCGGCGGTAAATCATGCTGCTGCCAAGTTGACCGTATCCCAGGGAGAGGCTCGTTATTTCAGATAGGAACGCAGTACCCGCACCACCTGATCCAGATCCTCCAGCCGCTCGGCCGGGGTAGCCTCTTCGGCGCCGAGGTGTTCGCGCATGTGGCCCTCCAGTACCTCCAGCATCAGGCCGTTGACGGCGCCGCGGATGGCGGCAATCTGCTGCAAGATGGCAGTGCAGTCGGTCCCCTGCTCCAGGGCGCTCTCCAGCGCACCTGTCTGCCCCTTGATGCGTCTGACCCGGGCCAGCAGCTTCTTCTTGTCGTGAATGGTGTGTGACATGGGAAATCCTGATGATCGAAAAACTATACTGGGGTATAGTATATTGCATCAAAGCCCGCAGGAGAAATCCATGTCATCCGTCGCTACCCATCACTGTCATCAACCCGTCTTGCATCAGGGTAATCCCCTGGCCGAACAGAAGACCCGCTGGGCCGTGCTGCTGACTCTCATCATGATGGTGGCGGAGATCAGCGGTGGCTGGGTATTCAACTCCATGGCGCTGCTGGCCGACGGCTGGCACATGAGCTCCCATGCGCTGGCACTCGGTCTCTCGGTGCTGGCCTATCGTGCCGCCCGCCATTATGCCCGGGATTATCGTTTCAGCTTCGGCACCTGGAAGATCGAAGTGTTGGGGGGCTTTACCAGTGCCCTGCTGCTGGTGGGAGTGGCGGGCTTGATGCTATTCGAGTCGGTGGCTCGGCTGCTGGATCCCAGCCCCATTCACTACCAACAGGCGATCGCCATCGCCTTGCTCGGTCTGCTGGTGAACCTGGCCTGTGCCTGGTTGCTCAAGGAGGATCATCACCACGGCCATCATGACCGTCACCATGGCCACGATCATCACGATCATCATCACGATCATCATCAGGATCATCATCAGGATCATCATCATCACGGCCATCAGGATCTGAACCTGCGTGCCGCTTACCTGCACGTGCTGGCGGATGCGGCGACTTCGGTGCTGGCCATCTTCGCGCTGGTCGGGGGCATGCTGTGGGGCGCCGACTGGCTGGATCCTCTGATGGGCATTGTGGGCGCCGTGCTGGTGGCCGTCTGGGCAAAGGGCCTGCTGCGCGACACCGGGCTGGTACTGCTGGATGCCGAGATGGATGCCCCCGTGGTGGCGGAGATCCGCGAGCTTATTGCCACCCTGCCCGGCGCCGAGATCCGCGATCTGCACGTCTGGCGAGTCGGTCAGTGGCAATATGCCGGGGTGCTGTCACTGGCCATGGCGGATCCGGTGCCGGCCCGGCAGATCCGCGAGCAACTCGCCATCCACGAGGAGCTGGTGCATCTCACCATCGAGATAGCACAGGCCTGATGCTCCAGGCTGGGGCGGTGCTCTCCTCTTGCTCTTGGGCGATCTCATAGGGGAGGGGCTCATCAGCCCCTTGTACAGGGCGAGCAGGGGGTGTCCATCGTTATCTGACGATCCCTCTTAGGGGTGAGGATGGTGTTCCTCACCGGCGCTGTGTTGCCAGACGGCGCCCAGCAGCAGCTTGAGGAACAGCTTGGGTGGATCGTCCAGCAAGTGGCCCGATTCCAGTTGCAGCTGACCATCGGCGCGAAAACTCAGGCTGGCATGGACTGTGCCGGTCTCATCCAGGATCTGGAGCAGGCCGTCGAGGGCAGGGTGCTTGGTGGGCTGGCAGCGCAGCCGCAACTCGCGGGGCTCTCCCAGCAGGGTGAAGGCTCGGCACAGGGGCGGTGTCTCTTCATAATCGGGCCAGCTGAAGAAGTGATACTGCTCCGCCAGGGCCCCCGCCAGCTGGCAGAATTGGTTAAACAGCTGGTTGAGGGCCTGATATTCCCTATCCAGCTGCCTGGCGTGCTCCTCGATCCTTGTCATATGGCATACCCTCTCTATCTATTTGATCCTAATTTGGTTTTTCTGAATCTTGTCGCCTTGTCCCAGTTGTGAGGCTAAATAGTCCCCCGGTCTGTGAGCCCGATCCAACTTCTGTTATGAAAACGTTATCTTGTTGAAAGTGTATGACTTTTATGCAAAACCGCTCACGTTTGCATCCCAGGCCGCTGATTAATATGGTTCTGCTCGGCACTGACCGGGCCTGAACGTCTCGACCGTCGGGACTCACACAGCGGGAATAATAAAAAACATGGATATGAAAAAGACCAAGGTGGCGCTGGTAACAGCCTCACTGCTGACCCTATTGTCCGGCTGCAATGGCAGCGGCTCCGATAACGACAGTGGTAGTGGCACCGATCCGGTTGCCCGGCTGCCCAAGATGGATCCTCCCAAGGAGTTGCTGGTAGCGGGACCGAATGAGGCGGTGATCGCCCTGGTAGACACCCAGTCTGCCGCGGCGCGCGGGGTGGATGGCCCCTTCGCCAGTTACAGCCTGCACCTGTGGAACAACGATGCCTGCAGCGCCACCGCCGCCAGCGGCCTGAATGCGAGCTGGGATGATGGGAGCAAGACGCCAGCCAGTGCCGACAGCGTCGGCCCGGCCTGGGTGGTGCCCCTCGACAAGCTGGAAGGCTGCATCAACTTTATCGCCCGGGATGGTTCCCTCGGCAACCTGACTGGCAGCGACATGAAGGTGATCTTCCAGGATCACCCGGATCGCACCGTCGCCATCCTGGCAGGCAAGGGGGATGTCTATGGCAGCCGGGCCGAGGCGTTCAACGCCGCCTTCGGGGTGGCGGGGGCCAGTGCCCATCTCATCGACGGCAACACCCTGATCTGGCAAGGGGGCAAGGACAAACCCCATGTGCGTCTCTACTACACAGAGTCAGGCACCATCACCGCCAATGGCGAGGGGGTGTTTGACTTCCCCTACCTCAAGCTGACCCCGACCAGCCTCTCGGCCTCGCAGCAGGCCAAGTATCCGCACCTCAAGGACGCCGCCGCATTCGCTTTGCCTGCCGGTAAGGACCTCAAGCCCTTGCTCAAGGGGGAGTTGGTGGCAATTGGTACCGACCAGGAGGGGATCTTGCAAGCGGCGACCCTGGTACAGAGCGCTGGCGCCCTGGATGCTGTCTATGCCGAGGCCGCCACCAAGCTGGCCTACGGCGCCATAGCGGAAGGGGGCAACGTCAGCTTCCGGCTCTGGGCACCGACGGCGAAGTCGGTCAAGCTGGCGCTGTTCGATGAGCAGCACAAATCCCTAGGCGAGCGCGCCATGACGCTGGATGAGGCGAGCGGCAGCTGGAGCCTGCAGGGTGGCAGCGAGCTGGTGGGCAAGTTCTACCGCTATGCCGTCGAGGTCTATCACCCCCTCAGCCGCAAGCTGGAGTCCTATCAGGTGACCGACCCCTACTCCCTGAGCCTGGCCATGAACTCCGAGTTCAGTCAGGTGGTGGATCTCGACGATCCGGCCCTCAAACCCGTGGGTTGGGATAGCCTGAAGGCCCCCCACAGCCAGGCCAATCCGGCCGATATCGTCATCTATGAGGCCCATGTCCGGGACTTGACCGGCAACGACGACTCCACTCCGGCCGAGCATCGCGGCAAGTTCCTCGGCCTGACCGACAGCGACAGCGTCCCCGTCACCCACCTGAAATCCCTGGCCAAGAGCGGCGTCAGTCACCTGCACCTGCTGCCGGTGTTCGACATCGCCACCATTGACGAAGATCCGGCCAAGGTCGCCAACCTCCAGGATGACTTCAGCAAGCTGTGCGAGGTCAATCCCGAGGTCAAGAACTCCAGGTTCGCCAGCCACTGCGGCGGCGGCCAGACCATTGCGGCCGTGCTTGGCGATCTGCAGATGAGCGACAGCAAGGAGAATCCTGTAGTGCAGGAGCTTTACGGCTATCTGCGCGGGGTGGACTCCTTCAACTGGGGTTATGACCCCTACCACTACAGCACCCCGGAAGGCTCCTACGCCACCAACGCCGAGGGCACGACCCGGATCAAGGAGTTCCGCGAGATGGTGCAGGCCATCAAGCAGAACATCGGCATGAACGTGGTGATGGACGTGGTCTACAACCACACCAACGAGGCGGGGCTCGGCTCGAAATCCGTGCTCGACAAGATAGTGCCCTGGTACTACCAGCGCCTCAATCCCGAGACCGGCTCGGTGGAGAACTCCACCTGCTGCTCCAACACGGCGCCGGAACACGCCATGTTCGCCAAACTGATCGACGATTCCCTGGTGACCTGGGCGCGGGACTACAAGATCGATGCCTTCCGCTTCGACTTGATGGGTCACCATCCCAAGGATCAGATGGTGCAGGCCCTGGCGGAGGTGAAGAAGGTCAACCCCGAGATGTACTTCTACGGCGAGGGCTGGAACTTCGGCGAGGTGGAGAACGACAAGCGCTTCGTGCAGGCGACCCAGCAACACCTGGCCGGGACCGGTATCGGCTCCTTCTCCGACCGGTTGCGGGACGCGGTGCGCGGCGGCAGCCCGTTCGACGGCGGTGAAGGCATTCGCAAAGCCCAGGGCTTCGGCAATGGCGCCTTCGTGGCTGCCAACGAGCTGGACGGGGTCGAGCTTGCCACCGCCCTGCATCAGTCCGATCTGGTGCGTCTGGGCATGGCCGGCAATCTCAAGGCGTTCGTACTGACCGACAAGGATGGCGTGGCGAAGAAGGGGGCGGAGATCGACTACAACGGTCAGGCCGCGGGTTATGCCCAGGATCCGACCGAAGTTCAGAACTACGTCTCCAAGCATGACAACCAATCCCTGTTCGACAACCTGGTCTACAAGGCGCCACAAGGTGCCGATCTGGTACGGATGCAGGGGGTGTCGCTGGCGACCGCCATGCTGGGGCAGGGCATTCCCTTCACCCACGCTGGCAGCGAACTGTTGCGTTCCAAGTCCATGGAGCGCGACAGCTACGACTCCGGTGACTGGTACAACAGAGTCGATTACACCCTCGGCGACAACAACTTCGACAAGGGCTTGCCACGCAAGGATAAAGACGGCGACAACTACCCGTTGATCGAGCAGGTGCTCGGCCAGCACGCCACGCCGGGCTCGGCCGAGATGCAGCAGATGGTGAGCTTCTACCAGGAACTGGCCGAGCTGCGTCAATCCTCCCGTCTGCTGCGTCTTGGCAGCGGGGCCGAGGTGATCAAGCGGGTCGATTTTCGCAACACAGGGCCGGATCAGATCCCCGGTCTCATTGTGATGTCGGTGGATGATGGTGCGGGTGCCGGGGCGGATCTCGATCCTGCCATCGACGGCCTGGTGGTGATGATCAACGCCACCAACACCAGCCAGAGCATCGGCGATTTGCGTGACGGCAAGGGTCAAGTCATCGATCTGTCCGGCATGGTGTTGAGCGGCAAGCATCGCGGTAGCAACAGCATCGCCAATGGCGCGGCTGCTGGCAGCGGTCAGCTGACCCTGGGGGCCTGGTCCGCCGCCGTCTTCGTCAAACCGCAAGCCGGTGCCCAGGGCGCGGGTCTGCCGCTGGGCAAGAAGGGGTAGGCCAAGGAGCCATGAGCTGGGGGCAGGGCGGTAGCGCCCAACCACCTCAGAAAATAAAAGCCAGCCCGAGGGCTGGCTTTTTCATGTCCGGCATCTGCGGGGCAGTGCCGTGGCCGGTGATATTGCTGCTTAGCGCTTGCGCAGCAGGCGCAGGGCGTTGGCGGTGACCAGGGCGGTGGCGCCGGTATCGGCCAGCACCGCTATCCAGAGCCCGGTGATGCCGAGCAGGCTGGTGACCAGGAAGATGGCCTTGAGCCCCAGCGCCAGGGCGATGTTCTGGTGGATGTTGGCGAGCGCCGAGCGCGACAGCCGGATCATGGCGGCGAGGCCGCCGAGCTGGTTGTGGGTCAGGGCCGCATCGGCGGTTTCCAGCGCCACGTCGGTGCCGCCCCCCATGGCGATGCCGATGCTGGCACGCTTCATGGCGGGGGCGTCGTTGATGCCATCCCCTATCATGGCTACCTTGCGGGTCTTTGCGAGTCTGGCTATCTCCTCCACCTTGCCCTCGGGCAACAGGCTGGCCCGCCACTCCATGGCGAGCTCACCGGCGATGGCCTCGGCGGCGCGCGGGTTGTCCCCGGTCAGCATGATGCTTTGCAGCCCAAGCTCCCTCAGCTCACGCAGAGCCGCCGCGGCGTCTGGCCGGATCTGGTCGCGCAGCGCCAGCATGGCAACCGGCGCCTCTCCCATCCGGCAGAGTAAAATCACCGTCTTGCCCTGGCGTTCCAGGGCGGCGACCTGTGCCTCGAGCGCCTCGCCCAGAGCGGGAACCCGGCTCGGGGCCAGCAGTTGCCAGAGGGCGCTGTCGATGCGTCCTTCCACCCCCATGCCCGGCAGGGCGCGCAGTTCGCTTGCCGCGGCCAGGGTCAGCCCCTGCTCGCTCGCGGCGGCCACCACGGCACGGGCCAGGGGGTGATGGGAGCCCTGCTCGATGGCGGCGGCCAGGGCCAGCAACTCTGTCTCGGCTTGGCCAGTGAGGCTGACAAGCTCGGTCAGCCGGGGCTTGCCCAGGGTCAGGGTGCCGGTCTTGTCGAAGGCGATGGTATCGACATGGGCCAGTCGCTCCAGTGCCGCGCCCCCCTTGATCAGCGCCCCTTGCCGGGTTGCCGCCGCCAGGGCCGAGGTCACCGCCGCCGGGGTGGAGATCACCAGGGCGCAGGGGCAGCCGATGAGCAGCAGCGCCAACCCGCGGTAGATCCACTCGTCCCAGCTCTGGCCGAAGGCCAGCGGCGGCACTATCACCACCAGCAGGGCGACCAGCATCATGGCCGGGGTGTACCAGCGGCTGAAGCGGTCGATGAAACGCTCGATAGGGGCGCGCTGGCTCTCGGCCTCCTCGATGAGGTGCAAGATGCGGTCGATGGCGTTGTTGCCGGGCTCTGAGACCACCTCGAGGCGCAGCACCCGATCCGCCGCCAGACTGCCAGCGGGCACCTTGTCCCCCTGGCGGCGCTCTACCGGAATGGATTCACCGGTCAGGGCGCTCTCGTCAAAGGCGCCGAGGGGGTCGAGTAGGCGGGCATCGGCCGGCAGGCGGGCGCCGGGGGCGATTTCGATGATGTCGCCGGGACGCAGTTCATCGGCGGCTACCTCTTCCCGTATTTCACCATCTGCGGTGGTACGAATGCGCAGCGCCTGATCGGGCACCAGCGCCATCAGGGCGGTGACCCCGGCGCGGGCACGACCGGCGGCATAGGCCTCCAGATGTTCCCCCAGCATGAACAGCAGCAGTACCATGGCCGCCTCGGCGGTCTCGCCGAGGAAGAGGGCGCCGAGCGCTGCCACCGTCATCAGGGTCTCGATGGCGAAGGGGGAGCCGCTCCTGGTCAGGGCCCAGGCCTTGCGGGCGACGGGCCAGAGTCCCCACAGGGTCGCCAGGATGAAGAGTGGCTGGCCGAGGGTGTCGGGCAGCAGGGCCGCCACCAACATCAAGGCGGCCAGGGAGAGGGGTTGCCCATATTTGCTGAACAAGTTGCCCAATGCTGTCAGCAGAGGGCCACGCGGCTGGCCGGCGGCGGCCTTGGCACTGGCCTCCCCCTTGAGTCGGAAGCCAGCTTGCCGCACGGCGGCGGTGACGGGGTCGGGGGAGAGGCCGGGGGCGAGATCCACCACCAGCTTCTCGGTGGCAAACAGCACCCGGGCTTGCTGCACGCCCTCGACCCGGCTGACGGCGGTCTCTATCTTGCGGGCGCAGCTGGGGCAGTCCATGCCCAGCACCTGCCAGCTGTGGCGACGGCTGTTCTGAGTCGGCGAAGCCAGGGGCTCGGGGCTGTCGGCGACCGACTGATGATCATGACCAGCATGGTCGCTATGGTCATGAGCTGGCTGCGAGTCACAGCAACCCTGACTCTGGCAACTTCCTCTGGGGGGCTCTTCATCCCCCGGTGATTCGTTTACCTCCTGCTCCTGATGGGCATGGGAGGCCGTACTGGCGCTGCAGCTGACCGGGGCCGCAGTGTCGCAGCAGTGGCTGTCGTGCCCGTGTTCGTGTTGATGGGGTGCGGCCTTGCCAACGGCCTTGATGGGGGCGGCATGGGAATGGCTGCAGCAGGATTTGCTCATGATGAGTCCCTCTTGAGTGGATCCCGCCCCTGCGGGATCCCTTATGTCTGAGCCCAGTGTAAACCTTGGTGTTAAGTCCAAGGTCAAGCCCCTTTTCCCCTTCTATCGGCGGAGGGGTGGTTGGCCTACCCAGATTTATATCCCTGTGGTTGGCGGGTGTTTGTCCCCCGCCGCTGGGCCTATACTGGGACCCTGGATCCCCCCTCAATCATCAAGGACTCAAAAAATGAGCAATACCGTCACCCTGCAAGGCAACCCAGTCTCCGTTTCCGGCCAATTCCCCGTTGCCGGTGAGCAGGCCAAGCCCTTCTCCCTGGTTGCTGGCGATCTGTCCGATGCGACCCTGGCGACCTTCGCCGGTCAGCGCAAGATCCTGAACATCTTCCCGAGCGTCGATACCCCGACCTGCGCCACCTCCGTGCGCAAGTTCAACGAGCAGGCCAGCTCCCTGAACAACGCAGTGGTGCTGTGCATCTCCGCCGATCTGCCGTTCGCCCAGGCTCGCTTCTGCGGCGCCGAAGGCCTGGACAAGGTCGTCAACCTCTCCACCCTGCGTGGTGTCTCCTTCCTGCAAGACTACGGCGTGGCCTTCTCCTCCGGTCCGCTGGTGGGCCTGGCTGCCCGTGCCATCGTTGTGCTGGATGAGCAGAACAAGGTGCTGCACAGCGAGCTGGTAGCCGAAGTGGCCGACGAGCCGAACTACGCCGCCGCCCTGGCCGTGCTGTAATCTCGTAAGCACTCTGCTTGCCCGACGGCCTGCCCTGTTTCAACACAGGCGCAGGCCGTTTTTATTTCTGGCGCGGGGAGTTAGCCCCCGTGTCGTTATCCAGCCCCCAGGATCCCTGGCGGCGCCGGAGTCGGCACCATCCTTTTACTTATGGGGTCACTCTGGCTAGACTTCGCCTCCCACTTCTTCCTGCCGCGTAGCCCCATGACTTTTAACGAACTCCACCTCGATCCCGCCCTGCTGGCCGCCTTGCCTGCCGAACTGCACACCCCGACCCGCATCCAGCAACTAGCCATTCCGCTGGCATTGGCGGGACAAGATCTGCTGGCCCTGGCCCAGACCGGCAGCGGCAAGACCCTGGCATTCGGCCTGCCGCTGCTGCAACGGCTGGACTCGACCTCCGATCGGGTGCAGGGGCTGGTGCTGGTGCCGACCCGGGAGCTGGCGAGCCAGGTGAGCGCCGCGCTGCTGGGCGGTGCCGAGGCGCTGGGGCTGCGTGTGGTGACCCTGTGCGGCGGGGTGGCCCAGGAGCTGCAACAGGCCGAGCTGGCCCTGGGGCCCCAACTGCTGGTGGCGACCCCGGGGCGGCTGCGGGACTTGCTGGCCCAGCGGCTGCTGGGATTGAGCAGCCTGCAATGTCTGGTGCTGGATGAGGCGGATCGCCTGCTGGAGATGGGTTTCTGGCCCGATATCCAGTGGTTGCTGAATGCCATGCCCGCCGAGCGTCAGAATCTGCTCTTCTCCGCTACCCTGCCAACCGAGCTGGAGAGCCTGGCGAGCGGTCTGCTGCGCGAGCCGGTACGCATCGAGGCGAACCCGCGCAACGGCCTGGTGGAGGATATCGAGGAGCGGCTCTATCTGGTCAACAAGAGCGGCAAGGTGCCGGCGCTGATCGGCTTGCTGAAAGAGCAGGATTGGCCTCAGGTGCTGGTGTTTATCAGCGCGCGGGATGATGCCGACGCCGTGGCCAGGAAGCTCGCCAAGGCGGGTATAGCGGTGGCGGCCCTGCATGGGGAGAAGGAGCAAGGGGCGCGCGAGCAGGCGCTTGCCGATTTCAAGGTGGGCAAGGTGCGGGTGCTGGTGGCCACGGATCTGATGGCGCGCGGCATCCATGTGGAGGCGCTGCCGGTGGTGATCAACCTGGACCTGCCCGCCAGCGCCCCCGTCTATGTGCATCGCATCGGCCGCACCGCCCGCGCCGGGCGCAAGGGGCTCGCCATGTCCCTGGTCTGCCACGGCGAGACCGAGACCCTCGCCGCCATCCGCACCCTGACCGGTCGTGAGCTGGCGCTGGCCGAGCTTGAAGGCTTCCCGGTGACCGACCAGCCCGCCAGCGGGGAGGGCAAGCGCGCCCCCAGAGACAAGCAGGCGAATCGCCGCACCGCCAACAAGCGCAGCGTCAAGCAGTTCAAGGGCAAGGCGTGATGCCGCTCGCTGCCGCCTGAGATAGCGCCTCCCAGCTGGTCAGTATCAAAGGACGCCTGTTTCGCTATGCTGCATGGGTGAAATCATGGAGGGATAAGCGATGACGACTTTGGTAATGGGCCCCCTGCTGGGGCTCGAATCCGACACTCAATACAGTATCTGTTTTCTGGCGGGGGCGGACTGCAAGGGGGCTGACGTCAGAGTCAATGGCAAGCTGCTGGCCGCCAGCAAGCAGGCGGATACCCCCAAAGGCGGCTTCTGGCGAGCGCTCTGGTCGGCCCCCGCCAAGGCCAAGACCAGCACCATAGGCTACGAGATCCTGCTGGATGGGGTGCCCGCCCAGGATCTGGCCGGGGCCAGCCAATGGCAGTTTCATCTGCCGGGTCTGAAAGATCAGGTGCTGATTGGCTATGCCTCCTGCAACGGTTTCTCCGACTTGAAGCTGCTCACCTCCACCCCCCAGCCCTACGCCATGTGGGACAAACTTGCCGCCGAACACCAGGCGCATCCCTTCTCCCTGCTGCTGATGGGCGGGGATCAGGTCTATGCCGATTCTCTCTGGACCCAGGTGCCGACCCTGAAGGCCTGGAACGAGCTGGACAGGACCGAGAAGGTCAAACGCAAGGCGACCCGCACCATGGAGGAGCAGCTCGACCGTTTCTATTGCGAGCTCTACTGCAAGCAGTGGGGCCGCCCCGAGGTGGCGCGCATGCTGGCCCGGGTGCCCAATGCCATGATGTGGGACGATCACGACATCTTCGATGGCTGGGGCAGCTACCCCGCCGACTTGCAGGGCTGCGAGGTCTATCGCGCCATCTACGCCGCCGCCGCCAAGTATTTCCGGCTGTTCCAGCTGCGCTCCGGCGCCAATGGCTCCTTGCTGGATCCGGCGGCCCTGAGTCACCACTCCTGGCGGCTGACCTTTAGGGGCTATCAGATCCTGGCGCTGGACAACAGGGCAACCCGCACTCAAACCCAGGTGATGAGCCGGGGGCAGTGGGATCAGGTGAATAGCGCTCTGGCCGCCTGCAGCGAGGGGCACCTGCTGGTGATGGCGGGGGTGCCGGTGGTCTATCGGGACTTCTCCTTCACCGAGGCGGCGCTGGATGCCACCCCCTGGGAGGAGGAGCTGACCGACGATCTCAAGGATCACTGGCGCGCCAAGGCCCACGAGGGGGAGCGGGCCCGCCTCATCATGCGACTGCTGGACAACGCCCAGCAGCGGCGCAAGGCCGACAAGGGGGCGTCCAGAACCCTGATCCTGTCCGGGGATGTGCACGTGGGTTGCCTCGGGGTCATCCAGGACCGGCGGGTGGGCAAGGGGGTGATGAATGTGCACCAGCTGGTCTCCTCCGGCATAGTGCATCCCTGCCCGACCCAGTTCCAGTGGATGGGGATCCTCGCCATGACCAATGACGATCCCGAGTACCTCGACGAGAGCCGGCTGATCCGCACCGAGCTGATCAAGCCGTTCGGCGCCCCCGTCTATCTGCGCACTCGCAACTTCGCCACCTTGCAGATGGGCAGCGATGGCAAACTGTGGGCCAACTGGCATTGTGAAAATGGTCTGACGGCCAGCTACCCGCTGGCCTGAGGGAGTGGAGGGTGTAAATAGGGCCGTTCGGGGCCCTTTTTTCATGGCTTAGCGACTGGCCAGGGGGTAGGTAAAGAGGGCCAGGTGGGCGAAGTTGAACAGGAAGTGGACTGCGATGGCGATGCTCAGGCGACCACTCCAGTGAAACGCCAAGCCGTAGCAGAGCCCGGCCAGGGCGGCGAAGCCGACCAGCAGCGGGCCGCCAGCCAGATGGGCCATGCCAAAGAGCCCGCTTGCGATCAGCAAGCCCGTCAAGGGGGTGAAGCGCTCACTCAGCCGCTGTTGCAGGCAGCCGCGAAACAGCGCCTCTTCCGAAACGCAAGTGAGCAGCAGATTATTGAGGGCAAACAGCCACCACCAGCTGGGCAGGCCCACCTCGGGTTTGAGGGCGCCCACTCCCCAGGCCGTCAATAGCAAGCCCGCAAGGGGAAGGGTGAGCAGGAGCAGCGGCCGCCAGCGTATCAGGCCTCCCGGCCCCAGCAGATCTCGCCAGGCGAGCAGCAGGCCGAACAGGGCCAGGGGCTTGTCCAGATTCAGATAGAGGCTAAAGGGGACGCTGGCCGGTCCCGCCTGCACCTTGTCCAACATCTTCAAATTTTCGAAGCCGGGGAGCTGGTGGAGCATGAGTGCCAATGCCCAGAGCAGCACAAGCCCCCGGGCGGCGGGGCGACAGGAGGCGGGCAGGCGATGCAGGTTGCCCGCCAGGGCGAGCCCCATCACGACCAGACTGAGGGCGAGGGGGCTGAGTCGCCCCATCAGCAGGGCGGCCAACAGACAAAGTACGAGCAGCAGAGCGCCCGCGCGCCACTGCCGGGCCAGGGTGAGCCCTGTGCTGGCAGCCAGCAGGGCCCAGACAAGCATATCGATAGGGAGAGACAAATCCGGGCTCCGGCGCACTAAAAGGGCGCAGAGCATAGCAAGGGATGAAGAGAGAAGACAACAATGACTCCTTCTGCATCCGGGTGGCAAACGGATGGTAAAGATGGGGTGAATGGCGTGGCGCTCGTCCGAGCTGGCCTGCCTATCTGGCCGAGAAGCGGATGTCTCCGTACCAGGCTCGGGCCAGGCCGCCCCCGTTGTCGCTGTCTGTCATGATGGCGATGGAGTCTATCTGGTCGATCGGCTCCCCCAGCAGACGGGCGAGGTCGGCGCGGACATCACGGCGGTAGCTGACCCATTGCCCCGCATGAGCCGGGCCGCTCTCCACGCTCAGCATGATGGCTTGCTCGGTGAAGGCATTGGGCCAATGACTGCCCAGGGGCTGATGGGCAGACCACACATAGTTGATGGCCTTGCTGGAGAGGCCGAACAGGCCGCGTTTGACCACCAGATAGAGGCGAGCCGGGTAGTCATCCCCCGCCTTGCTGCGCTCGTCAGCATGCCCGTCGGCGACAGTGGCCACCTTCCAGCGCCAGCTCAGAATAGGGGTCTTGTTCAGATCGATGGTGTGATCCAGAAACTTGCCGGAGGCACTGCCATCGGCCTCGGCCCGCAGCACTATGCTCCCTGCTTCCTCGACGTCGCTGTAGCGGGTGTGCCCCTGAAACGATTTTTCGGGCCAGCCAATAAGGGGAGAGGGCAGGCCGTTCTCAACGATCAGGCTGGCGGCACCGGCGGTGGCCGAGAGGGTGCACAATATCAGGGCAAAACAGGGGGAAATACCGGGCATGGGGAACTCCTCTGGTGGTCCTGGCAATCAATAACACAGACCGGGGCAGAGGGGTTTTGGTTACAGGGGGAGAGACAGGGGGCACGGCTACCCATAAAAAAACCGGCCTGAGCCGGTCTTTTTATGGGTGAAGGCAGGGCGCGGCTTAGCGGCCGGACTCGGCAATCACACGGGCTATGATATCGGCCCGCTTGGTCGGCGCCAGCTCGCCCAGGGCGATGAGGCCCGCCTTGAAGATGACGTTCTTCGGCAGGCTGACATCGTCCAGGGTGGAGATGGCTTCGATATGCATGCCATTGAGGCGGCTGGCATCACGGGGGCTCAGGTTCACCTGGGTGTTCATGACCTGCTTGCCCTTCTTCTTGGCAGGAGCGGCAGGCTTCTTGCCACTCTCTTCCTGATCTTCTTCTTCCGGCAATTCGTCATCAAAATCGTAAATAGACATAGTCAATCCTGTTGGGTTGCGAAGGGCATGCTCGCCCTTGATCGGTTTGTTCAGCCCATATCCTCGTTACGGATAAAGGCGCGCCAGGAGCTGAGCACCTGGGCAAAATCTTCCAGCCCGCACATGGCCAGCTGTTCATCATCGTAGTAGGCCAGGTCGTCGAGATCCTCATCCAGCGCTATGTTGAGGACATTGGCCTTGACCTCGGCTTCCTCTATCGTCAGCAGCAGCGAGTAGTCGCCGCCCAGCATCTTGTACTCCATCAGGGTGCGATTGGAGAGCTGGTCGATGACGCCGAAGAGCTCGTCGAGCTTCTCTTCATCCTTGCCCACTTCGTCGATCAGCCACTGGCCTATGGCCTCATGGCCCATGGAGAAGCGGGCGCGATAGCCACCGAAGGGATCGCGTCGAAATTCATAGTCCATAAAAGAGGTTCTCGTCAGCTTGGCGCTCGGATGGAGACCAGACAGGAGCCCGAATTGGGACACCACCTCGAGGCTCACATCGAGTAAAGTGGCCTATTCTAGCGATCCCCCCCTCGCTTGTCTTGATGATGTGACAATGGATGCAGCCAGACCATCCTTCCGGGGGAGCCATCCACAGGAGCCTACTGTGCAATTGAATGAGCAGCTCGCCCGCCAGATCGTGACCCGGGCCATGAAAATTCTCTCTTTTTCCGTCAACGTCATGGACGAACAGGGCTTGATCATTGCCTCCGGTAACCCGGAGCGTCTGCATCAGCGCCATGAAGGGGCCGTGCTGGCCCTGACCGACAACAGGGTGGTGGAGATCAGCGAGGCGACCGCCCAGCAGCTCAAGGGGGTGAGGCCTGGCATCAACCTGCCCATCGCCTATCAGGGGGCGCTCATCGGTGTCATCGGTATCTCCGGTGACCCGGACATCGTTCGTGCTTATGCCGAGCTGGTGCGGATGACGGCTGAGCTGATCCTCGAACAGGCCGCGCTCACCGAGCAGCTGCAGTGGGACAAGCGCCACAAGGAGGAGCTGGTGCTGCAACTCATTCGGGGGGAGGGGCGGGTGGATCAGTTGCAACAGGCGGCCCATTTTCTCGCGCTGGACCTGGGCAAGCCCAGAGTGGTGGCCGTGTTGAGCCTGGAAGAGGCTGATCCTGCCCGGCTACGGGAGCTGGTACAGCTGCTCGAATACCCGGAGCGGGACAACCTGGTGGCCATCAATGGTCTGGACGAGATAGTGGTGCTCAAGCCCGCTCAACTGAACGATGGGGTCTGGCAATCGAGTCAGGAGCGGACCCGCATCAAGCAGCTACTGGCGCGGATCCCGGACTTCAAGGTGCGCATCGGGGTGGGGGATTACTTCCCTGGCATCGAGGGTCTGGTGCTCTCCTACCAGACTGCCCGGGATACCCTGCGCCGGGGTCGCCGGCAGGCGCCGCGCAAGCAGGTCTACTTCTTCGAGGATTACCGCCTGCCGGTGCTGCTCGGTAGTCTGGCGGACTCCTGGCAGGCGACTCAGCTGCTGGCACCCCTGCGCACCCTGGCGAAACAGGACAGCAAGGGAGTCCTGCACAAGACGCTGCGCCAATATTTCTTGCAGGATTGTGATCTGCATCGTACTGCGGAATTGTTGTTCATTCATCCTAATACCCTGCGCTATCGGCTGACTCGGATTGAGCAGATAACAGGTTTAAATATCAACAAGTTAGATGATAAGTTTTTACTCTATCTCGGTTTCAGTCTCGGAGAGTGAATTTGTCGTAATGTACAAATAAAGCCAATGCAGAACCGTTGTCTTTGTCTTTTTTTACAAGGCATTTCCGGTTGATTTCCCGATAATGACGACACCTGAACCCCACACATAAAAAAGGTGCCTGTCATGATCCCAGTTACCGCCATCGGCGCCCTAGCGGCGCTCACCATCGCCATCTTTCTCATCCTGAGGAAGGTCCCGCCCGCCTACGGCATGATAGTGGGAGCCCTGGCGGGGGGGCTGATCGGCGGTGCCGACCTGACCCAGACCGTCGCCCTGATGATAGGCGGCGCCCAAGGGATCACCACAGCGGTGATGCGCATCCTGGCCGCCGGTGTGCTGGCTGGCGTCCTGATTGAATCGGGGGCGGCCACCACCATCGCCGAGACCATCATCAAGAAACTGGGAGAGACCCGGGCCCTGCTGGCCCTGGCCCTGGCGACGCTGATCCTGACCGCGGTCGGCGTCTTCGTGGACGTCGCCGTCATCACAGTGGCGCCTATCGCGCTGGCCATTGCCCAGCGCGCCGACCTCTCCAAGCCAGCGATACTGCTCGCCATGATAGGCGGTGGCAAGGCGGGTAACGTCATGTCCCCCAATCCCAACGCCATCGCGGCGGCGGATGCCTTCCATCTGCCCCTGACCTCCGTCATGGCGGCTGGCATCATCCCCGGTATCTTCGGTCTGGTCATGGCCTACTGGCTGGCCAAGCGTCTGAACAACAAGGGTACCAAGGTCACCGCCGAGGAAGTGGTCAGCGTCGATCAGGCTGCTCTGCCCGGCTTTGCCGCCGCCATCAGTGCGCCCCTGGTGGCCATACTGCTGCTGGCCCTGCGTCCCGTGGCTGGCATAGTGGTGGATCCCCTCATCGCCCTGCCCCTGGGTGGCCTGGTCGGCGCCCTCATGATGGGTAAATTCAGCAAGGTGAACCAGTTTGCCGTCTCGGGTCTGGCCCGCATGGCACCTGTGGCCATCATGCTGCTCGGTACGGGTACCCTGGCAGGCATCATCGCCAACTCGGGGCTGAAGGATGTACTGATCAGCGGCCTGACTGCTTCGGGCCTGCCCTCCTACCTGCTGGCCCCCATCTCCGGTGCCCTGATGTCCCTGGCGACCGCCTCGACCACCGCCGGGACTGTGGTCGCCTCCAACGTCTTCAGTTCGACCCTGCTCGAACTCGGCATCAGTGGCTTGGCGGGTGCCGCCATGATCCACGCCGGTGCCACAGTGTTCGACCACATGCCCCATGGCTCCTTCTTCCATGCAACGGGCGGCAGCGTCCACATGGGCATCAGCGAGCGCTTGAAGCTTATCCCTTACGAAACGGCAGTCGGTTTGACCATTGCAGTTGTCTCTACCCTGATGTTTGGCGTACTTGGTGTTGCCTAAGGAATTGATATGAAAATTGTAATTGCCCCTGACTCCTTCAAGGAAAGCCTGAGTGCCATGGAAGTGGCCGACGCCATCGAGGCGGGTTTCAAACAGGTGTTGCCCGATGCGACCTACGTCAAGCTGCCCATGGCCGATGGTGGCGAGGGCACGGTGCGTTCCCTGGTCGATGCCACCGACGGTCGCATAGTAACCGCCGAAGTGACGGCCCCGCTCGGTAACAAGGTCGAGGGATTCCTCGGCCTGCTGGGGGATGGCA
Organism: Aeromonas sp. BIGb0445; assembly: GCF_024809075.1. Taxonomy (NCBI): domain Bacteria; kingdom Pseudomonadati; phylum Pseudomonadota; class Gammaproteobacteria; order Aeromonadales; family Aeromonadaceae; genus Aeromonas; species Aeromonas sp. BIGb0445. Next base: position 76,999 of record NZ_JANUES010000006.1, read on the forward strand.
AGCGCGCCGTCATCGAGATGGCAGCCGCTTCCGGCCTGCATCTGGTGGCGCCCGAGCAGCGCAACCCCCTGCTGACCTCCAGCGTCGGTACCGGTGAGTTGATCCTGGCCGCCCTGGATCTGGGGGTGACTCACCTCATCCTCGGCATAGGGGGCAGCGCCACCAATGATGGCGGCGCTGGCATGATCCAGGCGCTGGGCGGCAAACTGCTCAAGGCAGACGGCAGCGCCATTGGCTTCGGGGGCGCCGCCCTCGCCGAGCTGGCGACGATCGACTTGAGTGGGCTGGATGCGCGTTTGGCGGATCTCACCATAGAGGTGGCCTGCGATGTGAACAACCCGCTCTGCGGTCCCAAGGGGGCCTCGGCCGTGTTTGGTCCCCAGAAGGGCGCCAACTACGAGATGGTGGTGCAACTGGACAACAACCTGAGCCACTACGCGGATTGCATCGAGGCTGCCCTGGGTTGCCAGGTGAAGGATATCCCGGGGGCAGGTGCCGCCGGTGGCATGGGCGCCGCGCTGGTGGGTCTGCTGGGCGCCGAGCTCAAGCCGGGCATCCAGATCGTCATAGAGGCCCTGGATCTGGCCAGCGTGCTGCAAGATGCGGATCTCGTCATCACCGGCGAGGGTCGCATCGACAGCCAGACCATACATGGCAAGACCCCCATGGGGGTGGCGCGCTGCGCCAAGCAGTTTGGCAAGCCGGTGATCGGCATCGCCGGTTGCCTGACCGATGACTGTGGCGTGGTCCACGAACATGGCATAGATGCCGTCTTCGCCGTGGTCAACCGGGCCATGTCGCTGCCGGAGGCGCTGGAAACCGCCAGTACCAATCTGATGCTGACCTCCCGTAACGTGGCGGCTCTTTACCAACTGAAGCTCTGATCCCGTTGCAGCATCCTCGGATGCGGCACATTTTCAATGCCGGCCCCTGGCCGGCATCTTTTTATCCGCCCTTTTCCTTCTCAATCCCCCACGGAGCCGACGGCTGTTTCTATAGGTCATCAGGCCCGTTTGCGTCATAGTGTTCCCAGACATTCAAGGAGGTCGCCATGCTATTGCTGATGCTGGGAGTGCTGCTGTTCGCCCTGGTGCATCTCTACCCCTGCTTTGCCCAGGCCCACAGGGTGCGGCTCAGGGCGCGTCTGGGGGAGAGTCGTTATAAGGGGATGTTTTCCCTGCTGCTGCTGGTCGCCATCGGCTGCATCGTGGCCGGTTGGCGCAGCCTCTACCCGATGCCGCTCTACTTCCCGCCCTCCTGGGGGCCGGCGGCCGTACAGGGGCTGATGCCCCTGGCGATGATCCTGCTCTGCTCGGGCCAGGGGGCGAACCATTTCCGGCGCTGGTTGCGTCATCCCCAGCTGCTCGCTGTCTTGATCTGGAGTGGCGCTCACCTGCTGGTCAATGCCGAGGCCCGCTCTCTGATCCTGTTTGGTGGCCTGGGGCTCTGGGCGCTGGTCAGCATCGTCTGGATATCGATCCGTGACTGGGGCAGGGTGGCGCGTCCCGAGGCAAGCTGGCAGGGGACGCTGACTAGCCTGGGTCTGGGCCTGGTGGCCACAGTCGTACTGATCTTCGGGGGGCACGGCTGGCTGACCGGCATGGCACTACGCTGAGTCATGGGTGGATTGAGCCAAAGCCCCGCCTGCAGCGTAGAGAGTTCAGAGGCTGACCATAACCACTGGCCCGCTCTTGGTGAGCAGCCCGGGGTCAGATGAAAAAAGGAGAAGAGCATGAAGGGAATCGCACTCATATTGCTGCTCTGGGGTCACTCTGCTCTGGCTGGCTGCCCCGACTATTTTTCCGGGGAGCAGCGCGAGCTCAACAGCACCCAGCGCCACAACCTGTGCCAGCTCACCCAAGGCAAGGTGGTGCTGGTGGTCAATACCGCCTCCTATTGCGGTTACACCAAACAGTTCAAGGGGTTGGAGGCACTCAACCAAGAGTATCGTGACCAGGGGTTGCTGATCCTCGGCTTCCCTTCCAATGATTTCCAGCAAGAAGCGGGGGAGGAGGGGGAGACGGCCGCAGTTTGCCAGCGGGACTATGGGGTCACTTTCCCCATGTTCAACCGGGTCTCGGTGCGTGGCGATCAGGCTATCCCTCTGTTCAAGGGACTGGCGCTGGCGGCCAGGGAGGCGCCAGCCTGGAATTTTCACAAGTATCTGATCGGGCGGGATGGCCAGCTGTTGGCGAGTTATGGATCGCGCCAGCGCCCGGATGAGGATCCTCTGCTCGCGCAGCTACGGCAGGCACTCGCCGCTACCCCCTGAGCGGCGGCTCTGGAATAATGGTGCCCCGCTCCCTTGTTCAGGTCATATCGTGCTGCACCGACTCCCGCAAATGTTGATCTTCGATGCCCTGGTCCGCGAACAGGGCATCTCGGCCGCCGCCCGGCGGCTCGGCGTCTCCAAATCCCACATCAGCAAGCAGCTGGCCCAGCTTGAGGCCGATCTCGGTGCCCAGCTGGTGCAGCGCACCACCCGCCGCTTCGCCCTGACCGAATTGGGGCAGGAGTATGCCCGCCACTGCCGCGCCCTGGTGGCCCAGGCGCAGGAAGCGGAGTCCATGGTGGCGGACAGGCGCGGCAAGGTGAGTGGCGTACTGCATCTAGGGGTGGGTCAGTCGTTTGGCCGATTGCATGTGATCCCCCGCCTCAAGGCCTTCCAGCAGCGCTATCCCGAGTTGGAGCTGGAGGTTTCCCTGTTCGATCACCGAACCAATCTGGTGGATGAGGGACTGGATCTCTGGATCACCACCTATGAAGACAAGCCCCTGGGGCTGATAGGTCAGCGCCTGGCCGATATCGGCTTCGTGTTGGCGGCCTCCCCCGATTACCTGCTCGGCCACGGCACGCCGCTCACGCCGCGAGATCTGCTAGACCACAACTGCATCACCTATCAGAGCCGGGAGCGACGCTATCAGGAGTGGCACTTTCGCAAGGAGAAGGAGCGCCAGAGCGTGCAGGTGGCGGGCAACTACAGGGTCGATCTGGCGGAGGCGGTACGCGACGCCGCGCTGGCCGGGCTGGGGGTGGCCTATATCGCCAACTATCTGCTCGACAAGGAGCTGCAATCGGGCGCCCTGATCCCGCTGCTGCCCGAGTGGCGTCCGAGCCAGAAGATGGCGGTCCATGCCGTGTATGCCCGCCGAGAACATCTGGATCCCAAGATCCGCCTCTTCATCGATTTCCTCAAAGAGGGATTCGGTACGCCACCCTATTGGCAACGGCGTCTGGCGCCCTGGTTGGGACAAGCATTGTCCGGCCTGGAGGAATGATTGTTTCCATGCGTAAACAGTTGTGAGTGGGAGCGAAATAAGACGAGGGGAATCAAGTGCTTGGATCCGGGTGGTTGGCGCAGAGGTGGTTGGTAACAGACTGATAACCTTGTCAGCTTGCAGTCATCAGGGGAGGGGGGCAGAATCCGCGCCCATCTGAAATCCCCCCGATGGAGTCCCCATGATAGCCCTGCTCGGCATGCTCTGCATACTGGCGCTCGCCACCCTCTGCTCTGACAATCGCCGTCGTATCCCACTGAGAACAGTGGGCGGCGCCCTCACCCTGCAGATCGTATTCGCCGCCTTGGTGCTCTGGCTTCCCGCCGGTCAGCGGGTATTGAATGCCGTCAGTGACAGCGTGAGCAGCGTCATCGGTTACGGCCAGGAGGGGATCGCCTTCCTGTTTGGGGACCTGGCCAAGTTCAAACTCGGCTTCATCTTTGCCTTCAATGTGCTGCCGGTCATCATCTTCTTCTCGGCGCTGATCGCCATCCTCTATCACATCGGCTTGATGACCAGGATCATCGCCCTGCTCGGCGGCGGTCTGCAAAAGCTGCTCGGCACTGGCCGGGCCGAGAGCCTCTCAGCCACCGCCAATATCTTCGTCGGCATGGTCGAGGCTCCGCTGGTGGTCAAACCTTACCTTGCCAAGATGTCCGACTCGCAATTCTTCGCGGTGATGAGCTGTGGCCTCGCTTCCGTGGCGGGCGGCACCCTGGTGGGGTATGCCAGCCTGGGAGTGGAGCTCAAGTACCTGATCGCGGCGGCCTTCATGTCTGCCCCGGCCGGTCTGGCCATGGCCAAGATATTGGTGCCGCCGGCAGCGGATGAACAGGATCATCATCAGGATGTGGAGATCCCTCGTGCGACCAACGTGATTGAAGCCGCCGCCGATGGCGCCATGTCAGGTCTGAATATTGCGGTCGCCGTGGGGGCCACGCTGCTGGCCTTCGTCGGTGTGATAGCCCTGCTCAACGGCTTGCTTGGCTGGGCCGGTGGCTTGCTGGGTTGGGAGCTGAGCTTCCAGCTGATCCTGGGCTGGCTGTTTGCCCCTGTCTCCTGGCTCATCGGTGTGCCCTGGGATCAGGCTCAGGCTGCTGGCGCTCTGATTGGCACCAAGGTCGTCATCAACGAATTCGTGGCGTTCATCGCGCTGGTGCAGGATCAGACCCTGGACCCGTCGAGCAAGGCCATCGTCACCTTCGCCCTGTGCGGTTTCGCCAACATCTCTTCCATGGCGATCCTGATCGGCGGCCTGGGATCCATGGTGCCGGAGCGCAAGGCGTTCATCTCTCGCTACGGCATGCGGGCCATACTGGCCGGGGTGCTCGCCAACCTGATGAGCGCCGCCCTGGCAGGTCTGTTCCTCGCTATCTGATTGACCCCCGAAGTTAGCACCTTCCGGTCATGGCCCGCCTCGGCGGGCCTTTTTGTTCCCGGATGTTGCCCATGTCATGAGGCGGGTTAGCCAGGGAAGAGGGCACAAAAAAAGCGCCCCAGGGAAGAGGCGCGAGAAAACAGATTGGAAGTGTCACATGGGTGCACGTGCATGGGTGATGTCCATCCAGGTACGCACTCATTATGCCCCCGCTCTTCTGAAGCACTTCTGAGAGTGGCCTTCATCTGATGTTCATCTTTTCGCCGCAAAGCCCTCTCTTTTGGAAGGGAGATCACTCCTCACTCAGCCAGCCTGTGTCAATCCAGGGCTATCTTGCCTCGTCCGGATTTGATGTCGCCCTTGCGCTTCTTGGCTTCGACTCGGCGGCGCTGGGAGCCCTTGGTCGGCTTGGTGGCTCGGCGGGCCTTGGGTCGCCAGGCGGCCTTGGTCAGCAGTTCCACCAGTCGGCTCATGGCCTCCTTGCGGTTCATGTCCTGGCTGCGATGGGTCTCGACCCGGATCAGGATGAAGCCGTCATGTACCCGGCTGTCACTGAGCCTGTCCAGCCCCTCTTTATAGAGTTCTGGCAGGCTGGGGGAGCCTCGGTAATCGAAGCGCAACCAGACCGCCGAGTCTGTCTTGTTGACGTGTTGCCCCCCGGCGCCCTGGGCGCGCATCGCCTGAAACTGCAACTCATGCCAGGGCAGGGTGACGTGTTCCGAGATGACTAGCATGGAGTGACTGAACCAATTTGGTGCATTTTTTAACCTTGTTTAAGGATGGTGCCTCATCGTGGGGCGCTCTGCTCCCCCTTGGAGAGTCTGCGGAGAGGGGTTAGGCCATGTTTATTTTATCTTATTGAAATATAACAATAAAAATTCTTGGCACAAGAATTGATTGCACTATATCGACACACCATGGATTGGGAGCAACCAGATGAAATTGATTACTGCGATTATCAAGCCCTTCAAGTTGGACGATGTGCGTGAAGCCATTGCCAATCTCGGCGTCGAGGGATTGACCGTCTCCGAGGTCAAAGGGTTCGGCCGTCAGAAGGGACATACCGAATTATACCGTGGCGCCGAGTATCAGGTCGACTTCCTGCCCAAGGTCAAGCTGGAGATTGCCACCATCAGCGACAACGTGGAGAGCGTGATCGAGGCGATCTGCAAGGCGGCCTACACCGGCAAGATTGGGGATGGCAAGATTTTCGTCTATGAGCTGCAGCAGGCGGTGCGGATCCGCACCGGCGAGACAGACGACGAAGCGCTGTGAGTCATTGGAATTAGGGAAGCTGTTAGGAGATTGTCATGGAAGAGTTAGCCAAGAGTGTCAGTGAGCTGCGTTTTGCGCTGGATACCTTTTATCTGTTGATGTCCGGGGTCCTGGTTATGTGGATGACCGCCGGTTTCGCCATGTTGGAAGCAGGCCTGGTGCGCGCCAAGAACACCACGGAGATACTGACCAAGAACGTCCTGCTCTATACCATCGCCTGCGTGATGTACCTGCTGATCGGTTACAACATCATGTACGTCGACAACGGTGCCGGTGGCTGGCTGCCGAGTGTTGGCACCTTGCTCGGTACTCAGGCCGAGGGGGCAAGTCACTCGCTCGAGTCTGATTTCTTCTTCCAGGTGGTGTTCGTGGCAACGGCGACCTCCATCGTCTCCGGCGCCGTGGCCGAGCGGATGAAACTCTGGTCTTTCTTGCTGTTCTGCGTGGTGATGACTGGGGTCATCTACCCGGTTGAGGGTTACTGGACCTGGGGTGGCGGCTTCTTGAAAGAGGCTGGCTTCTCCGACTTCGCCGGCTCTGGCATCGTGCACCTCGCGGGTGCCGCCGCCGCCCTGGCCGCCGTACTGGTACTGGGGGCGCGTCGTGGCAAATATGGCAAGAATGGCGAGATCTACCCCATCCCCGGCTCCAACCTGCCGTTGGCGACCCTGGGCACCCTGATCCTCTGGATGGGTTGGTTCGGCTTCAACGGTGGTTCGCAATTGATGTTGTCCGATGCGGCCAATGCCAGTGCCATCGGTAAGGTGTTCGTCAACACCAACGCCGCTGCCGCCACCGGCGCCCTGGGCGCCCTGCTGGTGACCAAGCTGACTTGGGGCAAGGCTGACCTGACCATGGTATTGAACGGTGCGCTGGCCGGTCTGGTCGCCATCACGGCCGACCCTGCCTCACCCAGCCCGCTCTTTGCCAGCCTGATCGGTGTCCTGGCCGGTGGCCTGGTGGTTTATGCCATCGTCAGCTTCGACAAGCTGAAGATTGATGATCCGGTCGGCGCCTTGTCGGTGCACGGCGTCTGCGGTTTCTTCGGCCTGATGGTCGTGCCCTTCAGCAATGAAGCAACCACCTTTGGCGCTCAGTTGCTCGGTGCGGCTGTCATCTTCGGTTGGGTGTTCCTCGCATCTCTGGTGGTGTGGCTCCTGCTCAAGGCGACCCTGGGGATCCGGGTCAGCGAAGAGGAAGAGATGATGGGTGTCGATCTGCACGAGTGTGGTGTGGATGCTTATCCGGAGTTTGTGACGGTGAAAAGCAGCCATTAATTGACGGTTAACTCAGCTGAAAGGGCCGGATGGGATTCCATCCGGCCCTTTTATTTATCATTGAATAAATTTGTGATGCGGATGCGGTAATCGGCTTGCGATATGGCAATTTCCTCAGGCAGAATGCAAACAACAATAATTCTCACTATTCGCGTTCATCCCAAGGAATTGACTCCATGATCAAGAAGACACTATTGGCGCTGGCATTGACGGCCATTTCTGCTCCCGCCGCCATGGCTGCACAGGAAGTAAATGTCTATTCGAACCGTCAGGATGAGCTGATCAAGCCCATCATCCAGCAGTTCGAAAAGGAGTCAGGGATCAAGGTCAATGTGGTCTTTGCCAAAGAGGGGCTCAACGAGCGCCTGGAGCGTGAAGGCAAGCTCTCCCCGGCGGATCTGATGCTGACCGTGGACATCAGCCGTTTGACCGATCTGGTCGACAAGGATCTGGTGCAACCGGTAGACAGCAAGCTGCTGCAGGAGAATATCCCGGCCGCCTACCGCGACCCGGATAATCGCTGGTTTGCCCTGACCACTCGCGTGCGGGCCATCTACTCCAGCAAAGAGCGTCTGGGCAAACTTGCCGAGATCAGCTACGAAGATCTGGTCAAGCCGGAATTCAAAGGCAAAATTTGTACCCGCAGCGGCAAGCATGAGTACAATGTTGCCCTGATCTCCTCCATGATCGTTCATCACGGCATGGCGGATACCAAGACCTGGCTGGAAGGGGTCAAGGCCAACCTGGCGCGCACGCCTCAGGGTAACGATCGGGATCAGGTCAAGGCGATCAAGGATGGCATCTGTGATGTCTCCCTGGGCAACAGCTACTACCTGGGCGCCATGCTCAAGGATCCGGAGCAGAAGGCCTGGGCTGAGGCGGTCGAGATCAACTTCCCGAATCAGACCAATCGTGGCGCCCACGTCAACGTGAGCGGTGTGGCCATGACCAAGTACGCCAAAAACAAGGTGCAAGCGCAGAAGTTGATGGAGTTCCTCTCCGGTGATCAGGCTCAGCACATGTATGCCGAGGTGAACGCCGAGTATCCGGTCAAGCCTGGTGTTGAGCCGTCCGCCATGGTCAAATCCTGGGGCAGCTTCAAGGTCGATGCCCTGCCGGTCAGCGACTATGCCAAGCACCGTAAGGATGCGCTGCAGCTGCTCGACGAAGTCAAGTTCGATCTGTAATCAGATGGGGCCAGGGGCCCCATCCATTTTTGTGGACTCATGAAAAAATTTGGTTGGATAGCCAGCGGCTGGGCCTGTGCCCTGCTGCTGGTTTTGCCCGTTCTGGCACTGCTGTTTTCTGCGCTCTCGGCGGATGGGGATCTGTTCGTCCATCTGGCCGATACCGTTCTCTCCACCTACCTCGTCAATACCCTGCTGCTGGTGCTGGGCGTCGTCTCGCTCAGCCTGCTGTTCGGGGTACCGACCGCCTGGCTGGTCGCCATGTGCCAGGTGCCGGGTCGCCGGGCCTTGCAGTGGGCGCTGATGCTGCCCATGGCCATGCCTTCCTACATCGTTGCCTACGTCTATACGGACTTGTTTGATTACTCCGGTCCGGTGCAGGCGGGGCTACGCACCCTGTTCGACTGGCAGGGGCCTGGCGACTACTGGTTCCCGGCTATCCGCTCCCTCGGCGGGGCTGCCTGGGTGTTGGCCCTGGTGTTGTTCCCCTATGTCTATCTGCTGGCGCGAGCCTCCTTCCTGGAGCAGTCGGTCAGCCTGATCCACTCCAGTCGGCTGCTCGGCAGTTCGCCCTGGCAGAGTTTTCGCCGCATCAGTCTGCCCCTGGCCAGACCCGCCATCATGGTGGCCGTCTCCCTGGTGGCCATGGAGACCCTGGCTGACTTTGCGACCGTGCATTTCTTTGCCATCAATACCCTGACCACCGCCGTTTATGATACCTGGCTCGGCTATGGCAGCCTGGCCACGGCGGCCAAGCTCTCCTGCCTGATGCTGCTGGCGGTCGTCTTGCTGATCGCCTTTGAGCGCCGTTCCCGGAGTCGTCAGCAGGTCTTCCAGAAATCCATGGGCCATGAGCCGCCGCTGCGCTACCCGCTCAAGGGAGGGCTGCGCTGGTTGGCCGGGCTCTGGTGCTGGGGCCTGGTACTGGCCGGTTTTGCCTTGCCATTCGCCATACTGCTCGACTATGGGGTGCGCTATTTTGCACTGTCATGGACTCCGGAGTTTGCGCGCTTCGCCGGCAACAGCCTGCTCATCTCGGCCCTGACGGCGCTGCTTGCCATGGGGGTGGCCCTGCTGCTCGGTTTCTTCCGCCGTCTCGATGGCGGGATCAAGAGTCTGATCCCGCTGCGTCTTGCCGCCCTGGGCTATGCCATGCCGGGGACAGTGCTGGCCATCGGTGTGCTGGTGCCACTCACGGCCCTGGATTTTGGCATCAACGATCTGGCCGAGTGGCTTGGGCTTCAGGGGCCAGGCCTGCTGCTGACCGGCACGCTCACCGCCATCGTGTTCGGCTATCTGGTGCGTTTCGTCGCCATTGCCATCGGTTCGGTGGAGAGCAGCCTCGGCAAGGTCTCCCCCAGTCTCGACATGGCGGCCCGCTCCCTGGGGCAGGGGGCGGGCGGTATGCTCAGACGGGTGCATTTGCCCCTGGTGCGACGGGGCCTGTTCGCCGGCGCCATGCTGGTATTTATCGAATCCATGAAGGAGCTGCCCGCCGCCCTGCTGCTGCGGCCGTTCAACTTCGAGACCCTGGCGACCCATGTCTATCAGTTCGTCTCGGACGAGATGCTGGAGCGCGGGGCGCTTGGCGCCATCGTCATCGTACTGGTGGGCTTGCTGCCGCTCATCTGGGTCAACCGCAGCCTGGATAGCCAGGGCCATTGAGCCAATTTGAATGAGGTGCCCTGGCCACTCTCACACAAGAGGATTTGAGTCGTGTCTTGCTTGCAAATAGAGAAAGTGAGCTGCCGTTATAACGGTCATAACGTGTTGGAGCAGCTCTCCTTGTCAGTGGCTGACAACGAGATAGTTTGCTTGCTGGGGGCCAGTGGCTGCGGCAAGACCACGCTGCTCAAGGCCATCGCCGGCCTGCTGCCCCTGACAGAGGGCGAGATCCGGCTCGGGGAGCATCTGCTGGAGGGCCCTGGGGTGAGCGTTCCTCCCGAGGCGCGCAACATCGGCATGATCTTTCAGGATTACGCCCTCTTTCCCCATCTGACCGTGGCCGAGAACATCGGCTTCGGCCTGGGAAGGCAAGCGCGCAGCGAGCGCCGCCAGACCGTGGAGGAGTCGCTCCAGCTGGTGAACCTGCAAGGGCTGGGAGAACGCTACCCTCATCAACTCTCCGGCGGCCAGCAACAGCGTGTCGCCATCGCCCGGGCGCTGGTGTGCAAGCCGCGTCTCATGCTGCTCGACGAGCCCTTCTCCAACATTGATACCCAGGTGAGGATGAAGCTTATTCTCGAGATCCGTGCCTTGCTCAAGGGGCAGGGGATAGGGGCCGTTTTTGTCAGTCACAGCAAGGAGGAGGCGTTTGCCTTCGCCGATCGGCTGGCGCTGTTTCGTGCCGGTCACATCGAGCAGGTGGGCGAGCCGGAGCAGCTCTATCGTCGCCCGCAGAATCCCTTCGTGGCCGAGTTCCTCGGTGGCGTCAACTACCTGGCCGCCGAGGTGGTGGATGCCGATAGCGTACAGACCGCCATTGGCCTGATCCGCGGTAGCGAGCCCCATGGGCTGGCCCAGGGGGAGCGGCGTCAACTCATGCTCAGACCCCAGCAGCTGCAGCTTATTGGGGATGAAGAGGGGCCGCTCAGGGTGGTGGAACAGCAGTTTCTCGGCCATCACTGCCGGGTGCAGCTGGCCTGTGGCGAGTTGACACTGGAGGCCAGTATCAGCGAACCCCTGATCCCCGCGCAGGCCAGGGTGCAGGTGGCGCCACACCCTCTGGTACTGTTCGCGCTCTGATGAGCCAGGGTGCCGGGTCACATCAAGGATCCCATCGGCCATTGCTTTATAATCAGGCGACTTTATGATCGACCAATGCTCACACATGGGAGAGATGAATGAATGCCCAAACCGGGATCTGCGCAGAGCCTAACCTGCATGCCCTCTATCTGATGTTCAACCGGGTCGGTGACAGTGCCGAATTGGTTCGCCGCCTCGCCAAGGTGCCAACGCTGTGGCAATCCGTCACCGCCGATTTTCCGGACGCCGGCTTCTCTGGTCTGCTGGCGGTAGGATCCGAAGCCTGGGATGGTCTCTATCCCATGGCGCGCCCTCCCCAGTTTCGCAGTTTCCTGGCCCAGGAGGCCAATGGCCAGCAGGCGCCCCATACCCCCTTCGATCTCTTCGTGCAACTGCGCGCCGACCGGGTCGATGTGCTGCATCATGCCGGTCAACGGCTGATGGCGCTGCTGGGTGGTCAGGTTGAGCTGGTGGAAGAGGTGCGGGGTTTCCGCAATCAGGATTGCCGTGACTTGACCGGTTTCGTCGATGGCACCGAGAATCCTCAGGATGAACACAAGGGAGAAGTGGCGCTGCTGGCCGGTGGCGAGTTTGCGGGCGGCTCTTATGTCCATGTGCAGCGTTGGCTGCATGCCATGAGCGACTGGGAGCGGCTGTCACTCAAAGAGCAAGAGGACATCATAGGCCGCACCAAGGTCGACAACCTGGAGTATGAGTCTGCCGCCAAACCGCTCACGGCTCATATAAAGAGGGTCAATCTCAAGACGCCCAAGGGGGAGTCCATGGAGATCCTGCGCCAGAGCATGCCCTGGGGCACCATGCGTGAGCAGGGGCTCTACTTCATCTCCTGTTGCCGCACCCCGCTGCACTTCAATGCTATGCTGGCCAGCATGTACAAGGGCGAGGGTGGCCACTTCGATCACCTGCTGCGCTTCACCCGTGCCGTGACTGGGGCTGCCTTCTTCGCCCCCTCGGTCGAGTTCCTGCAGGGCCAGGGACAATAAGCCCATCGAGGAGCATGCCGGCAAGGCATGAACAAAAATCCCGGCCGAGGCCGGGATTTTTCGTTCCATTGTTCGTTCAGGGAGCCCAGCCGTAGCGGAGCCTGCCGGATTACGGGGTCTGTTCGAACAGCTCGAGGGCGGAGAGGTATAGCTCTTCGATATCGGTATCGCTGGTCGGGGTGATGAAGATGGTGTCATCCCCGGCGATGGTGCCGAGGATCCCTTCGGCCTTGCCGAGGGAGTCGAGCAGGCGGGCGATCAGCTGGGCGGCACCGGGGCTGGTGTGGATGACCACCAGAGCGCCGTTGTGGTCGACATCCAGTACCAGGTTCTTGAGGGGGCTGGAGGTGGTGGGCACGCCGAGTTCGACCGGCAGGCAGTAGACCATCTCCATCTTGGCATTGCGGGTGCGAACGGCGCCGAAACGGCTCAGCATGCGCGATACCTTGGACTGGTTGATGTTTTCAAAACCCATCTCTTGCAGGGCCGTGACTATCTCTGCCTGGGAGCCAAATCTTTCTTCTTTCAGCAAGGCTTTAAAGGCCTTCGCCAGTTTTTCTTGCTTGTCGTTATGCTTCATCTTGGACTCACGAATGAGGGAGGGTGGCGGCCTGTGGTACGCAGGCGGCAGCTGTTCAGCATGGCCATTTTGCATTCATATGCCTTTTTTGGCAAGGAACTGCGGTTTGTACTGCATATCGATGCAAGTTTAGCTTGCATATACCCATGTTGAGATTAAAATCAGGACGAAATTTTGAAAACTTATTCAATCGGGTTGTATGGGTATTGAATTAAACGCTATCGACAAGTCCTGGCACAAACAGCAGGTTCTGCAACAGGTCTCCTTTTGCACCAATCCCGGCGAGACCTTGGTATTGCTGGGCCCAAGCGGTGCGGGCAAGAGCTCGTTGCTGCGCATGCTCAACCTGCTCGACACCCCGGATGCTGGTACTTTGCGCATCGGCAAGAGTGAATTTTCTTTCCCGTCGACCCTCTCCAAGGGGGACTTTGCCCGCGAAGCCCAGGCGCTGCGTCGCAAAGTCGGCATGGTGTTCCAGCAATACAACCTCTGGCCCCATCTCACCGTGCTGGAAAACCTCATCGAGGCGCCCATCAAGGTGCTCGGCATGGGCAAGCAGGCGGCCATCGACAAGGCCGGCTACCTGCTGACCCAGTTGCAGCTCGCCGACAAGCGCGATGCCTGGCCGGCCCGGCTCTCCGGTGGCCAGCAGCAGCGTGTGGCCATCGCCCGTACCCTGATGATGGACCCCGAGGTCCTGCTGTTTGATGAGCCGACGGCGGCGCTGGATCCCGAGATAACCAAGGAGGTCGCCCAGATCATTCGTGGTCTCGCAAAGACCGGGATCACCCAGGTGGTGGTGACCCACGAGGTCGATTTCGCCCGCAAGGTGGCCAGCCAGGTGATCTACCTGGAGCGGGGTCAGATTGTGGAATCCGGCTCCGCCGAGATCTTCACCTCACCCCGAACCCGTCGTTTTGCCGAGTTTCTGAATCACTGAATCCCTTCATTTTGACAAGGACAATCACATGAAAAAGAGCATATTGCTGGCCGTGGCCATGGGACTGCTGAGCACGACCGTTGTGGCCAAAGAGATCAAATTTGTCACCGAGGCAACGTATGCCCCGTTCGAGTATCTGGATGACAAGAACGAGTTTCAGGGCTTCGACATCGACTTGGCCCGCGCCATCTGCGCGCAGGCCAAGCTGGAGTGCAGCTTCCATAACCAGGCGTTTGACAGCCTGATCCCCAGCCTCAAGTTCCATCGCTTCGATGCCGCCATCGCCGCCATGGACGTGACCCCGGAGCGTGCCGCCCAGGTCGATTTCTCCGACATTTATTACGAGAACTCCGCCGTATTCGTGGCCAAGAAGGATGCCTTCAAGGGCCCGGAAGAGCTGGTCGACAAGACGGTCGGCGTCCAGAACGGCAGTTCCCATCAGTCCTATTTGGTGGATAACTGGGTCAGCAAGGGCCTGCTCACCGTGCCTTACGCCAGCTATCAGAGCGCCTTCCTCGACATGATGAACGGTCGTACCGATGCCGTCTTTGCCGATACCGCCGTGGCCGCCGATTGGCTCAAACAGCACAAAGAGTATGTGGTGATGGGCAAGCCTGTGACCGATGCCAAGTACTTCGGCACGGGTTTTGGCATCGCCGTAGCCAAAGGCAATAAAGAGCTGCTGGCTCAGCTGAACAAGGGGCTGGCCGAGATCAAGGCCAATGGCACCTATCAGCAGATCTTTGACAAGTACTTCGCGCAGTAAGCCATGCTGAGTCTGCTGCTCGACGCAACCTGGATGACCCTGGGGCTGGCCCTGGCCTCTCTGGTTGGGGGTATGGTGCTGGCGCTGGCATTCAGCGCGGCTGAACTCAGCGGCAAGCCCTGGCTCGGCTGGCCCGTTGCCACCCTCACCACCCTGATCCGCGGCCTGCCCGAGCTGCTGGTGGTGCTGTTCATCTACTTTGGCTCGACCCAGGTGCTGTTCCTCATCACCGGGGAGTATGTGGAGTTCAGCCCCTTCGCTTGTGGTGTGCTGGCACTCTCTCTGTTGTTTGCCAGCTATGCCTGCCAGACCCTGCGCGGCGCCCTCAATGCGGTGCCGACTGGTCAGCGGCAGGCCGCCGAGGCGCTGGGATTGGGACGGGGGCGGACCTTCTTTCGCATCGTGCTGCCTCAGGCCTGGCGTCACGCCCTGCCCGGGTTGGGCAATCAGTGGCTGGTGCTGCTCAAGGATACCGCCCTGGTCTCCCTCATCGGGGTGAACGAGATGATGCGTCAGGCACAGATGGCGTCGGCCAGTACCTACCAGCCCTTCACCTGGTATGCCACGGCGGCCCTCATCTATTTGGCGATCAGCCTGGTCAGTGAATTCGGGCTCAAGCAGGCGTCCCGTTATAGCCGGCGCTACGGAGGTTAGGGATGCAAGACTATCTGATGACTCTGCTCGGTGGACTTGGTACCACCTTGCAGCTGACCGCCCTGAGCCTGCTGCTCGGGGTTGCCATGGCGGCCCTGATGACCTGGGTGTTGGAGCGCCGTATCCCGCTGGCGACTCAGCTGGTGCAACTGTGGGTGCTGGTGTTCACCGGTACCCCTCTGCTGATCCAGATTTTCCTTATCTATTACGGGCCCGGCCAGTTCGAGTGGCTCAAGAGCGGGCCACTCTGGCCCCTGCTCAAGCAACCCTGGTTCTGCGCCGTGTTGGCCCTTGGCTTCAATACGGCCGCCTATTCGACCCGCCTGTTCAAGGGGGCGTTGGAGGCGATTCCGGCGGGGGAGGTGGAAGCCTGTCGCGCCCTGGGTTTCACGCCGGGTCAAACTCTGTGGATGAAGGTGCGTCACGCCGCCCGTCGCCTGGTTCCTGCCTACTCCAACGAGGTGATCCTGGTCCTCAAGGGGAGCTCCCTTGCCAGCACCATCACCATCATGGATATCATGGGGCTGGCCCAGCGTCTCAATGCCCAGACCTATGACACCCTGGTGGTGTTTACCGTGGCGGGGGCCCTCTACCTCTGCATGAATGGTTTGTTAACAATTGGCTTTCGCTGGTGCGAGCGCCGAGCCCTGGCTTTCCAAGGCTAAACACCAGATATTGACCCTCTGATGGAAGGAGAAACACAGAAAATCTGTGCTTCTCCTTCCACTTTTCACATTTCCCCCCCGCTTTCGGCGCGGGCTGTTCCGTAGCTCACAGAACCTGTTATCGCAACTGTTATCAGATTGTTTTTTAGGGGGGGATCCTTTAAGGTTGGGCGCACAACAAGAAACAACCTTAAACCTGCTTAAACATGGAGTTGATCATGAAAGTTGCCGTTCTGGGTGCCGCCGGTGGGATAGGCCAAGCCCTTGCCCTGTTGCTGAAGAATCGCCTGCCTGCTGGTTCCGAATTGAGCCTGTATGACATTGCCCCCGTGACCCCGGGTGTTGCCGTCGATCTGAGCCACATCCCGACTGACGTGAAAGTAAAAGGATTTTGTGGCGAAGACCCGAGCCCGGCTCTGGTTGGCGCCGATGTCGTGCTGATCTCCGCCGGTGTGGCGCGCAAGCCCGGCATGGATCGCTCCGATCTGTTCAACATCAACGCCGGTATCGTCAAGAACCTGGTCGAGAAGTGTGCCGCATCCTGCCCGCAGGCGCTGATCGGCATCATCACCAACCCGGTCAATACCACGGTCGCCATCGCCGCCGAAGTGTTGAAGAAAGCCGGTGTCTATGACAAGCGTCGCCTGTTCGGGATCACCACCCTGGATGTGATCCGTGCCGAGACCTTCGTGGCCGAGGCCAAGGGGCTGAACGTTGATAAAGTACGCGTCAACGTCATTGGCGGCCACAGCGGCGTGACCATCTTGCCGCTGCTGTCCCAGATTGAGGGTGCCAACTTCTCTGCCGAGGAAGTGGCTGCCATGACCAAGCGCATCCAGAATGCCGGTACCGAAGTGGTTGAAGCCAAAGCCGGTGGCGGTTCAGCGACCCTCTCCATGGGTCAGGCGGCTTGCCGCTTCGGCCTCTCCCTCATCAAGGGTCTGCAGGGCGAAGCCAACGTCATCGAGTGCGCCTACGTGGAAGGCAATGGCGAGCACGCCAGCTTCTTCGCACAACCCATACTGCTGGGCAAGCACGGCGTCGAGACCATACTGGACTACGGCAAGCTGAGTTCCTTCGAGCAGGACGCGATGGATGGCATGCTGGCCACCCTGAAAGCCGACATCCAGCTGGGTGTCGACTTCGTCAAGTAAGACGCATGACGGTTGAAAAGGGGAGCTCAGGCTCCCCTTTTGTCATCCTGGCGGCGGCCATTTTCCATCCGGATTTCATCCTGACTTAAGGGATTGCCCCTGTGGCCGATACAGGAGAGCAGCAGGAGAACCCATGATGAACCTCTTCCCCCTCATTATCTTTACGTGTTTGCTGGCCGCTCAGGCTGATGCAGAACCCATTGACACCGGTGCGGCCGATCCCATGTTGGCGGCCGCATCTGTATCTGCGCCGGTGCCTGAACCAGTCAAGGGGGCGGTGCAGCCTGCCGAGATCGCCGCGGCATCCAACCCAGGGTTGCCGGCCACCCAGGCCAAGGCCGCCACGCCATCCGCTCTGCCCGGTGCGGGCCTGCCCCAGTGGCCGACACCCGCAGGCCAGGTATCGGCTGCGCCCGCTACTCTGGTCGAAGTGGTGGATCCTGCGGTCCAGCTGCCCCCGGTCTCGGTGGCACCCCTGCAGGTTGTCCCCCTCTATCGTCAGGACGAGCTGCTCGACTGGATTGAACAGGGCCGTCACCTCAAACAGGTCAAGCAGGACAGGTGCCAGTTGACTCAGGACATAGAGGCGCGGGCCAATGTGATGAAGATCCCTTCCTACCAGTTTCTGTGGGGGGACATGCTGGCCTGGGGCGTGTGCGTGAAGCCCGATGCCGAGCAGGGGGTCAAGTACCTGTGGGCTGCGGCGGATCAAGGCCTGGCGCCCGCGCTGGAACAACTGGGCCGCTACTACTGGAAGGGGATATTGGTGCAGAAGGATCTGCTGCGTGCCGAGACCCTGATGCGGGAGGCGGCGAGCCAGGGTCTGCTCAAGGCGCAGTTGGAGTGGGTCGAAATGTTGCTGGCGGGACTCGGCAGCCCTCTCGATTATGAAGAAGCCTACCATTTGCTGCACGGGGCCGTGATTGGCGACAAGGCGCTCCATGGTCGGGCGGCCAGCCTGCTGTCGCGTCTTGCCGGTCGCATGCCCGCCAATGCCGTGGCGCGGGCCAAGGCCATGGGTTGACGCCTTTTTCCCAGTGATGAGAAGAGGGCCCCTGTTTGCAGCAGGGGCCCTCTTGTTATGGGGAGGTCAGCCGCCGTGCCGTGCAGGCTGTTTCCCCTTCATTGGTATGGATAGCCGGTTGTTATAGATCTTGATGAGGGCCAAATACTTCGTAATGAAGGCGCTCGCCACTCACCCCGAGGGCCAGCAACTGCTGCTTGATACTGGCCATGAAGGGCAGGGGGCCACAGCAGTAGTAGTGCGCGTCAACGGGCAACAGGTCCTGCACCTGCGCCAATACCATGGTGCCGGTGAAGTCATAGTCTTCCCCCTGTTGATCCTGCTCGGTCGGGACGCGATACCAGACCCGGCTGAGCAGTCGCTCATGTTGGCGAGACTTGGTGTGAATATCCTGTTTGAAGCCATGCAGCGCGCCCTGCTCGCAGGCGTGGAGCCAGCGGATGTCGGCGCCATGACCCATCGCCAGCAGCTGATTGAGCATGCTGAGCATGGGAGTCTGGCCCACACCGGCCGAGATGAGCACCACGGCCTGATCGGGCCTGGCCGTCAGTACGAAGTCCCCCGCCGGCGGCATCACCTCCAATCGATCCCCTTGCTGCAGTTTGTCATGGAGCAGATTGGAGACTTGTCCCCGGGACTCACGTTTGACGCTGATGCGGTAACTGCGCCCGTTGGGCGCATCGGAGAGGGAATATTGGCGGATCTCCTGATAGCTCAGGTCAGGGTGCGCCAGCTTGAGGCTGAGGTATTGACCTGGCTGGAAGTCGAGGACGGGCAGCCCATCGACAGGCGTCAGGACAAAGGAGGTGATGGTGTCGCTCTCGGCTTGCTTGTGTGTGATGACGAAGGGGCGGCCCCCTTGCCAGCCACCGGGCTGCTCGGCCTTCTCCTGGTAGATCTCGCTCTCCCGGCCGATGAAGATATTGGCCAGCACCCCGTAAGCCTTGCCCCAGGCGGTCAGTATCTCCTCGGTGACCGCTTCACCGCCCAATTCTTTGAGGGTGGCCAGCAGATGACTACCCACAATGTGATATTGTGCTGGCTGGATCAGGAAACCCGTGTGTTTGTGAGCAATGCGTTCCACGGCGCCAGCGAGGGCACCCAGGTTGTCGATGTTTCGGGCATAGGCCGCCACGGCATTGAACAGTGCCAGCGGTTGGCCGCCACTGCGCTGATGAGCCAGGTTGAATACATCCTTGAGTTCGGGGTTATCGCGAAACATGCGCTGGTAAAAGTGCTCGGTCAGGGCAGGCCCGGCCGATTCGAGCAGGGGAATGGTGCTTTTGATGACGGCGATGGTGGCTTGATCTAACATAGGACCTCTCTAATTGAGCATTCAGAATGTCATTTTATAAGTGGCATCCTAGATGTTTATTTGATGAGGATCAATCCTCCCTCTTTCGCTTTGCGCTAAACAGGCATTATGAGACTGACAAGTTATACGGATTTTGGATTAAGAGCCTTGCTCTATCTGGCAACGCTGCCGGAGGGTGAGTTGTCGAGTGTCGCCAAGGTATCTGCCTTGTATGGCGTCTCCCGCAACCACATGGTGAAGGTGGTCAATCAGCTGGTGAAACTGGGCTATCTGCAATCCCAGCGGGGCAAACATGGCGGCATACGGCTGGCCTGTGCCCCCGATACCATCAACATCGGTCAGGTGATCCGCGAGCTGGAAGGGAACCTGGATGGCATCGACTGTCATTCGCCCGTCTGCCACATCATCTCGGTTTGCCTGCTCAAGGGGGCGTTGAAGGATGCCATGAATGCTTTCTTGGCCGTGATGGATGGCTATAGCCTGCAGGACTTACTGGCCAACCGCGACGAGTTGGAGCAGGTGTTCGGCCAGTTGATCCCGACCCTCAACATCCCCGCCGACGATAACGACTTCTGAGTCGCTCTCCAGTATGAAGAAGGGCTGCCCGCAGGCAGCCCTTCTTCATACTGGCAGTCAGGGCGCGGCTGGCATCAGTCGTCGTCATCCTCGTCCGATGCGGTGCTGCGGTAAAACTGCGGCATGATGCGCGCCATGGTGACCATGTTCTGCTCTACCTCGAGGATCTCGATGGGATAACCCGCCAGCCTTATGCTGATGTTGGGCTGGGGGATCTCTTCGAGATACTCCAGGATGACGCCGTTGAGGGTGCGGGGGCCGTCGGTCGGCAGGTGCCAGTTCATCTCCTTGTTGAGCTCGCGGATGCTGACCGAGCCCTCGACCAGGAAGGAGCCGTCTGGCTGAGGGTGGACTTCGTCACTCGGCGTGGGCGTCATGGAGGTGGTGAAGTCACCGACAATCTCCTCGAGTATGTCGTCCAGGGTGATCAATCCCTGGATGTCGCCATATTCGTCGACGATGAGGCCGATCCGCTCCTTGTTGCGCTGGAACTTGGCAAGCTGGACATTGAGAGGAGTCCCCTCAGGGATGAAATAGATCTCCTTGACCGCCCGCAGCAGGCTCGATTTGTTGAACTGATCCTTGGCAATGAGGCGCAGGGCGTCGCGGGCATGCAGGAAACCGACCGCATCATCTATGCTGCCCCGGTAGAGCAGGATCTTGGTGTGGGCGCAGTGCACCAGCTGACGGAGTATGGTTTTCCAGTCGTCATTGATATCGATGGCATAGATCTCGTTGCGCGGCACCATGATGTTCTCCACCGTCATCTTGTCGAGATCCAGGATGCTGAGCAGCATGTCCTGGTGACGTTGGGGGATCATGCTGCCCGCCTCGTTGACTATGGTACGCAGCTCCTCCGTGTTGAGGGAGTCGCGCTGCTTGGGAGCAATCTTGAGCAGCTTGAGCAGGCTGCTGGTGATGCCATTGATCAGCCAGACGAAGGGGTAGAGGGGCACCATCAGCCCCTTAAGGATCCAGGACGCCGGATAAGCAATCTTCTCCGGGTACATGGCCGCCAGGGTCTTGGGCGTCACTTCGCCGAAGATCAGCACCACTATGGTCAGGCCGAACGTGGCAATGGCTACCCCGAAGTCACCAAATAGCCGGATACAGACGATGGTGGCGATGGCCGATGCCAGGATGTTGACCAGGTTGTTGCCGATGAGAATGAGGCCGATGAGGCGATCCGGACGCGCCAGCAAGCGCTCTACCCGACGGGCAGCCTTGTGCTTGGTCTGTGCCAGATGGCGCAACTTGTAACGGTTGATCGACATCAGGCCGGTTTCGGAACTCGAGAAAAATGCGGATAGTAAGATCAGAATAACGAGAACAATCAATAACGTGCTCGTTGATATGCTGTCCAAAAAGGGCTCCTAACAGGTGCTGGTTTATGAGTGATTCAGTTGAGCAGAACTTCTTTGACGAAGCGGCTGCCAAAATAGGCGAGGGTCAGTATTGCTGAGCCGACGAGGCTCAGACTGATGACCCGGCGGCCGCGCCAGCCACGGGTATGATGACCCCAGAGCAGAAACGCATAGACGCACCAGGCCAGAATGGAGAGCACTGCCTTGTGGGACTTGCCCTGGGCGAACATGTCTTCCAGGAAGAAGAGGCCGGAGGCGATGGAGAGGGTGAGCAGGAACAGACCGGCGGAGATGAGCTGGAACAGCCGTTTCTCCACCGTCATCAGTGGCGGCATGGCCGGCAGCTGGCTGAGCTTGCGGGACTTGAGCTGGCGGTCGAGGCAGGCCAGCTGCAAGGCAAACAGGCAGGCTATCATCAGCACCGAATAGGCCATCAGCGCCAGGCCGATGTGCAGCAGCAACTGGGGATGGGCTTCCAGATGGGTGATGTAGCGACTCGGGATCAGGGCGCTTGCCGTGAGCAGCAGCGCGGAAAAACCATAGACTACGGGCAGCAGGATCCAGCCGTTGAAGCGGCGAGCGGCGCAGGTCATGAAGGTACTGATGATGAGGCTCACCAGCGAGGCCACGTTCAACATGCTGAGATTCTGGCCCGAGTTGGTCTGAGTCACCTCGGCACCCAGGGTGATGCCGTGGGCGAGCAGGGCGAACGCCACGCAGGCGAACAGCTTGTGCTGCCCCGCAGGCTTGTCGCTCAGCAACAGATGCAGAGAGGCGATGATGGCCAGCAGGTAAAACGCCAGGGCCAGAACAGAGATCACGATCATAACCAGGTCGTTGTTGAACAAGCAGTTAGGTGAACAAGAGAGGCAGTATACCCTGCGGGTGAGGTGCTCGCCAGTTGTGCAATCGGCAATCTGCCCATATATAGGGAGCAGGTCGTCGCAGTCGCTGCGGCGAATAATCGTCCTCAGGCAATGGCTGAGGTATAATGCCGCCATTTACCATGCCAAGAACCGGAAAGCGTCATGTTTGAGAATTTGACAGAACGACTCTCGCGCACCCTGCGCAACGTCAGTGGCCGTGGGCGACTGACCGAAGAGAACATCAAAGAGACTCTGCGCGAGGTGCGCATGGCGCTGCTCGAAGCGGACGTGGCGCTGCCCGTGGTGCGCGATTTCGTGGCGCGGGTCAAAGAGAGAGCCGTTGGCCAGGAAGTGGCCAAGTCCCTGAGCCCGGGCCAGGCCTTCATCAAGATAGTGCATGGGGAGCTGGTCTCCGTCATGGGCGAGGCCAACGAGCAGCTCAACCTGGCTGCCCAGCCGCCAGCCATCATATTGATGGCCGGTCTGCAGGGCGCCGGTAAAACCACGACAGTGGCCAAGCTCGCCAAGCTCCTGAAAGAGCGCAGCAAGAAAAAGGTACTGGTGGTCAGTGCGGACGTCTATCGCCCCGCCGCCATCAAGCAGTTGGAGACCCTGGCCGGGGACGTCGGCGTCGACTTCTTCCCGAGCGACGCGACCCAGAAGCCGCTGGCCATTGCCACTGCCGCCATCGATCAGGCCCGCAAAAAATTCTATGACGTGGTGATCGTGGATACCGCCGGTCGCCTGCACGTCGACGGCGCCATGATGGACGAGATCCGGGATCTCCATGCCAGCATCAAGCCGGTTGAGACCCTGTTCGTGGTCGATGCCATGACCGGTCAGGATGCCGCCAATACGGCCAAGGCGTTCAATGAGGCGCTGCCGCTGACCGGCGTCATCCTCACCAAGGCCGATGGCGATGCCCGTGGTGGTGCCGCGCTGTCCGTGCGTCACATCACCGGCAAGCCGGTCAAGTTCATCGGCATGGGGGAGAAGATCGACGCGCTCGAGCCCTTCCACCCCGATCGTCTGGCGTCGCGCATTCTTGGCATGGGCGATGTGCTCTCCCTCATCGAGGAGGTGGAACGCACCGTCGACAAAGAGAAAGCGGCCAAGCTGGCCAGCAAGGTCAAGAGTGGCAAGGGCTTCGATCTGGAGGACTTTCGCGAGCAGCTGGCCCAGATGCGCAACATGGGCGGCATGATGGGCATGCTCGACAAGCTGCCGGGCATGTCTGGTCTGCCGGACAACGTGAAAGATCAGATGGATGACAAGCTCACCATTCGCATGGAGGCCATCATCAGCTCCATGACCCCGAAGGAGCGAGCTCATCCCGATCTCATCAAGGGATCCCGCAAGCGCCGCATCGCCGCAGGCTCTGGCATGCAGGTGCAGGACGTGAACAAGCTGCTCAAGCAGTTCACCGAGATGCAGCGCATGATGAAGAAGATGTCCGGCAAGGGCGGCATGCGCAAGATGATGGGCCAGATGAAGAACATGCTGCCGCCGGGCTTCGGTGGCGGTGGCCGCGGCCCCTTCTAATCGGTATCATCCCCTCTGTTGCAAGAGGCTCCTCTCGAGGGAGCCTCTTTTGTCTGCAAGCTGCGCAAAAATTGGCTGGTTCAGTTGCAATTAGCATGAATTCAAGTAGTATTACGCGGCTTATTTTAAGCTAGGGTTCGCGTGTTTGCGGGCCCTGTTCATTAGATGTTAATGAGGACGATATGGTAACCATTCGTTTACAACGTGGTGGCGCGAAAAAGCGTCCGTTTTACCAGGTAGTAGTTGCTGACAGCCGTAACGCCCGTGACGGTCGTTTCATCGAGCGTGTTGGTTTCTTCAACCCGGTTGCTTCTGGTTCCGCTGACAAGCTGAATCTGGACCTGGCTCGTATCGAGCATTGGGTTGGTACTGGTGCCACTGTTTCTGACCGTGTTGCCAAGCTGATCAAAGACGCTGCTAAAGCTGCTTAATCAGTCAAACGGTAGGGAGTTAAGGTGGATAAACCTATAGTTCTGGGCACCCTGGGTACCGTCTACGGCATCAAGGGCTGGCTGAAAGTGAACTCCTTCACCGATGTTGCCGAAGCGATTTTCGATTACAAACCCTGGCTGATCAATCAGAACGGGGTGTGGCGTGAACTCAAGGTTTCGGCCTGGAAGCGTCACAACAAGGGTCTGATCTGCAAACTCGATGGTATCGATGTGCGCGAGGATGCCCTGGCATTGACCAATGTCGAGATTGGCGTACCCGCCGATCAGTTGCCGAGTCTGCCCGATGGTGAGTTCTACTGGCGCGACCTCATAGGTTGTGCAGTAAAGACCACCACAGGATATGACCTTGGCAAGGTGACCGAATTGATGGAAACCGGCTCCAACGATGTGTTGGTGGTTGAGGCTAATGTAAAAGATGCCTTTGGCGCAAAGGAGCGGTTGATTCCGTTCCTGGAAGAGCAGGTGGTCAAGCATATTGACCTGACTGCTCGTACAATCGAAGTTGATTGGGATCCTGGTTTCTAGTTTCCCGCGGTAACAGAGTATCGGAGGTTTCTTATGTGGATTGGGGTGATTAGCCTCTTCCCGGAAATGTTCCGAGCCATTACCGAACACGGGGTAACGGGTCGGGCCGTCAAGAGTGGCCTGCTGCAGATTGAGTGCTGGAACCCCCGGGACTTTACCCACGACAAACACCGTACGGTCGATGATCGTCCTTATGGTGGTGGGCCCGGCATGTTAATGATGGTTCAGCCGCTGCGTGATGCGATTCATGCAGCCAAGCAAGCGGCGGGAGACGGGGCGAAAGTCATCTATCTCTCCCCTCAGGGACGCAAGCTGACTCAAGCGGGCGTAACCGAGCTGGCAAGGGATCAGAAGCTTATTCTGATCGCAGGTCGATACGAAGGTGTCGATGAGCGCGTGATACAAACCGAAGTCGACGAAGAGTGGTCTATCGGCGATTACGTGCTAAGTGGTGGCGAGTTGCCTGCCATGACCCTGATCGATGCGGTTTCGCGTCTGGTTCCAGGGGTATTGGGGGATCAGGCCAGTGCCGAGCAGGACTCCTTTACGGATGGCTTGCTGGATCATCCCCACTACACTCGGCCAGAGGTGTTGGATGGATTGGCGGTGCCGGAGGCGCTGACAAGCGGCAATCACGAAGTGATTCGACGCTGGCGGCTCAAGCAATCGCTCGGACGAACCTGGCAACGTAGGCCGGAACTTATTAACAACCTAGCTCTGACTGACGAGCAAGAGTCACTTCTTGCCGAGTATGTCCGCGAAGTGCGTGACAACGTTTAGTAGAGTTTTCAGTTTATCCTAGGTAAGGAAAGACAATGAGCAAGATTATTCAGCAGCTTGAACAAGAGCAACTGCGTAGCGACATCCCGGCTTTTGCCCAGGGCGATACCGTACGTGTTCAAGTGCGTGTTAAAGAAGGTGGCAAAGAGCGTCTGCAGGCTTTCGAAGGCATCGTTATTGCCAAGCGTAACCGCGGTCTGCACTCTGCTTTCACCGTTCGCAAGATCTCCAACGGCGAAGGTGTTGAGCGTGTATTCCAGACTCACTCTCCGCTGATCCACAGTGTAGAACTGAAGCGTCGTGGTGATGTTCGCCGCGCCAAACTGTACTACCTGCGCAACCTGTCCGGCAAAGCTGCTCGTATCAAAGAGAAGCTCAACTAATTCGATTCGAATTGGTGTCGATTTATCGACGGATAGTGAAAAGGCTCGCCAATGGCGAGCCTTTTTTGTTGCTGGGGTGCGGCCTAGGCGCTGACTCGCACCACCGAGTTGTCACGCCCGAACGGGCCTGGCACATAGGCATCCGCCGCCCAGTCGTTGTCGTAGCGGCTCTCTCCATCGGAGTGAACCAGCTGATAACAGTACTCGAAGTGGCTGGGGCCATCGGTGGGCAGGTTGAGGGTCGCCTTGAACTCGCCGCTTTTCATGCGCTTGAGCTCGATCGGTTGCCACTGGTTGAACTCCCCCAGCAGTAACACCTGCTCAGCCCCCTCTGCGGCGGCTTTCTCCACTTCGAAGGTGACCTTGACTTCCGGACGGGACTTGAGGAACTGCTTGTTGATAGGCATGACGCCTCCTTGTCATTGGCTATGAAGAAACCAGGCTGGTTATTTTTATACCAATTCATGACAAGACGATAGATAAAGTCTCATTCGGGCAAGGCGAAATGGCGCATCAGCAGGGCGTGGGTGAAGGGGATCTTGAGATAGAAGCCCCTGGGCAGGGTCATGATCGGCTGGCCAGCTCTACCAATGGCGCGGGTCAGTGCCTTGTTGTTGGCGGCCTTGGGGCGCAGTTGCATCACTTGGCCGTGACGGGCGCTGATCTGTTCGACCTCTCCCAGCACTATCATGTCCATCAGCTCCTCCCAGTCCTGGCGCAGCAAGGCATCCTCCTCGGCACTGGGGATCCACAACAACGGCATGCCAACTCGGCGCTCTCCTATCGGGATATCGCGACTGCCTTCGACCGGGATCCAGAGCACCCGGGAGAGCTTGTTGCGCACATTCGATGCCTCCCAGTGCTGGCCACTGATGCCAACCAGCGGCGCCACGCAGACGAAGGTCGTTTCCAGCGGCTTGCCTCTGGGATCCACCGGTATTGTCTTGAGCTCTATGCCCAGTTCGGGGAAATCCTGCTCCGGTCTGCTGCCAGCACTGGCGCCCAACTGCCACTCGATGAGTTGACCTACCCAGCCCTTGTCCCGACGCAGATCCCGGGGCACCTTGATGCCGGCCTCAGCTGCCAGTTGGGCCAGGGTGAACCCGGCGATGGCATGAGCACGGGTCAGCAGCTCCTGCTCTGACTGGGGTGGCATGGGCATAGGCATAGCTTCTCCTGTGGTTGAAAGGGTTGGGATCCGCGCCCCAGATCTGGATCTGCTGATTTTATCAGCAGTGGGCTGAACGGGAAAAGTGGGGGACTCTTAATGGGACGCTGCTACTTATCACCATGATTTTAAATGATTTTGATGAGGAAATCTGGCTTTGTTGTTATCAGGATCCTCAGGCCTTGAACTTGTCCAAGGGTTTGCCCTGCTTGTTACACATAGTTATCCACAGAAAACTTGGATAACTGATCCCCATGGGGATCAGTTCCCACTTTGGGAGAAAAAAAATGTGATCTGACCGCTTTTTCAGCCGGGATCCTGATGAGAAAGAGCTCAGGCCTTGTGGATAATTTCCTCTTGATGGATCTTTGAGCACCCAGACTTGTTCACAATCTGGATCCGGGATCCTGAGGCGATAAAGTCATGGATCTTGATCCAGTTGTTTATGGTTATTTATATGTATTTAAAGAAGTTATTCTTAACTGTTCCAAGGTGGATATGACTGTTCGTTCGGGATCTCGTTTGCTAGTATGTGGGGGTATACCCGTTTGCTCACAGTGTTATACACAGTTAGCGTGAGCAACTCCTGGATGAGGATCCCTGAGTTTGTTTATAACTTGGGTTGAAATTGAAAGTTATTCATGATTCGCGGGATGTAACCGCCGTTTGCTGCCAAGGGGTGAATGTGGAACAATCTCCTTATAGATTCAGCCTTTATAAGGTGATCACGTGATAGATGGTGACGGGTTTCGTCCCAATGTCGGCATCGTGATCTGTAACCGCGAAGGACAAGTTCTGTGGGCTAAGCGCTATGGACAGCACTCCTGGCAGTTTCCCCAGGGGGGAGTGGATGAGGGTGAGACACCAGAGCAGGCCATGTTTCGGGAATTGTATGAGGAGATTGGCCTCAAGCCCGAGGATGTGACCATACTGGCTATCAGCCGTAACTGGCTCAAATATCGCTTACCCAAACGTCTTGTCCGTTGGGACAGTTCACCGGTCTGTGTTGGCCAAAAACAGAAATGGTTTCTGCTGCAGTTGAATGCTGGTTGCGAGTCGCACATTCAATTTGGCTGTTATGGTCATCCTGAGTTTGATGACTGGCGCTGGGTCAGTTTCTGGTATCCGGTGCGGCAGGTCGTCTCCTTTAAACGGGAGGTGTATCGCAGGGTGATGAAGGAGTTTGCTCCGCTGGCTATGCCAGTGGTGCAGCAGGTGAGTAACAAGAAGGAAGGACGGCGCCACCGTTCTCGCTAAGGAGCAGAGTATTTGCTGACGGAATTGAGGCGTATCGTCGAGAGCATGGCCCAGGCCAACACCCTCGAACAGGCACTGGAAGCATTGGTGGGCCAGACCCGGCTCGCCATGCAGGTATCCTGCTGTTCTGTTTACGTCTCCGAGCCCGAGGCTCGCTGCTACCGGCTGGCGGCCACTGACGGCCTGGCACAGGCTGCGGTAGGCAAGACCACGCTGCCGTTCGAACAGGGCATCGTCGGTTTGGTGGGTCAGCGCGAAGAGCTGATCAACCTGGCCGATGCCCCCTCCCACCCCAGTTTCAAGTTTCTGCCCGATGTGGCCGAGGAGGCATTTCGCTCCTTCCTCGGCGCTCCCATCATGCATCAGCGCCAAGTGGTGGGCATCCTGGTGGTGCAGCAAAAAGAGAGCCGGCTGTTTGATGAGAGCGAGGAGTCCTTCCTCGTGACGCTGGCCGCCCAACTGGCGGCCCGGATCGCCCATGCCCAGACCAAGGGCTGGTTGCAGAAAACCGACTGGAGCAAGCCACTGCGCGGCATCGCTGGCGCCAGTGGCATTGCCATCGCCAAGGCCTGGGTCTGGCGCCCGCGCAAGGCGCTCAATACCATCAATCCACGCAAGGATGAGGATCACCAGGCTCAGTTGGTCCGTCTCGATGAGGCGGTCGAAGAGGTGCGTCACGATCTGGAGAGTCTGGCGCTGCGCTTTCGCGAGAGCTACAGCCAGGATTCGGTCGCCATTTTCGACATCTATCTGCATCTGCTCGATGATCCCAGCTACATCAAGCCGATCCGTCATAAGGTCAGCAAGGAGCACTGGACTGCGGTCTCGGCGGTCAAGCTGGTCAGCGATCGGCTGATCGATCAGTTCCGGAGCATGAAAGATCCCTATCTGCGGGAGCGCTCCACCGATGTGAAGGACATAGCCCAGCGGCTCATCAGCCGTCTGGTGCAGAATGAACCCGAACATTTCACCATAGGTGAACCCGTTATCTTGGTGGCGGATGAGGTGACCGCCACCATATTGGCCGAGATCCCGCGAGAGTTTCTGAGCGGGGTGGTGTCGCTCAAGGGGGGAACCAACTCCCACGCCGCCATATTGGCACGGGCCATGGGCATTACCGCCATCATGGGGGTCGAGCTGCCCCTCGGTGACATTGGCGGCCGTCCGCTCATCCTGGACGGCTACAGCGGCGATCTCTTCATCGAACCCAGCGCCCTGCTGCTGACCGAATATCGCCAGTTGCTCGATGAGGAGCGGGCCCTCGATACCCTAGTGCGCAGCGTCGATAGCCTGCCGTCCGAGACGGCGGATGGCGTCAAGGTCTCCTTGCTGCTCAACGCCGGCCTCAGCGCCGACACCGAGATATCCCTCAATCAGCTGGCCGATGGGGTGGGACTCTATCGCACCGAGATCCCCTTCATGCTGCAAGACAGTTTCCCCTCGGAGATGGAGCAGACGGCGCGATATCGCGGCATTCTCGAAACCTATCGCGATCGCCCCGTCTGCATGCGTACCCTGGATGTCGGCGGCGATAAACCCCTGCCTTACTTCCCCATCGTCGAGGAGAACCCCTTCCTCGGCTGGCGGGGGATCCGGCTCACCCTGGATCACCCTGAGCTCTTCCTGGTGCAGCTCAAGGCGATGCTGCGCGCCAGCGAAGGCTTGGACAACCTCACCATCATGCTGCCGATGATCAGTAGCGTGGGGGAGATAAAAGCCTCCCGTCGTCTGCTTGATCAGGCCTGGCGGGAAGTCTCGGAAGAGGCGGCCACCCGCGGCGCCACCATCAATTATCCCAGCCTTGGCGCCATGATAGAGGTGCCTTCCGCCCTTTACATCCTGCCGGAGATGGCCCCCCTCATCGACTTCTGGTCCGTGGGCAGCAACGATCTGACTCAGTATCTGCTGGCGGTAGATCGCAACAATGCCCGGGTGGCCAACATCTATGACGCTTTCCACCCGGCGGTGATCCGGGCCCTGCAACTGCTGGTCGATGCGTCCCATCAATACAAGAAGCCGGTGTCGGTCTGCGGCGAGCTGGCTGGGGATCCGGTCGGCGTGCTGCTGCTGCTGGCCATGGGCTATCGCCGCTTCAGCATGAACACCCACAACATAGCCCGCATCAAGTATGTGTTGCGCCAATCAAGGCTGAGCGAGCTGAGCAGCCTGTTGGCCGAGGGGCTCAAACATGACAACCCCCATGTGCTGCGCGGTCTGTTCGCCCGCTATCTGGAAGAACAGGGCCTGGGTGGTCTGCTGCGAGCCGGTCATAAGCCTTAACTGATTAACATCAAACCTTGTCCCCCTGCGAGATTCATCGCAAAATGCGGCTTTTCGTTTGACAGAGACGCTTATGCAGCACGATGGATATTGGGTTTTCTCACAGATTGATCCCGTCGCATTCAGCCTGGGGCCGTTGTCGGTACGCTGGTATGGCCTCATGTACCTGTTCGGTTTTGCCTTCGCCATGTGGCTGGCTGGCCGCCGCGCCGACAGTCCCAACAGTGGCTGGACTCGTGATGAGGTCTCGGATCTGCTGTTCTACGGTTTCCTCGGGGTGATCCTGGGGGGACGAGTCGGTTACGTACTCTTCTATAATTTCGACCTCTTCCTGGCCGATCCCCTCTATCTGTTCAAGATCTGGACCGGCGGTATGTCGTTCCACGGTGGCCTGATTGGTGTCATCACCGCCATGGTCTGGTTTGCCCACAAGACCAAGCGTCATTTCTTCACGGTGGCAGATTTTGTGGCGCCGCTGATCCCGTTCGGACTGGGCGTTGGCCGCATCGGCAACTTCTTGAACGGCGAGCTGTGGGGCCGGGTCACCGATGTGCCCTGGGCCATCATCTTCCCGGAGGCTGGCCCCGAGCCGCGCCACCCATCCCAGCTCTACCAGTTTGCCCTGGAAGGGGTGGTGCTGTTCATCATCCTCAATCTGTTCTGGCGCAAGCAGCCGCCCCGTGGTGCCATCTCGGGCCTCTTCCTGTTCTGCTACGGTCTGTTCCGCTTCCTGGTGGAGTTTGTCCGCCAGCCGGATGCCCAGCTTGGTCTCTATTTCCAGGAGATCAGCATGGGACAGATCCTCTCTACCCCCATGATACTGGCCGGTGCCCTCATGGTCTGGGCCGCTTACAAGCAGCCTCGCCTGTTTGGTAATGCCCCCAAGGAGGCCAAATGAGGGCCTATCTTGACCTGATGCAGAAAATCCTGGATGAGGGCACGGTCAAATCTGATCGTACCGGTACGGGGACTGTGTCTCTGTTCGGTCATCAGATGCGCTTCAATCTGGCCGAGGGTTTCCCTTTGGTCACGACTAAGAAGTGCCACCTGCGCTCCATCATTCACGAGCTGCTCTGGTTCCTCAATGGCGATACCAATACCGCCTACCTCAAGGAACATGGCGTCAGCATCTGGGATGAGTGGGCCGATGAGCATGGCGATCTGGGCCCTGTCTATGGTGCTCAGTGGCGATCCTGGCCGGCGGCCGATGGCACCGTGGTCGATCAGATCCAGAAGGCCATCGATGACATCAAGCACAACCCGGACTCTCGCCGTATCATCGTTTCGGCCTGGAACGTGGGTGAGTTGGACAAGATGGCGCTGGCCCCCTGTCACGCCTTCTTCCAGTTCTACGTGGCGGACGGCAAGCTCTCCTGCCAGCTCTACCAGCGCAGCTGCGATGTGTTCCTGGGTCTGCCGTTCAATATTGCCAGCTATGCCCTGTTGACCCACATGGTGGCCCAGCAGTGCGATCTTGCGGTAGGCGACTTCGTCTGGACTGGCGGTGATGTACATCTCTACTCCAATCACATGGAGCAGACGGCGCTGCAACTCTCCCGGGAACCGCGCGCACTGCCGCAACTGGCAATCAAACGCAAGCCGGGCTCCATCTTCGACTACCAGTTCGAGGATTTCGAGATCCTGGGATACGATCCCCATCCTGGCATCAAGGCGCCCGTCGCCATCTAATACACAGGCGCCTGCGGGCGCCTTTTTCATCTCTTCTTTATATGCAAAATATGCAAATATGAAGGTAACTATTCATTGATAGAGTGCCGGTTCGACCTAATGCCCAGTGGCTTGATATATGCTTATAGCCGCTCATTAAGATTTTGCCTTCGGTTTTTCCGTTGGTTTAGGCTGTAAGAAACGATTTTTCATTGTTCCCATCCCTGTCTAGACTGAATCCAATAGGATTTTTGGGGGATAGCTTGACCATGAGTGATGTATTAAAACGCTTTCTGAAACTGGAGTCCGCTTCGGGGATTATTCTTATCCTGGCGGCACTGGTTGCTATCTTGCTCGCCAACTCCAGTTTGGCTGATGCCTATCAAGCCTTTCTCAACACCCCGGTTCAGGTGCGTATTTCTGCACTGGATATCCACAAGCCCCTGCTGCTCTGGATCAACGATGGCTTCATGGCCATCTTCTTCCTGCTGGTCGGTCTGGAGGTGAAGCGGGAGATGATGGAAGGGGCACTCTCTTCCAGGGAGCAGGCAACCTTCCCGGCCATTGCTGCCGTGGGGGGCATGTTGGTGCCTGCCCTGCTTTACTCTTTCTTCAACTATTCGGACGACGTGACCCGGGCAGGCTGGGCCATACCGGCGGCTACCGACATCGCCTTTGCACTCGGTGTCATGGCGCTGCTCGGCAAGCGGGTACCGACCAGCCTCAAGGTGTTCCTGCTGGCGCTGGCCATCATGGATGACTTGGGGGTCATCATCATCATTGCCCTTTTCTACACCCAGCAGTTGTCACTGACGGCGCTGGCGGTGGGTCTGGTGGCCACGCTGATCCTGGTGTGGATGAATCGCCGGGGAGTGGATCGCATCTCCCTCTACATGCTGGTCGGTTTGGTGCTCTGGGTCGCCGTGCTCAAGTCAGGTGTCCATGCGACCCTTGCCGGGGTAGTGGTTGGTTTCCTGATCCCCCTCAAGGGGGAGCGGCATGTCTCGCCGCTCAAGCACCTGGAACATCAGCTCCATCCCTGGAGTGCTTATCTGATCTTGCCGCTGTTTGCCTTTGCCAATGCTGGTGTCTCCCTCGATGGCATAGGGTTGGATACCTTGCTGAGCCCTGTGCCAATGGGCATCATGCTGGGTCTGTTCGTGGGCAAGCCACTGGGCGTATTCACCATCAGCTGGTTGTCGGTGCGTCTGGGCATAGCTCAGCTGCCACCTGGGGTTAACTTCCGCCAGATCTTTGCGGTCAGCATTCTGTGCGGCATAGGCTTTACCATGTCGATGTTCATTGCCTCCCTGGCATTCGAGCACGGCGGCATGGATTACGGCAGCTACTCGCGTCTGGGCATACTGGTCGGCTCTACCCTGGCCGCCGTGGTGGGCTATGTCGCCCTGCGCTTGTCCCTGCCCAAGGGGATCGCCAATCAGAGTACGGAGGGGTTATGAGGAAGATTGTGGTGATGTTGATGCTGCTTGGGCCGACCATGGCATGGGCCAGCGGGTTGGAACAATGCAAGCAGGATGCCGTTTCGCCTGACTGCTCCGCCTATCTCGATGGCGTAGTGGATGGCGCCCTGGGCATGGGCGATCAACAGGCCCGCGCCCGCTTTGGGGAAACCTTCCAGGAGCGAGCGCTGCGCAGCCGGGTCGGTGAGCGACTCAAGCATGACAACAAACGCTACTGTGACCAGCGTCGACCCGATGCCGTCAAGTTGAAACAGACCCTGATTAGCCAGTTCGCGGCAAACAAGGTTGACTCGGTCAGCGACATGTATGACATTCTGGCGGTTGAACTCAGCTGCTACCGGAGTCCGCGCAGCGCGGAAACCCCATCGGATGTCACACCTTAATTACAACCACCTCTACTATTTTTGGATGACTCAGAAGAAGGGCTCCGTCACGCAGGCGGCGGAGGCACTCTTCCTCACTCCCCAGACGGTCACAGGCCAGATCAAGCTGCTGGAGCATCGACTGGGGGGCAAGCTGCTCAAACGCAAGGGGCGCTCTCTGGAGGCCACCGAGCTGGGCCAGCTGGTGTTTCGTTATGCCGACAAGATGTTCAGCCTCTCCTACGAGATGCTGGATATCGTCAACTACCGCAAGGAGAGCCAGATACTGTTCGACGTCGGTATCGCCGATGCGCTCTCCAAGCGCCTGGCTAGCCGGGTACTGCTCTCCGTCATTCCCAATGATGGTTCCATCCATCTGCGTTGCTTCGAATCGACCCACGAGTTGCTGCTCGAGCAATTGAGCGAGCACAAGCTCGACATGATCCTCTCCGACTGTCCGGTGGACTCCAGCCAGCATGCCGGCCTGCTCTCCAAGCGGCTCGGCGGCTGTGGGGTCAGCTTTTTTTGCAAGGCACCACTGCCTGAGAAACCCTTTCCCGCCTGTCTGGAGGAGCGCAAGTTGCTCATTCCGGGTCGCCGTACCGCCATGGGGCGTCAATTGACCCAGTGGTTCGAGCAGCAAGGCATCTCCCCCAGCATTTTGGGCGAGTTCGATGACGCGGCGTTGATGAAGGCGTTCGGTTTCTTCAACCAGGGTATCTTTATGGCGCCCACCATCTACCGGGAAGAGATACTGGAAGGGGAGGGGGTCATGCTGATCGGCGAGACCCAGGACTTGATGGAGGAGTATTACGTCATCTTTGCCGAGCGGATGATCCAGCACCCGGCGGTCAAGCGGGTATGCGAGAGTGACTTCTCTTTCCTGTTTGCCGGGCAGGAGAACTTTTCCACCATACAGCCAGCGACCCTGTCGTTTTAAATTGAGGTCAATCAAGCTATTATCGCCATTGACGTCAGAGGAGAGCGCCATGGTACTGGAGGAGATGGAGGCGAATGCAGGCAGGGCGGTAGCCTTGCTCAAGGCGCTGGCCAACGAGAGAAGGCTGTTCATTCTTTGTCAGCTGCTAGACAAGGAGTTGTCGGTGGGCGAATTGAATGAAGTACTTGGCTTGAGCCAGTCTGCGTTGTCACAACACCTGGCTGTACTGCGGCGGGATGAGTTGGTGGAGACGCGAAAAGAGGCCCAGACGGTCTATTATTCGCTGCGCAGCCATGAGGTGCGCGAGATGATAGGTTTGTTGCACACACTTTATTGCACGACAGATAAATAAAAAACCGGCACAGAGGCCGGTTTTTTTGCTTTATTCAGCCGAAGCTGATTAAGCCATAGCTTTGATCTGGGCAGACAGGCGGCTCTTGTGACGAGCAGCTTTGTTCTTGTGGATCAGGCCTTTGGTAGCCATGCGATCCATGATCGGCTGAGCGGTAGCGAAAGCAGCAACGGCAGCAGCTTTGTCGCCAGAAGCGATGGCAGCAATTACTTTCTTCAGATAGGTACGGGTCATTGAACGACGGCTGGCGTTGTGTTGACGACGTTTCTCTGACTGAATCGCGCGCTTCTTAGCAGATTTGATATTAGCCAAGGTAAAACTCCTAAAACTGTCTTAGCGAGTGTATTGAAAAGGCCCGGAAATATGCCTTCTCAACCACATATTGTCAAATGATTTGTGCAAATAAACACCGCCCCCCGGTGGTGTGTCAGTTGGGAGGCGGTTAAACTGTCGGCCGATTCTAGCAGCATTCTTTCCATTCTGACAGTTCCAGAGGCCTCGTCTTGAGTAAGAAATTGATCAAATCCGGTATGATAGTGTCCTCAATGACACTGGTATCCCGTGTGATGGGCTTGGTTCGCGATGTGGTTATCGCCAATCTGCTCGGTGCAGGCGCGGCTGCCGACGTCTTCTTCTTTGCCAATCGTATTCCCAACTTCCTGCGGCGGCTCTTTGCCGAAGGTGCTTTCAACCAGGCGTTCGTCCCCGTCATGACCGAGTACAAAAAAAATGGCGATGAGCGGGAGGTGCGCGAGCTGCTGGCGGCGGTGGCGGGGACCCTTGGCGGCATAGTGACCATAGTGACTCTGCTCGGTGTGCTGGGCTCCGGTGTGCTGACGGCGCTGTTTGGCTGGGGCTGGTTCTGGGACTGGTTACATGGTGGTCCGGCCGCCGAGAAGTTCGAGCTGGCCAGTTTGATGCTCAAGATAACCTTCCCTTACCTCTGGTTTATCACCTTTACCGCCATGGCGGGGGCCATACTCAACACCTTCGGCCGCTTCGCCGTCTCCTCTTTTACCCCCGTCTTTCTCAACATCACCATGATAGCGTCGGCCTGGTGGATAGCGCCGCTGATGGAGAGGCCCGAGCTCTCCCTGGCCATCGGGGTCTTCTTGGGCGGCTTGGTACAGTTTCTATTCCAGTATCCTTTCCTTCGCCAAATCAACATGTTGGTATGGCCAAAGTGGGGCTGGCATCACCCCGGGGTGGTCAAGATCCGTACCCTGATGATCCCGGCGCTGTTTGGCGTCTCGGTCAGCCAGATCAACTTGCTGATCAACACCATGCTCGCTTCCTTCCTGGCCACCGGTGCCATCAGTTATCTCTACTACTCGGATCGGCTGCTGGAATTTCCGCTCGGGCTGTTTGCGGTGGCCATCAGCACCGTCATCTTGCCTGCCTTGGCCAAAAAACATGTGGATTCAGATCCTGCCGATTTTTCCCGCACCATGGATTGGGGGGTGCGCATGGTGATGCTGCTCGGCCTGCCCGCCATGATCGGGATTGCCATGCTCCGTGAGCCCATACTGCGGGTGCTGTTCATGCGTGGTGAGTTCGGTCTGCATGAGGTGGCGATGTCCAGTGCCAGTCTGCTGGCCTCTACCACGGGCCTGTTGTCACTGATGCTGATCAAGGTGCTGGCCCCAGGCTACTATGCACGCCAGGACACCAAGACTCCGGTGCGGATCGGCATCATGGCGATGGTGACCAACATGGTGTGCAACCTCATCTTCATCTACCCCCTCGGCTATGTGGGATTGGCGCTGGCCACTGCCTGTGCCGGGACCCTGAACGCCGCCTTGTTATTCAAAGGCTTGTATCAACAGAGCGTCTATCGCCCATCCCGTCAGACCGGGTTCTTCTGCCTCAAGTTATTGGCGGCGACCCTGATGATGGGGGGGCTGCTTGGCTACCTGTCACCGGATCTCGCTCAATGGGGAGCCTGGAGCATGGCCAAGGCGAGTTGGGAGCTGACGCTGCTGCTGCTGATAGGGGGCGGCGTCTACGGGATCTGCCTGCTTGTGCTCGGAATTCGGCCACGACACCTGAAATCCAGCCGCGAGGGCTGATCCAGACCGCCGCCTGATATATAATCCGGCGATTTCGACAGCAGCAGAACACAAGGCACTGATGGAGCTTATCCGCGGTATTCACAATCTCAAGCCCCGTCACCAGGGCTGTGTGTTGACCATTGGCAACTTTGATGGGGTCCATCAGGGTCACCAGGCTGTGTTGACGCGCTTGCAGGAGAAGGCTGCGGCGCTTGGGCTGCCAGCTTGCGTCATGCTGTTTGAGCCTCAGCCTCTGGAGCTGTTTGCAGGGGATGACGCACCTGCCCGCCTCTCCCGCCTGCGAGAGAAGGTGGAGGCGCTGGCGGCGCTGCGCATAGACCGTTTGCTTTGCGTGCGCTTTAGCCGCGAGTTTGCCGCCCAGTCCGCCGACACCTTTATCAAGCAGCTGCTGGTCGAGAAACTGGGGGTTCGCTACCTGGTGGTGGGGGATGATTTTCGCTTCGGCAAGGGCCGGGAAGGGGATTTTCAACTGCTGCAACAAGCCGGGCGCCGTCACGGCTTCGAGGTGGTCAGCACCCAGAGTTTCCAGCTTGCCCGCCAGCGGGTCAGCAGCACCCTAGTGCGGGAAGCCCTCAGCGCGGGCCGCCTGGCCGAGGTGGAACTGATGCTCGGTCGTCCCTATGCCATCACTGGCCGGGTGGCTCATGGTGACAAGCTGGGGCGCACCATAGGTTTTCCGACGGCCAACCTTGCCCTCAAGCGCCGGGTCAGCCCGGTCGGTGGCGTGTTTGCGGTGGAAGTGGTATGTTCCGGCAATCTATTCCCCGGTGTCGCCAATGTGGGTGTGAGGCCGACGTTGAGCGGCTCGCAGGCCAGATTGGAAGTACATTTATTTGATTTTTCTGGCGATCTCTACGGTCAACAGGTCAAGGTGCTGCTTCGCCACAAACTGCGCGAAGAGCAAAAATTTGCCTCTTTCTCCGCCTTGAAAGAGCAGATCGAACGAGATGCCCAGGCAGCCCGAGCCTGGTTTGGGCTGCCGTTATTCAATTTACCCAGCACTCTTTTAGAAAAGAAGGGAACCCAGGACTGATGAGCGACTATAAACACACCCTGAATCTTCCGGAAACCGAGTTCCCGATGCGTGGCGATCTGGCCAAGCGCGAACCCGGTATGCTCAAGCGTTGGTACGATCAGGATCTCTACGGGACGATTCGCCGCGCCAAAGCGGGCAAGCCTTCATTTATCCTGCATGACGGCCCTCCCTATGCGAACGGCAGCATTCACATCGGTCACTCGGTCAACAAGATCCTCAAAGACATCATCATCAAGTCCAAGGGGCTGTCCGGTTTTGACTCCCCCTATGTGCCGGGTTGGGACTGCCATGGTCTGCCCATCGAGCTGAAAGTGGAAGGCAAGGTTGGCAAGCCTGGCGTCAAGGTTTCCGCTGCCGAATTTCGCGCCGAGTGTCGCAAGTACGCCAAGACCCAGATTGAGGCCCAGAAGACCGACTTCGTCCGTCTGGGCGTGTTGGGGGATTGGGAGAAACCCTACCTGACCATGGACTTTGGCACCGAAGCCAACATCATCCGCTCCCTGGCCAAGATCGTCGACAACGGCCACCTGCACAAAGGCTCCAAGCCAGTGCATTGGTGTACCGACTGTGGCTCCGCCCTGGCTGAAGCCGAAGTGGAATATTACGACAAGGACTCCCCCTCCATCGATGTGCGTTTCAGGGCCGTCGATGAGGCTGACGTGGCGGCCAGGTTCGACTGTGCCGAGGGCCATTTTGGCCGTGGCGCGCTCTCCGTCGTTATCTGGACGACCACCCCCTGGACCCTGCCGGCCAACCGTGCCGTCGCGCTGCATGCGGATCTGGACTATGCCCTGGTCCAGGTTGAAGGTGAGCACCCGGAGCGCCTGATCCTGGCCGCCGATCTGGTCAAGGACGTGATGGACAGAGCCGGTATCGAGAAGTTCCACAATCTGGGCTATGCCAAGGGCGCAGCCCTCGATCTGCTGCGCTTCAAGCACCCGTTCTACAACTTTGATGTGCCCATAGTACTGGGTGATCATGTCACCCTGGATGCCGGTACCGGCGCCGTGCACACGGCACCTGGTCACGGTCAGGAAGACTTCGTGGTCGGCCAGAAGTACGGTCTGGAAGTGGCTAACCCGGTTGGCAGCAACGGCGTCTACCTGCCGGATACCCAGCTGTTCGCCGGTCAGCATGTGTTCAAGGCCAATACCGCAGTGGTCGAAGTGCTCAAGACTCATGGTGCCTTGCTCCATCACAAGATGTTCAATCACTCCTATCCGCATTGCTGGCGTCACAAGACCCCAATCATCTTCCGTGCCACCCCCCAGTGGTTCATCAGCATGGAACAGAAAGGGCTGCGCAAGCAGGCGCTGGCCGAGATTGAGCGCATCGAACAAGATGGCATCGCGCAGCAGGGTCAGAGCGGCTGGGTACCGGCCTGGGGCAAGAACCGCATCCAGGCCATGGTCGAGAATCGCCCGGACTGGTGTATCTCCCGTCAGCGTACCTGGGGTGTGCCCATCTCCCTGTTCGTCCACAAAGAGACCCAGCAGCTGCACCCGGAGTCCGTGCGCCTGATGCACGAAGTTGCCAAGCGGGTCGAGCAAGAAGGCATCCAGGCCTGGTGGGATCTGGACAAGGCCGAGCTGCTCGGAGCCGACGCCGACAACTACGACAAGGTGCCTGACACCCTGGATGTCTGGTTTGATTCGGGCTCGACCCACTCCTCTGTGGTCGCTGCACGCCCCGAGTTCAACGGCCACTCCGCCGACCTCTATCTGGAAGGCTCGGATCAGCACCGTGGCTGGTTCATGTCTTCCCTGATGATAGGGGTGGCCATGAATAACAAGGCGCCCTACAACCAGGTTCTGACCCACGGCTTCACCGTCGATGGTCAGGGTCGCAAGATGTCCAAGTCCATCGGTAACGTGGTCAGCCCGCAAGATGTGATGAACAAACTGGGTGCCGACATACTGCGTCTGTGGGTAGCCAGCACCGACTACACCGGCGAGATGACCGTCTCCGACGAGATCCTCAAGCGCAGTGCCGATGCCTATCGCCGCATCCGCAACACAGCTCGCTTCCTGCTGGCCAACCTCAGCGGCTTCAACCCGGCAACCGACATGGTGGCACCTGCCGACATGGTGGTGGTGGATCGCTGGGCCGTGGGCCGTGCTCAGGCTGTCCAAGCCGAGATCATCGAAGCGTATGAGTCCTACAACTTCCATGGGGTGACTCAGAAGCTGATGCAGTTCTGTTCCATCGAGATGGGCTCCTTCTATCTGGATGTGATCAAGGACCGTCAATACACCGCCAAGGCTGATGGTCTGGCCCGTCGCTCCTGCCAGAGCGCGCTGTATCACATCGCCGAGGCCATGGTGCGCTGGATGGCGCCCATCATGAGCTTCACCGCCGATGAGATCTGGGCGCTGCTGCCGGGTGAGCGGACCGAGTTCGTGTTCACCGAAGAGTGGTATGACGGCCTCTATGGTCTGGCTGCCGGTGAGCAGATGGGGGATGAGTTCTGGGCCGAGATCCTGACCGTGCGCGGTGAGGTGAACAAGGCCCTGGAAGCCGCCCGTGGTGAGAAGCGTATCGGCGGTTCTTTGCAGGCCGAGCTGACCCTGTTCGCCAAGCCTGCTCTGGCCGAGCGTCTCAATGCCCTGAGCGACGAGCTGCGTTTCGTGCTGCTTACCTCCAAGGCTAACGTAGTCCTGGCAGACAGCATGCCAGAAGGCAGCGTTGCGACCGAGCGTGACGATTTGTGGCTGAATGTAGCCCAGTCTGCGGCCGCCAAGTGCGATCGCTGCTGGCACCATGTGGAAGACGTGGGCACCATAGCAGGTCACGAAGAGATCTGTGGCCGCTGCGTCAGCAACGTTGAGGGTGACGGCGAAGCTCGTCAATTTGCTTGATGAAGATGACTCATGAAAAGAGTGGCCTGCGCTGGCTGTGGCTGGCGGTTGTGGCCTTCATCCTTGACCAGGCGACCAAGTTGGCTGTGGTCAAGATGCTGCCGTTTGGCTACCCGGGGGTGGAGATCGCCCCCTTCTTCAATCTGGTGCATGTCTACAACAAGGGCGCGGCATTTAGCTTCCTGGCCGAGCAGGGGGGCTGGCAGCGTTGGTTCTTCGCCCTGTTGGCCTTCGCTATCTGTGGCCTGCTGATACATTGGCTGCGCAAGCAGCCGGTGACCATGCGCTGGAGCGGTATCGCCTATTCGCTCATCATCGGCGGGGCCCTTGGTAACGTGTTCGATCGGTTGGTGCTGGGCCATGTGGTCGATTTCCTCGATTTCTACTGGCAGCGTTCCCACTGGCCTGCGTTCAACCTGGCCGACAGCTTCATCTTCATCGGTGCGACCATGATAGTGCTGGAAGGTTTTCGAAGCGAAAAGGCGGCGAACAAGCACGGCAAGGAGTCGGTATGAGCAAGCTCATCAGCCATGACAGCACTGTGCTGTTCCACTTCACCATCAAGCTGGAAGATGGCTCCGTCGCCGACAGCACTCAGTTGCACGGCAAACCGGCCCGTCTGACGATGGGGGATGGCAGCCTGACCGATACCTTCGAGCAGTGTTTGCTGGGCCTGCGGCAAGGGGAGGCCAAGAGCTTCACCTTGGCGCCGGAGCAGGCATTTGGTTTGTCCAACCCGGACAACATCTACCATCTGGACCGAGCCAAATTCGGTGCGGATGTGGAGCCCACCGTCGGCGCCATCATCGTCTTCGACCAGCCCAATGGCGGCGAGCTGCCCGGCATAGTGCGGGCGGTGGAAGGCATGTCGGTCACGGTCGATTTCAACCACCCCCTGGCCGGTCATACCGTCACCTTCGAGGTGGAGATCCTGGCCGTCGATGACATGGAAGAGGTGCATGGATAGTGGATATTCTACTGGCTAACCCCCGTGGCTTTTGTCGCGTGGATGTCGATGGTGCCCTCAGCATGAGTGAGGTGATCTGATGGATATTCTACTGGCTAATCCCCGTGGCTTCTGTGCCGGTGTCGATCGTGCGATCAGCATCGTCGAGAGTGCGCTGGAAAAATTCGGTGCCCCCATCTACGTGCGTCACGAGGTGGTGCATAACCGCTATGTGGTGAACAAGCTCAAGGATGCAGGGGCCGTCTTTGTCGAGGAGCTCGATGAGGTGCCCGATGACAGCATCGTCATCTTCTCCGCTCATGGCGTGGCCAAGACAGTGCGCGAGATGGCCAAGTCCCGTGCCCTCAAGGTATTCGATGCCACCTGTCCGCTGGTGACCAAGGTGCACATGGAAGTCCACCGTGCCAGCCGCAAGGGCTCAGAGGCCGTGCTGATTGGCCACGCAGGCCATCCTGAGGTGATCGGCACCATGGGGCAGTATGAGAACCCTGAGGGCGGCATGTATCTGGTGGAGACGCCGGACGATGTGGTCAAACTCAAGGTGAAGAACCCGGACGATCTCTGCTTTGTCACCCAGACCACCCTGAGCGTGGATGAGACCTCGGATGTCATCGATGCCCTGCGCAAACAGTTCCCCAAGATCCAGGGGCCGCGCAAGGACGATATCTGCTACGCCACCCAGAACCGCCAGGATGCGGTACGGGAAATGGCCGGGCTGGTGGATGCCATGCTGGTGGTCGGTTCGCGCAACTCCTCCAACTCCAATCGCCTGCGCGAGCTAGCCGAGAAAGTGGGGGCCCGTGCCTACCTGATCGACGACGCTACCATGATAGAGCCAGTCTGGTTGGAGGGGGTCAAGACCATAGGTGTGACGGCGGGTGCCTCGGCGCCTGAGGTACTGGTGAAGAATGTCATCGCCCGACTGCGAGAGCTGGGCGGCAAGATCGTAGCCGAACACCCGGGCCGCGAAGAGAATGTGGTGTTCGAAGTTCCCCCTGAACTTAGAATTATTTAGTTAGCCCTGATCAGGCTTAAGAACAAAGTGTGAAGATACTGACGCCAGGTTTGTTGCAATGACAAATCTGGCGTTAGACTAAGAAATATTCAATCGCCAAGGATGGGTCATGATTGGGTCTTTTCGAGGTTTTTCTCTCATTGAACTGATGATCGTGGTCGCCATAGTGGCGATCCTCGGTGCAATTGGTTACCCCTCTTATCAGCGCTATGTGCTGTCTAGCCACCGTGTTGAAGCCAAAAAGATGCTGTTGGATGCCGCTAACCGGCAAGAAACCTATTTTATGGACTTTAACAGCTACGCATCGGCGGCAGGACCTCTCAACATGCCTGACGTTTCTGATTCCGGCTACTACCATCTGGTGATCTCTGCCGCAGCAAATAGCTACATTCTGTTTGCGACGGCATCAGGTGCTCAGGGGCAAGACAGCGACTGTATTATCTTTTCCCTCGATCAAGATGGAGCCACACAGGCAGAAAATTTGGCCGGGAATCAAAACGATGAATGCTGGTAAGAGACAATGTTAGCCACCACACCTCTGAGGAGGCGGCAACTCCAGCATGGTTTTAGTCTGCTGGAAGTGATGATCGCCGCCGTGGTGCTCTCCTTTGGTCTGCTGGGGCTGGTTGCCATGCAGGCCACTGCCAAATTCTCCAGTTACGAATCCCGTCAACGCACTATTGCCAGCTGGCTCGCCAACGATCTGGTCGAGAGGGTGAGGATCAACAAAGATAGCTGGTCGGGTCAAACAGTTGACCTGATCTCCGGAAGCACTAATCAGGCCCTGCCTGGATGCGCCAACGCTGATGGCACCATGGCCGCGTGCAGCCGCAGCGACTTGCGCAACCTAGACCTCTTTTACTGGCAACAGTCGCTATTGGGCGCCGGGGTATCGGGGGCAGCCTCTTCCTTGCAGGTCCCTGTAGGCTGCGTAATACGGGGTGCTAACAATAGTCTCACTGTCGGTATCTTCTGGCGTGGCAAGGAGGCGCTGTCCGATGGAGCCAGTGCCGTGGCCGATGTTCGGGACGACTGTGGGGTGGATGATGTGGCAGATAACCAAAGGCGTCAGTTTGTCCTGACGACGACGCTATGAAGTCCGGGGGATTCACGTTGATTGAGTGGCTGATCGCCAT
Source organism: Aeromonas sp. BIGb0445 (assembly GCF_024809075.1). Classification (NCBI taxonomy): domain Bacteria; kingdom Pseudomonadati; phylum Pseudomonadota; class Gammaproteobacteria; order Aeromonadales; family Aeromonadaceae; genus Aeromonas; species Aeromonas sp. BIGb0445. The sequence goes on from NZ_JANUES010000006.1 coordinate 121,321, forward strand.
GGTGATTGGCGTGTTTCTGGTGGGCGGCGGACTGAGTATCTTTGTGGTGTCTCGATCCACTACCGAAGACTCCTTTGACCAGAGTGAACTGCAGGAAAATGGCCGGGTGGCAATGCGCTTGTTGACTCAGGATCTAAAGTGGGCTGGCTTCTGGGGAGATTATACTGGTCTGCCCATGACGGTTGGGCAAGGGGTGACCCTTAGCAGTGGTGCTGCGATTGCGGGTTCAGATGACTGCTTGGATGAGTTGGGACGCGGCAGTTTGCCAGCTAGTGCAGGCTCAATCCGCCCACTCTGGGTGACTAGGGTTGATAACAGTAAAGTGATCACAGGTGGCGCCTTTGCCTGCATACCTGCAGCGTCACGTATGGCCAATACAGATGTGATCAGCATCAAGAGACTGATCGGGCGCCCTCTAGCTGATGGGGTTGCCACGGGAAACCGTTTCTACCTTGCGACAACCACCCAAGCGGCCCAGATGTTTAAAGGGGGTGAGGCTGTGCCTAGTGATGCGGCCATGCCAGCGCGTCAGCTATGGGAATACCAGCATTTTGTCTACTATCTCTCCCCAAATACAGCGACAGGTAATCCAGAGCTGAGAAAGCGCTACCTGACTGCAAATGGTGGGTCACTTCTCATTGGTGGTGCCATGGCCGAAGGGATCGAGAGGCTGAGTGTGCTGTTTGGGGTCGATGATAGCTTGGTACCGGACGGAACTATTGAGCGATATGTAGCGACCAATAATGTGACTGACCAAGAGTGGAGTGAGGGGCGTGTTATTGCCGCCAGAGTCTTTATTCTGGTGCGATCGCTGCGCGCTTCGACCAATTATGTAAATAACAATATCTATCAGGTTGGCAGCGTCAGCGTACAAGGGAATGGCGATGGCTTTCGTCGGCTGTTGTTGGAGACGAGTGTCTCCTTGCGTAACCCGGCGATGATCTTAGGGGGAGGGGCATGAAAACCCAGCGTGGTGTGGCGTTGATTGTTGCACTCTTTATCCTGCTGCCGTTGACCCTGATTGCCGTGGTGGTCATGCAGTCATCAGGCCAAGATCTCAAGATGGCGGGCTCTGCCGCCAGCTTGCGCCAGGCCGAACATCAGTTGGAGGGAGTCATTGAGGCTGCCATGCGAAGTAACAATGTCTCGACTCTGATCGCTAATATGGGCGCCAGTGCGGCCGTCAATGTAAACAGCAGCAATGTCTCGGCATCCGTTGCCTTGATCGATCGCGCCGAAACCGTGTGCAAGCGCAAGTTCGATGCCAGCAGCCAGAATGTGATCCCCGCTTGTAAATATGTTGAGATGCAAGCGGAGCTGAATTATGGCAAGCATGCTCGACCAATGGATTGGACTGTCGGGGTTGAGCAACCACTGCTCACCAAATAGGAGCAAAGATATGTGGTTACGCAAAGCTGGAGTGGCATTGTGCTGGAGCTGTCTGGTGCTGTGTGCAACGACCGTCAGGGCGGATGATACCGAACTGTTTATCTATGACTTCAATAAAGCTGGTGACTTCAGACCCAAGGTGCTGCTGATATTTGATAATTCCGGCAGCATGAGCGAAACCATGGAGCAGGTGAAAGAGTCTTATAATCCAGCGACAACCTACCCCCCTCTCTCCAGTGATCCAGATACAAATAGCAGTAAAAAATATATATATTTTTCGACAGATGGTTCGGTGCCAGAAATAACCAGCACCAAGCGTTTTTCCGATAAGATAAATGCTTGCGCTACATCAAAAACACCATTGGCTAACATAGGCTATTTTCAATCGCAAGTTTGGACATACGAGGTCAACAACGGCACCCCGCCTGGACGTGGTCGAGGTGATTGGAATTCAATCAGTAGTTATCGGGAAAGCAGTATATATTTGGTCGACTGCAAACAGGACGTTCTTGCCAGTAACCCTGCAAATCCTTACACAGGGAGCTGGTCCGTTGGGAGTGGATATCCAGTTGATAAAACAGGTAATAATAGCGGAACTTGGTTTTATACCACAAATATAAATAACTATGATAACGCCAGCAACACTAGCGTGCTACTCTATTCTGCCAATTATATTCGCTGGTATTATGGGCCCACAGGTTTTTCTATTCAATCGAGGCTGCGCATTGCCAAAGATGCGGTGAGTGGGCTGATATCATCCACGCCCGGTGTTGATTTCGGTCTGGCGGTGTTCAATCGAAATGATGATAGTGATAACAATGGTGGCCGTATTTTACGGGATATCCTAGGGAACGAGATAACCTTGGCAAATGGTAAAACGGGTGAGCAAGATTTGCTGGATAGAGTGGAAGAATTGACAGCTAGTACCAATACACCTTTGTGTGAAACGTTGCGTGAGGCATATCAGTTTTTTGGTGGTAAGTCAGTCGTATATGGCTTGCAAGGAGGAACTCGAGATAAGTCTGCCGAGAATCCAGAGGGAACCTATGAGGCACCCTATGATAACTGTTCAAATAATGGTTATGTTATTTATATCACCGACGGTGAACCGACCCAAGATACCTCTTCAGATACTTTCGTTCAGGGGTTGGTAAACACACTCACAGCCGACGAGAAAGCGGCTTATGGCTCTACTGTTTCTTATGGTTCAGGGAATAACAGAAGGAGTAGTTATTTAGCTGCTTTGGCTGGTTATATGAAGCACAAGGATGTTAATAGTGTGTCACCCGGAACTCAAACAGTAACGACCTTTACTGTTGGGTTTGGTGATGAGGCGATTACCGGTGCGGGGAATTTACTGGCCGAGGCAGCGAGAAGAGGTGGTGGTGAGTACTATCCCGCGACCAATGCGTCAGCATTAACGGATGCACTTAAATCATCTTTGTTGGCCATCCTTCGTATAAATACATCTTTAGTGTCACCGGCTATCGCCAGTAATAACTTTGACCGTACCCGAAGTCTGAACAATATTTACTATGCCATGTTCGAACCAGATGATGGCCCCAGATGGCGTGGTAATCTCAAAAAACTGGAGTTTTCTGCCGATGGCTATGTGGTGGACAGTAGAGGGCTGCCAGCCATTAAAGCGGATGGAACTATTATTGATAGTGCACAAACCTTCTGGTCATCTGGAAGAGATGGTAACAAAGTCGCCGAGGGTGGGGCTCAGGAGATGTTAGCGGCCAAGAGCAATCGAAACCTTTATGTCATCAATAAAGGACAAGGCAGGCTGGATTCGCTCACTAAAGCTAATCTGGTAGCGCAAGCGGGTAGTGAAGCTGCATTGATGAGCTTTATGGAGGTCAGTGATACTACTGAGTTAGATAAGTTAATTAACTGGTCCAAAGGGTCTGATGTCGATGATGAGGATTTTGATTCATCGACCCTTATTCGAAGCCATATTATGGGTGACCCCCTCCACTCTCGTCCTTTGGTTTTGAACTATGGCCCCCAATCCGGTAATCCTAGCGATGCCCCTGACTTAAGGATTCTGTTTGGTACAAATGCCGGCTTCCTGCACATGTTTAAAGATATGGGGAGAACAGTAGATGAAAGCTGGGCGACCATCCCTTATGAATTTATGAGAAACCAGCAAGCCCTGCGAATCAACGCTGAATCGGCAGAGCATATTTATGGTGTTGATTCTTCCCCTGTGGTCTTGATAAAAGATGCCAATAGAAATGGTGTTCTGAAATCATCGGAGGGGGATTTTGTCTGGCTTTTCACCGGACTGCGCAGTGGTGGTAATGCCTATTATGCGTTCGATATATCCTCACCAGATACGCCAAGTCTGAAATGGAATCTTAATGCTCAAACAGCAGGCTTTGGCGGATTAGGGTTGACATGGTCTGTGCCGGAGGTTGCCTTTATTCCAGGGGTCACGAATCCAGTGCTGATCTTTGCGGGTGGATATGACGTGAATAAGGACGAGCTGGGCTTGGGAAGTGGCGATAGCCTGGGGCGTGGGATTTATATCGTGGACTCAACCAGTGGCAACTTGCTATTCAGTGCCACACCTGGTGTGACGTCGACTAAAAACCTTCAGGTGTCAGGTATGGACGATAGTATGCCTGGCTCTGTTGCCACACTGGATAGTGACGGTGATGGCAAGATAGATAGAGTCTATGTGGGTGACACCGGCGGTAATATCTGGCGTATGGATATATTCACCGATGCCAACAACCCACAGGCAGCGTTGACCCTCAGCCGGCTCAGTGTGATCAAATTGGCAAACTTGGGGTCCGACAATGTTCAGGCCGATGATCGTCGTTTCTTTACTCAACCTATCGTAGTGCGAACCATCAATAAGCAGGTCACCCGTACCGTTGTGGGAGGAGACCCTAGATACTCCTATCAGGAGCGTCCCTTCGATGCTGTGTTGATCGGCAGTGGTGACCGTAACCGTCCCTCATCGGAGTCAACGGTCCACAATGGTTACTTTATGTTGCGTGACTATGATGTGGCCGTGCGAAGTTCTACTAGTGCCGTGCCTGCTCCCATTCTCGCCTCCAATCTTTATGATGTGACGAATGATCCCTTGTCAGCACAGACCACAGATGACGGCATACTGACAGTTAAAGCGGGGATCACCAGTGCCAAGGGGTGGGTAAATTGGCTCAATGAGCCGGGCGAGAAATCCATGGGTGCCGGTGTGGTACTGCAGGGAAAACTCTACTTCACTTCCTTCTTGCCACAAGTTCAGTCTTTCCAGCAATGCACTATTCAATCCATCGGGGCCGCTCGTCAATACATGGTGGATATGCACTACGGCACCTCATTTAAATATGTGGTCGACCTAGATGGCAATAAGACGCCAGAAAGGTATGTCGAAGTGCAAAACAAGGTGGCCGATGATCTGGTGGTGCATGCAGGGGATGACGCCAAAATTCGGATCATTGGTGGTGGTACTGGCGATGAAGTTATCCTGAAAGATGATGGCAGCGGCGAACCAGAGCGCTGTACCGGAGCTGGCGAATGTGTCCAGGGGGCGGAAGAAGCCGAGATGGATATGTCGCCCAAGAAAATCTACCTGTATGAAGGAGAAACACAATGAGGCTTCTCTCTTGGATGGTGGCGCTTGGTCTGAGCATGCCGGTAGGAGCGCTGGCTGCCGATATGAAGTGTTATGTCGAGTTGGCCAGCGGCCAGCGAGTGGTGTTACAGGGCACTATGGGGGACGCGTCCCCCATGGCAATACAGGAAAAATTCAAGGGCAAGGGATACGAGGTCAATGGTGTCATTCAACCTGTGAACAAGGTGTTGGAGTGCCTGCCTTTGGGGGAGGTCTTTCAGTCGAAAGAAGCGAAGCTGCAGGATGCGAATCAGCTGAGGTAGCGTTAAGGACAGATGTTGTTCTGGGTAGCCTGAGTGGAGCGTCCTGATGGGGCAATGACCAGATTAATCTGAGCCATGCCTTGAGCGCAGAGATTGAGGGTTGCATTTGTACCCAGGCTGGTACCATCGGGGCTGAACAGTGTGGTACGCCTGTTATTGACGATGGTCATGGTGCCCGGGAAGGGGTGACTCCTGGCGAGCAACAGCTCTCCTCCATTGAAGGCATTGCTCGCATCATCATCAATAAAGATCAGCATCTGGGTCGGGTTGGCGAGGACGCAACTGTCGTTGGCATCGGCCAGGCAGGCAGTGACCGAGAACTGATTGTCAATGGCTTGGCTGCGAGCAAAGCGCAGGTGCTTCAATAACGTGCGGGATTCAAACTTGAGGGTATTCTCATTTACCAGGCTGGACAGGGCGGGAGCACCGATACCGAGCAGAATGACCCCCAGACTGACGGCTATCATCAGTTCAAGCAAGGTAAACCCCTTCATCTGCCTTTCCATGGATGAAATCTCCGCTGATTGACTACAGCTTATCTGCTTCACGCCAGAGTGCCAGGCAAAGTACAAGGGTTGAGCTGGCACAGCCAGCGCCTTTTCTTTATCATTCCCCATCATTTCGGTTGAAAGAATCATCGCCATGGCAAAAGCCCTCTCCCTGATGCTTGCCCAGTTAAACCTGACGGTAGGCGCCATCGAAGATAACTGTGACAAAATTCTGGCCGCTGCCGAGCAAGCCTCAGCACAAGGGGCCGATCTGCTGGTCTGCTCCGAACTGGCCCTGACCGGCTATCCGCCGGAAGATCTCTTGCTGCGCGCCGATCTCATGATACGGGTCGAGGCGGCCCTGGCTCGCGTTGCCGCCTGGCAGGGCTCCTGTGCCATCTTGCTGGGCCACCCCTGGCGCGAGGATGGCAAACTCTACAATACCGCTTCCTTGTACGATAACGGTGAACTGCTGGCCCGCTATCTCAAGCAAGACTTGCCCAATTACGGGGTCTTTGACGAGAAGCGTTACTTCAGCGCCGGCAACGAGACCTGTGTGGTGAACTTGCGAGGCCATCAGCTGGGCCTGCTTATCTGCGAAGACCTGTGGCAACCGGGTCCGGCCATGGCCGCCAAGGCGGCGGGTGCCGAGCTGCTGCTCACCATCAATGCCTCGCCCTATGACAAGGACAAACCCTGGATCCGTCGCGAGCTGATGGCGGAGCGCTGCGGCCAGACTGGCCTGCCGCTGGTCTATCTCAATCAGGTATGCGGTCAGGATGAGCTGGTGTTCGACGGCTGTTCCAAGGTGTTCAACGGCCAGGGGGAGCTGACTCACAGATTGGCTCCCTTCGCAGAGGAGCTGGCGCTGGTTCATTTTGGCAATGGTCAGCCCCGCAAGGAGCGCGAGCCTGCGGCGCCTCTGGCTCCCCTGGCCGAGGTCTATCAGGCTTTGGTGCTGGCGGTACGTGATTACATCACCAAGAATGGCTTCCAGGGCGCCGTGCTGGGTCTGTCCGGCGGTATCGATTCGGCATTGACCCTCGCTATCGCCGGCGATGCGATTGGCAACGACAAGGTACAGGCAGTGATGATGCCGTTCCGCTATACGGCCCAGATGAGCGTGGAAGATGCCAAGGAGCAGGCCGAGCGAATGGGAGTTGAATTCAACATCATCTCCATCGAGCCCATGTTCGAGGGCTTCATGACTCAGCTTGCCCCCCTGTTCGAGGGCACCGCCCGGGATACCACGGAAGAGAACCTGCAGGCGCGCTGCCGCGGTGTGCTCTTGATGGCGCTCTCCAACAAGCGGCGCCGCATCGTGCTGACTACCGGCAACAAGAGCGAGATGGCCGTGGGTTATGCCACCCTGTATGGTGACATGGCGGGCGGCTTTGATGTGCTCAAGGACGTCCCCAAGACGCTGGTGTTCCAACTCTGCGAATACCGCAACAGCGTCGATTATGTGATCCCGCAGCGGGTCATCGACAGGCCGCCTTCGGCAGAGCTAGCCCCTGACCAAGTGGATCAAGACAGCTTGCCCCCCTATGAGATCCTCGATGCCATCTTGCAACGCTATGTGGAGCAAGATGCTTCGGTCGCCGACATGGTGGCGGAGGGCTTTGAGGAAGCCACGGTGCGCAAGGTGATCCGGCTGGTGGACATCAACGAATACAAGCGCCGTCAGGCCGCGGTGGGGCCACGTATCTCGCCCCGTAATTTTGGTAAGGATCGCCGTTACCCCATCACATCCGGGTTTGGCAAACAGAACTGGTAAGGAGTCACCATGAAGAAGATTGAAGCCATCATCAAGCCATTCAAGCTGGACGATGTACGGGAAGCCCTGGCCGAGATCGGCATCAACGGCATGACGGTCTCCGAGGTCAAAGGCTTCGGACGCCAGAAGGGTCATACCGAGCTGTATCGCGGCGCCGAATACATGGTGGATTTCCTGCCCAAGGTCAAGGTTGAGCTGATCGTGCAAGACGAGGAGCTGGACGCCTGCATCGAGGCTATCCAGAACACGGCCCGCACCGGCAAGATAGGGGATGGCAAGATCTTCGTGTGTGAGGTTGAACGGGTGATCCGCATCCGCACCGGCGAAGAGAACGAAGACGCTATCTGATGTGGAAGCGCCTCGTGCTTGGGAGCCTGTCGTTGGGGCTCGCCGCCTGCAGTAGTTCGCCGCCAGCCCAGCCGGAAAATCTGTGTCAGATCTTTCGTGAGAAGCCTGACTGGCATGAGGCGGCCCTCGACATGTCGAAACGTTGGGGCACGCCGGTCCAGGTGGTGATGGCCATGATGTATCAGGAGTCCTCCTTCGTACATGATGCCCAGCCACCTATGGGGTATTTCCTCTTTATCCCCACGGGACGGGCCAGTTCGGCCTATGGCTATGCCCAGGTCAAAGATGATACCTGGGATGATTATCAGCGGGAGACCGGCAACAGCTGGAGCAGCCGCGATGACTTTGCCGACGCCATCGATTTTATGGGCTGGTACACTAACAAGGCTCAGAAGCTCAATGGCACCTCCAAGTGGGATGCCTACGGCCAGTATCTGAATTATCACGAAGGCTGGGGTGGCTATCGCCGTGGCAGCTACCGCAGCAAGGGGTGGCTGATGAAGGTCTCCCGCAAGGTAGAGGCCCGTGCCCAGCGCTACGGAGCCCAGTATCGACAATGCAAGGATCAGCTCTCCAGCGGGGGCTGGTTTTCGTAACTAATCAGGAGTTCAGACATGCCGTTATTGGACAGTTTTACCGTCGACCATACCCGTATGGAAGCCCCTGCCGTGCGGGTGGCCAAGACAATGCAGACCCCGAGCAAAGACACCATTACCGTGTTCGATCTGCGCTTCTGCTTGCCGAATCAGGAGATCCTCTCCGAGCGTGGCATCCATACGCTCGAACATCTCTTTGCTGGCTTCATGCGCGATCACCTCAACGGTGACGGGGTCGAGATCATCGATATCTCCCCCATGGGTTGCCGCACCGGCTTCTACATGAGCCTGATAGGTGCGCCGGATGAGGCGCGGGTTGGCAAAGCCTGGCTGGCGGCCATGGCGGATGTGGTCAAAGTGCAGGATCAGTCCCAGATCCCCGAGTTGAACCTCTATCAGTGCGGCACCTATGCCATGCACTCTCTGGATGAAGCTCAGGATATTGCCCGCAATGTGCTGGCTCGTGGGGTGGGTGTAAACCACAACGATGCGCTCGCCTTGCCGGAAGAGCAGCTCAAATCCCTGTAATAGGGTAAGACAAACACGAGAGGGGCCGCTGATAGCGGCCCCTCTTTTTGGTGGCGGGTAAGCAGGCAAGACCGTCAGAGTGCCAGTGGCATCACCCTGTTACGACCCAGTTCCTTTGCCTTGTAGAGCAGCTTGTCGGTACGTTCTACCAGGGTATCCCCCGTCTCTTGGCTGTTGAACTCACCGACCCCGAACGACGAGGTGATGTGATCGATGCGCTTGCCAGACTTGCGATCCAGGATCGACATCTTCTCTATGGCTCGACGCAAACTCTCTGCCATCTGACGGCTAAGGGAGAGGTTGCGGCCAGGCAGCAGCAGGGCGAACTCCTCACCGCCGAGGCGGTAAGCGGTGATGCCATCCCGGCAGCCTTCGCGCATGCGTTGGCTGAAGGCGCGCAACACCTGATCGCCAAGCAGGTGGCCGTATTCGTCGTTGAAGCTCTTGAAGCGATCGATATCGGCCAGGATCAAGGAGAAGGGATGACGGCTGCGGATCAGGCTCTCAAGTTCCAGTCCGAAGGCGCGTCGGTTGAGCAGGCCGGTCAGCGCATCCTCATTGGCGAGCTTGCGGGTCTCGTTGAGCATCTCCCTCAGCTCCTTGATCTCCTTCTCGGCATTGCTTAGCTGGCTGCGAAAGTGCATGGTCGACATGCGCACATCGCGAGACTCGCGCACCAGATCCCGTAATATACCCATGGTATCGTCGAGGCTGAGCCCCTCATCCTCGATCTGGCTCAGTCGATCGAAGCTGCGATCCAGCATGGTCTGAAAGGCGCCGGTGTCTGACAGTGCATCCTGCATGGTATGGCCAAGTTCGCTGGTCATGGCCGCGAGGCTTAGCTTCATGGTTTCGATCTGCTGTTCGTCCTGAGCCGCCAGATGCTGATGGAACAGGCGCTCGCAGGTCGTCAACGAGCAGGTGCCCTGCAATTTGATGGCCTGATCGATGGCGTGATTCAGCTCGGGCATGCTGGCCGACACATAGCTGTACCAGAGGGTATAGTTGGCAGGCGTGGTGGGGATCTGATACTTAATCATCAGAGGAACCGCCTGCTTCAGGTAGGCGGCGGACTGCGCGAATGAATCCTTGCTCATGAGTTCCATGTCTTATGGGGCACACAATTTCGGCCAGTATGACAGAGAGATGTTGTAAAAGGCAGCAGGTGGATGCCATTAGCTCCCCCCTCCGATATACTAGCCGAGTCATTACTTATTCTAAGGCCTGCTTATGTCTGAAAAAGATCCTTTCCTCCAACGAGAGGCCGAGAAATACGAGAATCCCATCGCCAGCCGCGAAATGCTGCTGGAGCTTATTCGCGGTCATGAAAAACCCATGTCCCGCGAAGAGCTGGCCACAGTCCTCAAGCTGACTGAAGAAGAGCCGTTGGAAGCCCTTCGCCGTCGTCTGCGCGCCATGGAGCGTGACGGACAACTGGTCTTCACCCGCAACCAATGTTATGCCCTGCCGGATCGTCTGAATCTGGTGAAAGGCTATGTGCTCGGCCATAAAGATGGATTCGGTTTTCTGCGCCCTGAAGGTGGTGGATCGGATCTGTTCCTGAACAACCGCGAGATGCAAAAGCTGATGCACGGCGATTACGTGCTGGTGCAACCGACCGAGATCGATCGCAAGGGCCGCCAGGAGGCGCGCGTCGTGCGTCTGCTCAAGGCGCGTGAGGCTGACATCGTCGGGCGTTACTTCGTCGAGAACGGCATGGGCTTCGTGGTGCCGGACGACAGCCGCATCGGCCAGGACATCGTTATCCCTGAAGGGGAGAACAAGGGCGCTCGCCAGAGCCAAGTGGTTGTAGTGCGTGTCACTCAGCGTGCCACGGCGCGCATCAATGCGGTCGGTACCGTGCTGGAAGTGCTGGGCGAGAACATGGCCCCCGGCATGGAAATCGACATAGCCCTGCGCACCCATGGCATTCCTCACACTTGGCCCGACGAAGTGGCCAAGGAGATTGCAGGGCTGGGCGAGCAGGTGCCGGAAGAAGCCAAAGTGGGCCGCATCGACCTGCGTTCCCTGCCGTTGGTGACCATAGATGGTGAAGATGCCCGCGACTTCGATGACGCCGTCTTCTGCCAGGCCAAGAAGAGTGGTGGCTGGCGCCTCTGGGTTGCCATTGCCGACGTCTCCTCCTATGTTCGCCCAGGTACCGCCCTGGATGGCGAGGCTTATCAGCGTGGCAACTCCGTCTACTTCCCCGAGTACGTGGTGCCCATGTTGCCGGAGGTGCTCTCCAACGGCCTCTGCTCCCTGAACCCGCAGGTAGACAGGCTCTGCATGGTGTGCGAGATGACCATCTCCTCCGGCGGCCGCATGTCCGGCTACAAGTTCTACGAAGCCGTGATGAACTCCCACGCTCGCCTGACCTACAACAAGGTGGCAGCCATGCTGGATGGCGATGCCAAGTTGCGCCATCAGTATGACCCTCTGGTGGGGCATATCGAGGAGCTCAACAACCTCTACAAGGCGCTCAAGCATGCCCGCCATCAGCGCGGTGCCGTGGAGTTCGAGAGCGAAGAGACCCGCTTCATCTTCAACGCCCAGCGCAAGATAGATCGCATCGTGCCCCTGGTGCGCAACGATGCGCACAAGATCATCGAAGAGTGCATGATCATGGCAAACGTGGCTGCGGCTCGCTACATCGAGAAGAACGAGGCTGCCGCCCTGTTCCGGGTGCATGACCGTCCGGGTGAAGAGCGTCTGACCAACTTCCGTGGCTTCCTTGCCGAACTGGGCCTGGAGCTCAAAGGCGGTCTGGAACCCGAGCCGAAAGATTTCGCCGAGCTGGCTGCCAAATTCGAAGGCCGTCCGGATGCCGAGCTGCTCTCCACCATGTTGCTGCGCTCCATGCGCCAGGCGGTCTATCAGGCCGACAACATAGGTCACTTCGGTCTGGCATTGAAGTCCTATGCTCACTTCACCTCGCCGATCCGCCGTTATCCTGACTTGATCCTGCACCGCGCCATCAAGTTCCAGGCGGCCAAGGAGCAGGCGGCCCAGCGTAACAAGTGGACCCCGAGTGGCGGTTACCACTATCAGCTGGCAGAAGTGGATCCCATGGGCGAGCACTGCTCCATGACAGAGCGCCGTGCCGATGATGCCACCCGCGATGTGGCCGACTGGCTCAAGTGCGAGTACATGCTGGATCACGTGGGTGACGAGTTCGACGGCGTCATCGCCAGCGTCACCGGCTTTGGCTTCTTCGTGCGTCTGGCGGAGATCCACATCGACGGCCTGGTGCACATCAGCTCCCTCGACAATGACTACTACCAGTTCGACCCCATGCATCAGCAGCTGATCGGCGAGAACTTCCGCCGTCGCTATCGTCTGGGTGATCGGGTGCGGGTCAAGGTCATGGCCGTCAATCTGGACGATCGCAAGATCGACTTCACCATGGTGGAGGAGCCCCTCAAGGCGACCGGCAAGAATGCCAAGGAGATGGCGCGCAAACAGGCCGAGATCAAGAGCGAGAAGGCCAAGAGCAATCGCCGCCATGAGCGTCGTCAGGAGGGCAAACCCCTGAAGACCACGGCCGCCAAACCCAACAACCGCCGTCCGAGCAAGAAGGCGCGCGACAAGGCCAAGAGTACGAAATGAGCAGTGAACTGATATACGGCATCCATGCCGTGGCCGCCCTTCTCGAACGTGAGCCAGAGCGTTTCATTGAAGTGTGGGCCCTCAAGGGGCGCGACGACGACAGGCTGCAACCGCTGTTGGATGAGCTGGAATCCCTGGGCCTCAAGGTGCAGAGCGTGAACCGCAAGACCCTCGATGATAAAGCCGAAGGCAACAATCACCAGGGCATCATGGCCAAGGTGATCGAGGCGCCCAAGCTGGCCGAGCATGACCTGGCCAGCCTGCTGGACCAGCTTGAGCAGCAGAAGGCACAGCCCTTCCTACTGGTGCTGGACGGGGTGACGGATCCCCACAACCTCGGCGCCTGCCTGCGCAGCGCCGATGCGGCTGGGGTGCATGCGGTGATAGTGCCACGGGACAAGGCCACCGGCCTGACCTCGGTGGCGCGCAAGGTCGCCTGTGGCGCCGCCGACGTGGTGCCGCTCATCCAGGTCACCAACCTGGCCCGCAGCCTGCGCGAGTTGCAGCAGCGCGGCATCTGGCTGGTCGGCACCGCCGGCGAGGCGGATCACGACCTCTATCAGGCCAAGTTGACCGGTCCCATGGCGCTGGTGATGGGCGCCGAGGGCAAGGGCATGCGTCGTCTGACTCGTGAGCATTGTGACGAGCTGGTCAGCATCCCCATGGCTGGGGCGGTTTCCAGCCTCAACGTCTCGGTGGCCACCGGTGTCTGCCTGTTCGAAGTGGTGCGTCAGCGCCGTGGTTGAGTGAACGCCATGGAGCGACCCCTGTTTAGCTGGGATCCCCACATCGATGAGCAGGAGGCCAATGGCCTCCTCTCTTTTGCCCGTTTGCAGCATCTGGCGCCGCGAGAGTGTTTGTGGCGGGCAGGGGAGCGCCCTGACCTGCTCGTGAGGGTCGAGCAAGGGCTGTTGCGAGCCCGGGTCGCCCTCGATGACGGCCGCGAATACATCAAGGAGTTCTACTGGGAGGGGGATGAGTTTCTCGATTTTCATCATCAGCTCAGTGGTCAGCCCGCCCGCTACAGCGTGGAGGCATTGGAGCCGTGCCGTCTGCGGGTATTTCCCCTCGCCAGCTTGCGTCAGCACCGCCTTTGGCCCGCCTGGTACCAGCATCTGATCGCCGTCCAGCTGCGCATCAAGGAGGAGAAGGAGCTGCTGTTGCTGACCGGCACCCCGGAGGCGCGTTATCAGCACTTCCTGACCCATTTCCCCGCCCTCGATGCCCGTCTGCCGGATCATCAGGTGGCGGCCTATCTCGGCATTACCCCCATCAGCCTGAGCCGGATCCGGAAACGACTGCGATCTCGCTAAGGTGTCTCGCTCTTTCCCTGCATGAAAATCCCTGCCGTCCGTTAACCAAGGTTAATGCGGGGCCACTGGCGGGACGCTATGCTGGCGGCTTCTTCCCAAGGAGTCAGTTATGGATTGGACCCTCAAGGGCTTCGACGCCCTCTCGTTACATGAACTCTATGATCTGCTGGTACTGCGCTCGCGGGTGTTCGTGGTGGAGCAGACCTGCCCCTTCCTCGATCTGGATGGGCTGGACAAGCGCGGCGATGTGTTGCACCTGCTGGGGTGGCAAGACGGTGAGCTGGTCGCCTATGCTCGCCTGCTGGCACCCGATGTCGTGAAGCCGGGCCATGCGGTGATAGGGCGGGTGGTGACGGCGCCTGAGGCCCGTGGCGGCGGTCTGGGCCATCAGTTGATGGAGACGGCAAGCGCCGAGTGCGAACGGCTCTGGCCCCAGGCGCCCATTTACCTGGGTGCCCAGGCGCAGCTGCAGGAGTTCTATGGCCGTCACGGCTATCGACCCGAGGGGGAGGCCTATCTCGAAGATGACATACTGCACATCGGCATGGTTCGCCCCTGAGGGTGAGCGACCTTGTGCGCAACCCTCAGGACCTCTAATGCCTTTTTGGCATAACAATGAAATTATTATGTCTTGAGGTAGTAAAGAAAACGGATGCCTCTCTCGGACTTAGTCCGTATTCTTTGAATGATTAATCGACAATATTCGGCAGAGGCATCCTAAAGTGGCAAATCTTGCGATAAATACTGAACAAGATCCGAAAGCTTTGCTGCTTCACCGATTTATGACTGCCCCTGTCCTGAATGGGGAGGGGCGATGGAGCTGATCCGCAAGCGCTTCGCCCTCGATCTGCAAACCTTCGCCATCATCACCCTGGTGCTGGGCAATCTAGCCCAGGCCTTCTCCGATGTGCTGGTCAAGCTGATCGGCCCCGGTTTCAGCCCCTTCCAATACATGTTCCTGCGCCAGCTGCTGACCCTGCTGGTGTTGCTGCCTTTCATGCTGCGGGTGCCGAGAGCGGCCTGGGGACTGGGGGCCTGGAAATGGCACCTGCTGCGCGGCCATCTCTGTCTGATCGGCGGTGGGGGCATGATGCTGGCCCTGACCCAGCTGCCGCTCGCCACGGCCAACGCCATCTTCTATGTTTCTCCCCTGTTGACCCTGCCGCTGGCGGCCTGGCTGCTCAAGGAGAAGATCAACTCCCGGGTCTGGCTGCTGGGGGGCATGGGGCTGCTTGGGGTGGTATTCGTACTCAAACCGGGGGACTTCCATCTCGCCGGGCTGGGGGCGCTGGTCACGGCCTTTACCCTGGCACTGTTCAATGTCACCGGTCGCAAGCTGCCAGCGGGTATCTCTGTGGTGGCGACCCTGTTCTGGGCCAACCTGCTGGCGCTGCCGCTGACGGCGGGGCTGGCGGTGCATCAGTGGCAGCCGGTGGATTGGCGTCTGCTGGTGCTGATCGGGGGCAGCGGCGTGATGCAACTGCTCTACCATGCCAGCTGCATCTATGCCTATCGGCAGGTCGAGGCCAACCGCATCGCGACGACTGAGTACTCCGGGCTGATGTTCGTGGTGCTGCTGGGGGTCTGGCTGTTTGGCGAGATCCCGAGCTGGAACCTCTGGGTCGGCGTGGGTTTCATCCTGCTGGCCATCCATTGGCAGCGTCGCCTGCGCTAGCGCGCTCTGTGTTCCTGCCAATGAAAAACCGGCCGCTTGCCGGTTTTTTCATATGAGCAGCTTATGAGGCCGATCCCGATTGTGGCACCGAAAATAGGGTAGCCTGCCTCGCTCATAGTGACAGGAACGCCGTCGTGACATCCACCCTCTTTGCGGCCATCTTGCTGGCCGCGCTGCTGCATGCCCTCTGGAATGCGCTGGCCAAGCGCCAGGCCGAGGGGCGGGTCAGCGTCTTGCTGGTCTCCCTCTGCTCCGGGCTGTTTGCCGCCCCCTTCTTGCCGCTGGTGGGGTTGCCAGCGCCTGCCGAATACCCCTGGTTGGCACTCTCCATCCTGCTGCATTGCGGCTACTGCCTGTTTCTCGGTCGTGCCTATCGGCTGGGAGAGTTCGGCCAAGTCTATCCCCTGGCCCGTGGCAGTGCCCCCCTGGTGACCCTCTTGCTCGGGGCTCTGCTGCTGGGGGAGGTGCCCGGTGGGATGGCGATAGCGGGTGCCCTGGTGCTGGTCAGCGGGGTGTTGCTGATGGCCTGGCGCGGTGGTGTCAGGTTGGCGCCTGCGGCCTTGCGTGCCGTGCTGATCACGGCGCTGTTCACCGCCGCCTATACCCTCTCCGACGGGGCTGGTGCCCGCTCGGCCGGAGAACCGGTGCGCTATACCCTCTGGCTGTTTGCCCTGACGGCCTTGATGATGCCGCTGCTGATGGGTTGGCAGAGTCGCACCGCCTGGCGCGCGCTCAGTCTCGCGGCATGGCGCACCGGCGCCCTCGGCGGCGTCTTGTCATTGCTGGCCTACGGCATCGTCATCTGGGCCATGACCCAGGCGCCCATCGGGCTGGTGGCGGCGCTGCGCGAGAGCAGCGTGCTGTTTGCGGTGCTGCTCTCCTGGTGCTGGCTGGGGGAGAAACTGGGTCGGGTACGGCTGTGGGCCGCGCTGGTGATCCTCTGCGGTATCCTGTTGATCCGCCTCGGCTGATGGGTGACTACATCAGGCCGGTATGCGACCGGCCTGATGTTTGGCTTAAGGAGTGACCCGGGTGATCAGGGTAAAGCCCTCCTCGCAGGGGGCGAGCTGCACCCGCACCTGGCCCAATTCGGCCAGACCGGTCACATGAGTACCACCGCAGGGGATAGTCACCTCCTGGCCCTCGAGTTCACAGTGCCAATAGCGCGAGTCTATGATGGCTTCGCCGGCCCGGCTGCGACGGATAGCCCCTCCTGCCGCCAGCCACTTCGCCAGCTGATCGTTGACCTTGCTTTCAATCTGTTCGAGCGCTGCCAGCAGTGCCTCGCCGTTGACACCCTTCTTGCGCAGACTCTTGCCGATCCGGTACTGCTCTTGGGAGCCCATGGGCTCGACCCGCGAGGTCTGGATGGCGAGGCGGTCAAAGTCGGGCTGATCCAGGGCGTCGCGCTCGCTCACCTCCTTGCGCCAGTAAGGGACGAGTGTCCGGTTGAGAGCCAGCGCCGCCAGGTGGCAGCCGCTGTGGCCCAGGCTAAGGGTGAGGCGTCGCTCGCTATCCACCTGCAGTCTTATCTCGGTGCCGACTGCCAGGTCATATCGGCCGGACAAGGGGTGAACCACCACGAACGCCCAACCGGGCTCACTCCGCTTCACGGGTATATCGAGATCGACAAAGAGTTCACCCGCAGGGTTGATAGCCCCCATGCGACAGGGGGCCACCTTGGCCTCACCCCCCTCCCAGCACACCCTGCCCATATCCCCAGGCTGATCGGGCCAGAGATGACTCTGGGGGTGAAAGGGGCTGAGGTCTGTCACCAGCAGGGTCGGTTCACCGACTTGGCAATGGATCACCTTAGCCAGCTCGTTGTGATGACCCAGCACGAAGCTGGCGCGGGTATGGTGCATGGGACACTCCTGCAATGGGATTGAAGGGCAGGATAGCGCAAAGGGAGCCCAGGCTCATTAACTTGGGTTAATGAGCCTGGGGGAGATCAGAGCAGGGAGACCAGCAGGTAGGCGTTGAGGCCAATGACCAAGGCGACGATGAGACGCCCCAACGCCTGGGTGACAGGATGATTGCGATATTCCCCCATCAGGGCCCGCTCCCCGGTCAGCATCAGCAGCGGGATCAGCGCCAGGGCTATGCCAAAACTCAGGATCACCTGGCTCAGTACCAGGACTTCGGTGGTGTTGAGGCCCATGGCAATCACGATGAAGGCCGGAGCCATGGTGATGAGGCGGCGCAGCCAGAGCGGAATGGTGAAGCGCACGAAGCCTTGCATCACCACCTGGCCCGCCAGGGTTCCCACCACGGTGGAGGAGATGCCTGAGGCGACCAGGGAGAGGCCAAACAGGGTGGCCGCCCCCTGACCCAACAAGGGGGTCAGCGTCTGGTAGGCGGACTCCAGTTCGGCCACGTGCTGGTTACCCGTGGCATGGAAGGCCGCCGCGGCCATGGCCACCATGGCCAGGTTAACGAAACCGGCGATGGTCATGGCAATGGCCACATCGACCCGGGTGCTGTGCAGACGCTGGTCGACCGAGCCTTGCCCTTCGCCGTGCTGGGTCAACGCCGAGTGCAGATAGATAACATGGGGCATGACTGTCGCGCCCAGGATGCCGGCGGCCAGGTAGATGGCCTCACTGTTGGGCAGACCGGGGAAGAGGGCCCCTTCCAGCAGGCTGGGCAGATGGGGGCGGGAGAGCATCAGCTCGACCAGATAGGCGGCTGCCACGAACAGCAGCAGGCCGCCGACCACACACTCCAAGGGCTTCTGGCCGCGGCTCTGCAACATGAGAATGCCCCAGGTGATCACCGCCGTCATGCAGGCCCCCTCCATCAGGGTCACGCCGAGCAGCAGCTTGAAGCCCACCGCCGCCCCGATGAATTCGGCGAGATCGGTCGCCATGGCGATGATCTCCGCCTGTACCCAGTACGCCCAGACAGCCGGTCTGGGCAGCCGGTCGCGAATGTGTTCGGCCAGGTTCTTGCCGGTGACGATGCCGAGCTTTGCCGAGAGGGTCTGTACCAGCATGGCCATCAGGTTTGCCCAGACCACCACCCACAGCAGTTGATAGCCGAAGGTGGAGCCCGCCTGGATATTGGTGGCGAAGTTGCCTGGGTCTATATAGCCGATGGCGGCGATAAAGGCGGGGCCCAACAGGCTGAATCTGAGTTTGCGCTGGGTCACTATGGCACTGACTGCGGGTTGCATAACGGCACCCTCCATAAGGATATAGCCCTAGCATAGCTGTAACTGATAACTATTATCAATTGGGTTTTTGGATGGGATCGATAGGAAAGAGCCGTTATTTACTCGGCCAGTCATGCCTGTGGCCCTGGCGTGGGCAGAAGGGGGCGGCAGGAGAAACTATCGGTTATCAAAATCACAACGGCCAGTTGCAGTCGGTGTGTCGATTTCGTACAATACGCCGCCCTATGAAAGCAGCGTCTAAACACCATACGTTCCTTGCCTCCGAGGTCTGGCTGCACCTGGGCGGAGGCTGAATTAATCCGTAAGGAGCTAAAATGCGTCATTACGAAATCGTCTTCATGGTTCATCCGGACCAGAGCGAGCAAGTCCCCGGCATGATCGAGCGTTACACTGGCGCCATCACCACTGCCGGCGGCACTATTCACCGCCTGGAAGATTGGGGCCGCCGTCAACTGGCTTACCCGATCGACAAGCTGCACAAAGCCCACTACGTTCTGCTGAACGTAGAAGCAGAGCAAGCCGTTATCGATGAGCTGGAAACCAACTTCCGCTTCAACGATGCCGTTATCCGCAACATGATCATGCGCACCAAGCACGCTGTGACTGAAGTTTCTCCGATGGCCAAGGCCAAAGAAGAGCGCTTCCCACGTCGTGACGACGAGCGCCGCGAAGAAGCGACTGAAGCTTCTTCCGAAGAGTAATTCTTAGATCACTGACATAGAGGATAAAGGCCATGGCACGTTATTTCCGTCGTCGTAAGTTCTGCCGCTTCACTGCCGAGAACGTTACCGAGATCGACTACAAAGATATCGTTACTCTGAAAAACTACGTCACTGAATCTGGCAAGATCGTACCGAGCCGTATCACCGGTACTCGCGCCAAGTATCAGCGTCAGCTGGCACGCGCCATCAAGCGTGCTCGTTACCTGGCTCTGCTGCCGTACACCGATCTGCACAACAAGTAAGAATCGGTCCGGCACTTAAGCCTAACTCAACTCTCATAGAGGAAAGGTAATGCAAGTTATCCTGCTCGACAAAATCGCCAAACTGGGCGGTCTGGGTGATCAAGTCAACGTTAAAGCTGGCTACGCCCGTAACTATCTGATCCCGCAAGGCAAAGCCGTTATGGCTACCAAGGCCAACATCGAGACCTTCGATGCTCGCCGTGCTGAACTGGAAGCCAAACTGGCTGCCGGTAAAGCTGCCGCTGAAGAGCGCGCTGCCAAGCTGGGTGAACTGGCTGCTGTTGTTATCGCCTCCAAATCTGGTGACGAAGGCAAGCTGTTCGGTTCCATCGGTACCCGTGACGTGGCTGATGCCATCACTGCTGCCGGCGTTGCTGTTGCCAAGAGCGAAGTCCGTATGGGCAACGTTCTGCGTAACACCGGCGAGTACGAAGTTGTTGTTCAGCTGCACGCTGACGTCAAGGCAACCGTACAGATCCAGGTTGTTGCTCTGTAATAGCGATTCGCTTTTGCAGAAGAAAACCCGCGCCTCGGCGCGGGTTTTTTATTTTGGGGCACCGAGTTAGAGTAAGGGACTGTTGCAACGAGAGAGGTTTCCATGGCGGCTTGGGTAGAAGGGCGTGTCATCGAGCGTATCCAGTGGACGGATACCCTGTTTTCCCTGAAGGTGGAAGCGCCGTTGCTCCCCTATCAAGCGGGACAATTCACCAAGCTGGCCCTCGAGCAGGGCGAGCGCCGCATTCAGCGCGCCTACTCCTTCGTTAACCCGCCATCGTCCCCTTATCACGAGTTCTATCTGGTCGAGATCCCGGGTGGCGAGCTGACCCCCGCGCTGAGCGCCCTGGCCGTGGGGGATCCACTGCTGGTGCAATCCCAGGCGACCGGTTTTCTCACCCTGGATGAGATCCCGGCGGGACGGGATCTCTGGCTGCTCTCCACCGGCACCGCCATCGGTCCCTTCCTTTCGCTTTTGACTGCGGGGGAGGCCGAGCTGCGCTTCGAGAATCTGATCCTGGTGCACGGGGTAAGAAAGGGGGAAGAGCTCAGCTATCAGCCGCTGATTGGCGAGTTGAAAGCCCGGCTCGGGGAGCGGCTGCACTATGTGCCCTTCGTCAGTCGTGAGCCCTGGCCGGATGCCATGGTGGGTCGCATTCCTGCGGCCATCGACAGCTGCGCCCTGCAAGAGCGAGTGGGACTGGGCTTTAGCCCCGAGCAGAGCCAGGTACTGATCTGCGGCAATCCCGAGATGGTCAAGGCGACCCAGCTCTCCCTGATTGAGCAGGGCCTGACCAAAAATCTGCGCCGTACCCCAGGTCAGATCAGCTCGGAAAACTACTGGTAGCAGGGCAATGAGGGGGCTTAATTGTGCTTACCCTTGCCATTATTACCTTTGGATTTGTTGTGACCCTGGCCCGGGTTGTTGTCACCGTGGACGCTGCGATTGTAGTGATCGCGGTATTTGCCATCCATGTTGCCGCAGTCAGTCTTGAGGCGACTGTCCCCTATGCGGATATCCAGACAGTTGTGTTGCCACCAGTCGTACTCCTTGGTGTCAAAATCGACATTGATTGCGCCGCCCGACAGGCTGACGCCACCATCTTTGTTACTGGGTGGTGCGGCCTGGGTGGTGGCGCTCAGGGCAAGCAGGGTGAGCAGCAGTGCGCTATGTCGCATGATAGATCCTCGATGTGGTGATGACTGGTGCCAGTATAGTGTCAGCTAGCTGGATCCCAGCCTAATGAGCCTGGGGAAGTGGATGCAGGTCTAAAATCTGACCGAACTGGTCAACCCCTGTCCGAACGTCGGTAATATCTCGCCATTTCAGAGTGATAGCCTTCAATCTGGGCCGAGCAGCCCTATAATTGTCGGTCTGATATTCCAACCGCCAGCGCAGCATCATGCAGACAGCCATCTCCTTGCCCACCGCGTCTCCCTCATCCCAGTTACGTTACCCCAAAGGCTGGTTCGCACTCACCACCGTCTATTGTTTTACCGGGCTGGCCATCTTGGCCTCCATCGTTTTCTCTTTGTTGCTGTTTCTCTCCATCGACGACAACCCCTTGATGAAGTGGTTGTTTGGCGGCCTTGCCATCATTTTTGAGCTCGGCAAATTCTACATCTGGTACGAATATGGCGAGCGCCGGGCGCGGCGGGAGCTGGGTGGTGCCTTCTGGTCACTGCTGTTCTACGCCGTGCTGGCGGCCATCTCCATCGGCGGCAGCATAGGTGGCATCAACAGCGCCACCAACACTGTGCTCGGCATTCAGGCCAAACATGAGCGGGAGGTCGCGCGCTTTGATGAGCAGATCGACAGCATAGAGCGCCAGATCCGCCTCAATGAGGAGGCGGCGCGCAAGTACATCGAAATGGCCCGCATCTCCAGTGGCGTGAGTGGCTTGCAGCAGGCCAATACCCAACTCAGATTGAAGCAGGATGAACTGCGCCTTGAGCGTGATGCCAAGCCGCTCAATGAACAATCTTCGATGCTGGGGCTGATGAGCAGTCTGGCGGAGGGGATGGGGGTGAGCATAGGCCAGGTGCAATTCTTGCTGGTCTGTTTCCTCTCTGTGCTGCTCGATGTGTTCGGAGCCTTTTTCGTCTCCCTGATTGGTGATGAGACCCGTTTTCGCCGCCACTGGCAGGCGCAGCGCAGCAGTGGGCGTGTCGTCTCCCGGGTCTCAGGGGAGAGGGGGCGCATGGATCAGCATGACCATGATGAGGGGCAATCTGAGCCAGCCCCTCAGCTCACGCCGCTGGATGCGGTACGCCAGGGTCTGCAAAGCGGGCGACTCAAATGTGGTAAACGGGCGGTCGCTCAGGCGCTCTCCTTGCCCCTTGAAGAGGTGGACAAGATCTTCGTGCAGTTGATGCGCGAGGGGGTGCTGACCCAGGGCAGCAACCGTCACTATGCCCTGCAAGAGATCCAGCAATCCGAACCGGGTCAATACCAGACTGGGCCCTGACAGAGAGGCTCGCCCAGGGCCTCTTGGATGGGCAAGTTAGCAGCGTCAATGGCAGTGCCAGCTGGCATCGAGGCGCCGGCGGGAGGGGGGTTAAGCCCGGTTAGCATGGGGTTTTCTAGTGGGTGAGTATCATCATCAGGCTGAGGAAGGCGGCAAGGGCGCCACCCAGCCCGATGATCCAGTAAAAGCCCTTGGCGCCTCGCTTGATGGGGATGCGAAAGTAGAGCAGAAACAGCCACCAGGCCAGGGCCAGCAGCAGCGGGATAAGAAACATTCGAGCCATGGTGTCCTCACTGTTATCCTGTCGCCTCACCGTCAACCATAAGGATGGAATCTGCAATGACGCAACTACAGATTACCGCATTCGGCCCCCCCTCGGTACTCAGACTAAACCCCTCTCTGGATGGCATGCCCGCCGAGGGTGAGGTGCGGGTGCGCATCTGTTACGCCGGGGTCAACCCCATCGACGCCAAGACCCGCGCCGGTCTAGGGTGGGCTGCCGCCGAAAACAAGGACAAGCTGCCCTGGACACCAGGCTATGACATGGCCGGTGTGGTGGAAGCCCTTGGCCCAGGGGTAGAGACCCTCAAGGTGGGCGACAAGGTGTGTGGCATGATCGGCTTCCCGCTGCAGGGCGGCGCCTACGCCGAGTCTGCCCTGACCCCGGCCGAGTTGCTGGTGCCGCTGGAAGAGGTGAGCCTCAAACAGGGCGCGGCCCTGCCCCTGGCAGGCTTGACCGCCTGGCAGGGCCTGTTCGACCATGGTGAGCTCAAACAGGGGCAGCGGGTACTGATCCTGGCCGGGGCGGGCGGTGTCGGCCACCTGGCGGTGCAGTGGGCCAGGGCCTATGGCGCCAAGGTGACCGCGCTGGCCAGCCCGGATAACCATGGTTTCCTGCACGGCATAGGCGCCGAGCGGCTGGTCGATTACCACGATGCCGATTGGGCTGCTCAGGTCGGTCAGGTTGAGCTGGTCCTTGACTTGGTCGGTGGCGAGAGTGGCAAGGCGGCGCTGGCTTGCGTGGCCAGCGGCGGCCGCCTGATCACAGTGCCGACCATCACGGCGGAGGCGATCAAGCTGGCGGGCAGCGAGCGCGGCATCGAGGTGCGCGGCATGCTGGTGCAGCCCAACCCCAAGCAGCTGGCCCAGATGCTGACCCTGCTGCGCATCGATGAGGCGCAGATCTGCATCAATCGCGAGTTCGAGCTGGCCGACGGGGCCCTGGCCCACACCGCCATCGAAGCGGGTCACACTCGTGGCAAACTGCTGCTGCGCATGCCCGCGGCGAGCGTGGATGACTAACCACAGGCCGCAGGCTGACCGAGCGCATCAGGCTCGGCT
The DNA here is from genome assembly GCF_024809075.1 of Aeromonas sp. BIGb0445. Taxonomy (NCBI): domain Bacteria; kingdom Pseudomonadati; phylum Pseudomonadota; class Gammaproteobacteria; order Aeromonadales; family Aeromonadaceae; genus Aeromonas; species Aeromonas sp. BIGb0445. Next base: position 145,381 of record NZ_JANUES010000006.1, read on the forward strand.
TGCAGGCCGGGCGGCGCCCCTCTCATGGAGATGAGTCTCGGCTGGCTGTTTCTGAGCGCCTTTGGCTCGGCGACGCTCTTGCCCGGTGGCTCCGAGCTGCTGCTGGGGGCCATGGCGAGCCGGGGGGAGTGGAGCCCGGCCAGCCTGCTGCTCTGGGCCACCCTCGGCAATACCTTGGGATCCATGACCAGCTGGTGGCTCGGCTGGCTGGCGACCTTCAAGAAAAAACCCGAAGATTTTCAGGGACGTGGGGAACAAAAGGCGCTTGGATGGCTCAAACAACATGGTCATTGGTGTCTGCTGCTCGCCTGGACGCCCATTCTCGGCGACGGGCTCTGCCTGTTGGCCGGCTGGCTGCGCCTCTCATTCTGGCGCTCGCTTATTCTCATCGGTCTCGGTAAGTTAATCCGTTATGGCCTGGTCCTGTTGCTGGCGATTCAATTCTTCTAGCCGGTGCCTTTCATCTACGAGGTAACAGTGAACAAACTCATCCCACTCGGCATATTGCTCGGGTTCAGCCTGCCACTTCTGGCCGCGCCAACCCTGGTATCCCAGCAGAGCAAGACGGCGGGCCAGCTCGCCATTCCCTACCAGATGTACAAGCTGGACAATGGCCTGACCGTGATCCTGGCGCCGGACAGATCGGATCCCCTGGTGCACCTGGATGTGACCTATCACGTCGGCTCATCGCGCGAAACGGTCGGCAAGTCCGGCTTCGCCCACTTCTTCGAGCACATGATGTTCCAGGGCTCCAAGCATGTGGGGGATCAGGAGCACATGCGCATCATCAACGAGGCCGGTGGTGACATGAATGGCACCACCAACAAGGACAGAACCAACTACTACGAGACGGTGCCAGCCAATCAGCTGGAGAAAGTACTCTGGCTGGAGGCGGATCGCATGGGCTTCCTGCTCGATGCAGTCAGCCAGAAGAAGTTCGAGATCCAGCGCGCCACCGTCAAGAACGAGCGCGGTCAGCGGGTCGATAACCAGCCCTATGGCCTGGTGAGCGAGCGGATGGGCGAGGCGCTCTACCCGCGCACTCACCCCTACTCCTGGCAGCCGATCGGCTATGTGGAGGATCTGGACCGGGTCGGGGTGGATGATCTCAAGCAGTTCTTCCTGCGCTGGTATGGCCCCAACAATGCGACCCTGACCCTGGGGGGGGATTTTGACAGCAAGCAGGCCCTGGCCTGGATTGAGCAGTACTTCGGCACCATTCCCCGAGGGCCCGAGGTTGCCGAGCCGACCCCCGAGCCGGTGAGTCTGCCCGAGACCCGCTACATCACCCTGGAAGACAAGGTGCACCTGCCGCTGCTCTACATCAGCTATCCGACCGTCGCCCTGGGGGATCCCCAGGAGCCTGCGCTGGACATGTTCGCCGATGTGCTGGGCGGTTCGGCCAGCTCCATGCTCTATCAATCCCTGGTCAAGACCGGCAAGGCGCTGGAAGTGGGGGCCACTCACTATTGCGAGGAGCTGGCCTGTACCCTGACCGTCTACGCCTATCCGAACCCTGCGGTGGATGGCAGCCTCAAGAGCCTCAAGGCTGAGGTGGACAAGGCGATCGGCGACTTCGCCCAGCGTGGCCTCAAGCCGGAGGATCTGGAGAAAGCCATCAGCAAGTATCGCGCCTCCACCATCTGGGGACTCGATAGCGTCGAGGGCAAGGTCAGCCAATTGGCCATGGGCCAGGTGCTGGCCGGTGATCCCAACTACGTGTTCAAGAGCCTGGATGCCATTGGCAAGGTGACCCCGGAGCAGGTCAAGGCGGCCTATGACAAGTTCATTGCGGGCAAGCCTGCGGTGGTGATGAGTGTGGTGCCCAAAGGCAAGAGCCAGTGGCAGGTGGCTCCCCCCAACTTCACCCCGGCCAAGCGTGAGCTACCCGATTACAACAAGCATGAAGCGGCCCTGCCGCTGCGCCCGGTGACCGACAGTTTCGATCGCGGTGTGCAGCCCAGGGTGAGCGATGCGGTCAGTGCCAAGGTGCCGGCCATCTGGCATGGCAAGCTCGACAAGGGCATCGAGATCATCGGCAGCCAGAGTGACGAGATCCCGGCCGTCTCCATCATGATTGCCCTGCCCGGTGGCATCAGTGCCGAGAGCAAGGGGGAGCTGGGACTGGCCAATCTGACCGCGGCCATGATGGAGCAGGGGTCGGTACGCCTCTCCGAGGCAGCGCTCAGCGACGAGTTGCAAAAGCTGGGGGCCAGCATCGAGTTCTCCAGCGCTCAGTACAACAACCTGATCACCATCAGCAGCCTGACCGACAAGCTGCCCCAGACCCTGGCACTGGTGAAGGAGCTGTGGCTGCGCCCCGGCCTGCGTGAGGCAGACTTTGAGCGCACCAAGGCTCAGTTGCTGCAAGGCATGAAGCAGAGCGAGCAGCAGCCTGAGTGGCTGGCGGGTCAGGCGTTTCGCGAGCTGATCTATGGCAAGGGCAGTCGTCTGGGGGAACCGGCTGAGGGTCTGCCCGCGGATGTCGCCAAGCTGACCCTGAGCGATGTGAAGCGCTTCTATCAGCACTACTACGACTCGAGCCATGCCAAGGTGGTGGTGGTGGGTGACGTCACCCAGCAGCAGGTGGAGGATCAGCTCGGCTTCCTGACCGAATGGCAAGGCACGGCCCCTACCCTTGGCGACCTCAAACCCAAGGTGGCGCAAGCCAAGCCGGGCATCTATCTGGTGGACAAGCCGGGGGCGCCCCAGTCGGTGATCCGCATCGGTCGCCGCGCCATGGCGTTTGATACCACGGGGGATTACTTCACCGCCGGTCTGATGAACTTCAACCTGGGGGGCAATTTCAACAGCCGGATCAACCTCAACCTGCGGGAAGACAAGGGCTACACCTATGGCGCCAGCTCGGGTTTCTCCGCCAATCGTGATGTCGGTGTCTTCGCCACCGGTGCCAATGTGCGGGCAGATGCCACCGTGGATGCCATTCGCCAGTTCCTCAAGGAGCTGGAGGCGTATCAGGGGAGCGGCCCCACCCCGGTGGAGCTGGCCTACATGCGCAGTGCCGTCTCCCAGCAGGATGCGCTCTCTTATGAGACCCTGAGCCAGAAGGCGGGCTTCCTGCTGCAGATGATCATGTATGACCTGAAACCGGATTTCGTTCAGGCCCAGAGCCAACTGATTAAAACGGTTTCACAAGAGACTCTAAAGCAGAGCGCGGCCCACTGGCTCGATCCCAAGCAGATGGTAATAGTGGTGGTGGGAGACAAGCAAAAGCTTGAAAAACCCTTAAGCCAGCTTCATCTTCCTATCTATCCGCTGCAACTTCCCTAGAGAAGCGTGCGGCATGCCTGAGTGCCGCCCCGACTGGGGCGGCCAACAATGAGTCTTTAATATGACCACATCTAGCTTGTCACTGCGCGAGTTACTGGCGGCGTTGGGAACCCCGGAGCGTCTGTCTGCCCTCAAGGGGATCCGGCGTGGCCTGGAGCGCGAGACCCTGCGCATCACCCCCGAGGGTGGCCTGGCCCAGGGGGATCACCCCCGCAGTCTGGGCTCGGCCCTGACCCATGCCAACATCACCACCGACTACTCCGAGAGCTTGCTGGAGTTCATCACCCCGGCCACCGACTCTATCGAGAGCCTGATGGAGCAGCTGGGCGACATTCATCACCATGTCAGCCAGCACATCGGCGAAGAGCGCCTCTGGCCGCTCTCCATGCCCTGCTTCGTCGGTGACGAGGAGAGCATACGGCTTGCCCAGTACGGCAGCTCCAACATAGGCCGGATGAAGACCCTCTATCGCCAGGGCCTCAAGAATCGCTATGGCAGCCTGATGCAGGTGATCGCCGGCATCCACTTCAACTTCTCCATGCCGGACAGCTTCTGGTGTGAATGGCAGGATCTGGCGGGGGAGCCCTGTTGCAGCCAGCGCTTCATCTCCGAGAAGTACATGGGGCTTATTCGCAACGTCTACCGCTTCGGCTGGCTGGTGCCTTACCTGTTTGGCGCTTCCCCTGCCATCTGCCAATCCTTCCTCAAGGGGCGGACCAGCACCCTGCCGTTCGAGAAGATTGGCAAGGGGACTCTCTATCTGCCCTATGCCACCTCCCTGCGCCTGTCCGATCTCGGCTATACCAGCAGCTCCCAGAGCATGCTCAATATCAGCCACGACAACTTGCCTGCCTATGTGGCCTCCCTGCGCCGGGCCATCAGTACCCATGACCCCGAGTTTGCCAAGATAGGGGTCAAGGTGAACGGTGAGTATCGCCAGCTCAATGACAATGTCTTGCAACTCGAAAACGAGTTGTATGCGCCTATCCGCCCCAAGCGTACCCCCCGCAGCGGCGAGAAGCCGTCGGATGCGCTGGAGCAGCGTGGTATCGAATACATAGAATTGCGCACCGTGGACGTGAACCCCTTCACGCCGCTCGGTATCGACGTGGAGCAGGTACGTTTCTTCGACGTCTTCCTGGTGTGGTGCCTTCTGCGTCCCTCTGCCCAGCTGTCGGAAGAGGAGATCGCCCGCAATCGTCGCAACATGAACAAGGTCGTGCTGGAGGGGCGTCGCCCCGGCCTGCAGCTCGAAGATGAGCAGGGCACAGCCCTCGGCCTCAAGGAGTACGGACTCAGCCTGTTTGACGAGCTGGACGAGGTCGCGGCCTTGCTGGACCGTTGCTGTGGCCGTAATCGCTATCGTGAGACGGTGGCGACGCACAGAGCCAAGCTCAACAACCCCGAACTCACCTACTCGGCCCGCCTGCTCAAGCTACTCAAGGAGAGCGACCTGGATAACGGCTGCTTCGGCGACGCCTTGGCCAGTCAGTATCGCGAACAGTTGCTGGCCGGTGAACTGCAGTACTGGGATGAGGCTTACTTTGCCGGTGAGGCTCGGGAGTCCCTGCTCAAACAGCGGGAACGGGAGCGGGGCGACAGCCTGAGTTTCGACGACTTCCTGGCCGACTACTTCGGCCGCACAGTGCCCGCCTGATCGTATCCTGATACAAAAAGCCGCTCCTCGGAGCGGCTTTTTCATGGGCGGAGGCCATGAGCGGGCGTCAGTGGCGCACAGGCACTTGAGGGGGACACTGCTTAATCTGTTGCAACAGATAGTCGCGATAGCCTTCCCCATGCAGCTTGCCGGGTTTGAGGGTGGCCGCCAGGATCTGCTGACGAGCCTTAGCGCCAGAGGGCAGGCGACGTACATGAGTATCAATCCAGATGATCTCCCCCATGGGATCAATCATCAGATTGCCAAAATGGAGATCCCGGTGGCAGTAACCGTGGCTGGCCAGGGTGGCAATCTCCCTGGCGAGTCGGCGTAGCAGGGCGAGGCGCTGTGCCTCGTCGGCGCCGAGAAAGTAATCCTCCCCCGAAATGGCATCTTGCAGGTACTGCACCGCCAGGAAAGAGGCGAGGGGATTAAGAGGGTTGATGGCGATCCCGGCTGCCTGGCAAGGCACCACATTGAGACCGACCTGGCGCAGTATCCGGTTACTGCGCCATTCACGCAGGGCGTCGATGTGACCGATCAGCCGCTTGCCGAGTTGATCGCGGCACAACCAGGCCAGCGACCAGCGTGGATGCTTGTCGGCAACCAGTTTGCACAGGGAGTGACTGGCGTCGTGGCGGCGAAACAGACTGCTGCCGATCTGTTCGAAGTGGGCGGTATCCTGGGTCTTGTCCAGGGACCAGCGGGGCAGTTGCAGTTGATCATGAAACAGCAGGTAGTGATGGGTTTGGCCATCGAATTCGAGTGAAGTCAGCTTCATAAGAGAGTCGCTCTGGGAGTGGTGCGAGCCTGACTTGACGGGATGGCAAGAAGGGCTCATCTGCTATGAAGCCATGGTGCGACTCTGTTGCTGACATCAGCTGAATGACGGGACGAAAATACTGCTTTCAATATGAAAAACGCCGCAGGACCTGGTGATCCTGCGGCGATATCGGGGGATTGGCAGTGAGATCAGACGTGGCTGTACATCGCCTCGATCTCGCTCTGGTACTTGGCCTCGATGATCTTGCGGCGCAGCTTCATGGTGGGGGTGATCTCCCCGAGCTCCATGGAGAAGGCACTCGGCAGCAGGGTGAACTTCTTCACCTGCTCGAACTTGGCCAGCTCCTGTTGCAGACCCTGAATGCGCGCCTCGAAGAACGCCACCACCCGGGAGTGGCGCAGCAGCTCGGTCTTGCACTGATATTGCAGGTTGATGGAGCGGGCGTACTCCTCCAGCGACTCGAAGCAGGGCACGATCAGCGCCGACACGAAGTGGCGAGCATCGGCGACGATGGCTATTTGCTCGATGAAGCGATCCTTGCCGAGGGTGCCCTCCACCAGTTGCGGGGCCACGTACTTGCCGTTGGAGGTCTTCATCAGCTCCTTGAGGCGCTCGGTGAAGTAGATGTTGCCCTCGTCGTCCAGCTCGCCCGCATCGCCGGTGCGCAGGAAGCCATCCTCGGTCATCACTTCGGCCGTGGCCTCCGGCTTGTTGTAGTAACCGCGCATCACCGTGGGGGAGCGCACCAGCAGCTCGTTGTTCTCGCCGAGTTTGACCTCGATGCCGTTCATGACGGTACCGATAGAGCCCAGTTTGAACGCTTGGTCCTCGTAGCAGCAGACGGTGGCCGTGGTCTCGGTCATGCCGTAACCGTACTTGAGGTTGAGCCCCATGGCCTGGAAGAAGAGATTCACATCGTCGGCGAGGCGGGCGCCCGCCACCGGCAGGAAGCGGGTACGGCCACCGAAGCGGGCCCGCAGCTTGCGAAACACCAGCCGCTCGGCCAGGGCCAACTGCAGGTAGAGCAGGGGGGAGGCGGACTTGCCCGCCTGGCGGGTGGCGACCATCTGCTTGCCGACCCCGGTGGCCCAGCCAAACAGGGCGCGGCGCAAGGCCGGGGCCTGGGCGACCTTGGCCTGGATCATGGCGTAGGCCTTCTCGTAGAGGCGCGGCACGGCGCACATCACGGTCGGCTTCACTTCGCCAATCACCTCCATCACCTTCTGGGGATCGCGGATATAGACGTTCTCGGCGCCGCAATAGAGCACGTAGTAGCTCCAGGCCCGCTCGAATACATGGCTCAGAGGCAACATGCACAGGGACACGTCCTGCTCGTTCAGATCCAGGCGGCTGTCATGCATCTCGAAGCAGGCGGCGATGTTGGCGAAGTCGAGCATGACCCCCTTGGGCTCGCCCGTGGTGCCCGAGGTATAGATGAGGGTCAGCAGATCATCCATCCGGTAGTGCTGTTCGCGTGCGCGCAGCGTCTGTTCGCTGGGCTGATGGTTGCCGGAGGAGAGGAAGGTCTGGAAGTGGCTGGCCTGCGCGCAGCCGCGCAGATCGACACTGCCATCGAGGGCCACAATCTGGCGGATCTCGCCAGCCTTCAGCAAGTGGAGCGCCTGATCGAACTGTGGCTGCTCCCCCACGAACAGCAGCTGGATGCCTGCATCGCGCACTATGTAGCGCAGCTGATCCTGAGTGCTGGTGGGGTAGATGGGCACGCTGATCCCGCGGGCGGCCAGGATGCCGAGGTCGGCCTGGGTCCACTCCGGCATGTTGCGGGCATAGAGACCGACCATGTCACACTCCTGGTGACCGGCCCGGATCAGCGCCTGGGCGCAATAGTCCATGGCCTGTCCCAGGGTGCGCCAGCCGATGGCACGCCATTGGCCATCCTGTTGCACTCGCAGGGCGGCTTTATTACCCAGACGGGCGATGCGTTCGCGAAGCAGATGAACCAAATGAAGCTGTGACATCCGTAGATCCTCAATGACAGAGAGACGCCCGGCAGGGGCGTGAAAATCGGGCTGGAGTGTAAACTCTAAGATTACGGCTTACAAGTGTGCGCTGTTTTGTTCCTGATCAGGGAGAGCGGATTTTGCTGCGAAATTAATCAAAATCGGCGATAACTGGGAGAGGCGGTCGTCGGAGGCTAGATCAATGAAAAATCTGGGGAAATGGTTAGGACTTCTGTTGGCCTTGCTGCTGGTGGCCGTGGGCGTGGGTTGGTATGCATGGAATCAACAGGCGCTGGCTCGTGGCAACCCTTGGCTCAAGGGCGAACAGGGGGCGGCACGGGCCGAGCAGCTCGCCCGGGAATCCGGCATGGCGGTGCTCTATGTGATCGAGTCAGACAAGTGTCGGCGCTGCAAATTGCTCGACAAGGCGCTGTGGCAGGATCCGGCGCTGACATCCACCCTGGCCGGGCTGGTCAAGGTGCGCCTCAACCCGAGTGCGGGGGATGGCAGTGAGCGGGTACTGCGTCGCTTCCCCAAGGTGAATACGCCCCCTGGCATCTATCTGCAACAGGGCGGTGGCCCGCTCAAACCGATACAGATAGTGGTGGATATCGAGCAGATCTGGATGCCGGGAGTGACCTATCGGCGCGGTTTCTTCATGCCGCTGTCGGTCGCGGGCTTCGATGCGGTGTTACGCACCACCCTGGCACTGGACGATCCCGCCTTCGTGTCACTGGCACCCTGAGTGGCAGCAGAGCGGGGTTCGCGCCAGATCAGGGGCAGGCCCGGCTGAGGGGTCAGCCGAAGTCGAACAGCCGCGACATCAGCACGGCATCTTCCCGATCCGGGCCTGTGCCATAGTAATCGGCGCGGCGGCAATACTCGGCGAAGCCTTCACTCTCGTAGAGGGCGATGGCGCCCTTGTTGCCAGCCCGCACTTCGAGGAACCAGGCCTCGGCTTTTTTCGCCTTGCTGCTGGCCAGATATTCCCTCAGCAGTGCCCGCCCCAATCCCTTGCCCTGAAAGTCAGGATGGACGCAGATGTTCATCAGCGAGCTGTCTCCGGCCACCAGATCCGAGATGTAGAAACCGGCGGGACGTCCCTCCACCAGCAGCAAACCGTTGAGGTAGCGGGGCCCGAAGCAGGAGAGCAGATTGGCCTGGCTCCAGGGCTCCTGGTGTGCGGCCTGCTCTATGGGGTAGATGAGGGAAAAATCGCTCTCCAGCAGGGGGCGAAATGCGGGCTGGGCTTGGGACATCTGGACTCCGAAACGGGGGGCGGCAATCTGGGCCATGAAAAGGTGGCAAGGCTAGGGTGGCAATGACTCAGCTCAGGCGCTGGCGAAGCTGTTGCCAGAGTGCCCGTTTCTGGGCCGCACTGGGTTGCAGCGGGCAGACAAGTGCCTGGGGCCAGGCGGGATCCGCCGCTTCGAGCCAGAGCAGGGGCGTTGCCATGCCAGGATCCAGACTCGGCACCAGGCTCACTTCCTGAGTCCCGAATCCCAGCAGCAGGCAGACATCCGCCAGCAGGGTGGGGGCAGGCAGGCTGTCTGCCACTATCCAGAGTCGGCCCGCCGGCAAGGGGGGCTTGGCATGGGGGCTTGGCAGGTTGATCAGCGGTTCGACCACCAGTTGGCCCGGCGGTGAGGGGGCGGCCGCGTCGGTGGTGTCCTCTGTGGGCGCAGGCTCAGCGCCCAGCAGGGCCGGGCGGCGCACTTGCCACTGGGGTATGCCCATGCGGCTAAGCAGGCCCTGGCGTAAGGGATCTAGCATCTGATTGACTCTGGATTGGCAAAAAAAACTCAAGGAAGGGTACACTCGAACGGCGTTTGCTGCACCCTTTGCCGTTATGCAGCCCGAAACCCGGCGCCTCTTCCCATGGACCGACGCCGCCGACCTGAATCCCCATCCCTATCTCGAGCCGGAATTTGCCTATGTCGCTGTTGTCCCAGAAGAGTCACTCTGCTAACGCCATCACTGAGCGCTTGCCACGGCTGCTGGCTGCCCTGGGGGAGGGATTGTACGAACGCCAGGATGCCTTGCGTCTGGGGCTGCTGGCCGCCCTGTCCGGGGAGAGTGTCTTCTTGCTCGGGCCCCCCGGTATTGCCAAGAGTCTGATTGCGCGGCGTCTCAAGCTCGCCTTTCATGAGGCGCGTCACTTCGAATATCTGATGACCCGCTTCAGCACCCCGGAAGAGGTGTTTGGTCCCCTCTCCATTCAGGCGCTGAAGGATGAGGGCAAGTACCTGCGCCTCACCGCAGGCTATCTGCCCGAGGCCGAGGTGGTGTTTCTCGACGAGATCTGGAAGGCGGGCCCGGCCATCCTCAATACCCTGCTCACCGCCATCAACGAGCGGCAGTTTCGCAACGGCGACAGTCAGCATCCCATTCCCATGCGGCTGCTGGTCACCGCGTCCAACGAGTTGCCCGCGCCGGACAGTGGCCTGGAAGCGCTCTATGATCGCATGCTGGTGCGGATCTGGCTGGACAGGGTGCAGGAGAAGGGCAACTTCCAGGCCATGCTGGCCAGCGAGGGGCAGTCTCATCAGAACTTGCCCGCCTCGGTGCAGATCCGCAGCGATGAGTACCTGGCCTGGCAGGGCCAGATAGACGAGGTGCGGCTGCCCGATGGCTGCTTCGAGCTGATTTATCAGCTGCGCCAGCAGCTCGACAGCCAGCTGGCCCACAGCTGTTATGTGTCGGATCGGCGCTGGAAGAAGGCGGTGCGGCTCATCAAGGCCAGCGCCTTCTTCAATGGCCGTGAAGAGGTGGCGCCGCTGGATCTGCTGTTGTTCAAGGATTGCCTCTGGCATGACGAGGCCTCCCGCGAGGCGCTGCAGGAGATGCTGGGGGAGTTTGCCCGGCTGCACTGCTACCGCCAGCTCGCCCTGACCCGTCAGCTGCTCGACCTCAAGGAGCGTTTCCGCCTGCTGCAAGGGGAGATGGCCCAGCGTCTGGCGCACAAGGCCAGGCAGCGCCAACAGTGGTTCGGACGTCGCGCCCGTGGCATTGCGCTGCCGCTGACCGGGGCTCACGCCTTCGGCAAGCAGGTACATTTGCATCTGCTCTACCCCGCAGCCCTCGGCGCGGAAGATCCGACCCGACTCACCGAGACCCTGGCATTCGATCGCCACAGATTGGCGCATTGGCACCCCACCGGCGAGAAGCTGGTGGGCTGGCACCTGGGCAGCCCGGCCGAGGGGCACTACGAGCTGGTGCTCGATGATCAACTGCGCCTGGGGGTGCTGGATGTGCAGCGCCAGAGCGTGCCGCTGGTACTGGTGGGACAGCAGCCCCTGCCTGCCGTGGTACTCGAACCCTGGCAGCAGACGCTGACAGAGTTGTTGAGTCAACTCGAGACCCTCAGCCAGGATCTGCGTCGGCAACGCAGCCTGTATGAGCGCCAGCAGAGCCACCTCTTCCTCGGTCAGGAGTGGTTGCAGAAGGTGGAAGAGAGCTTCTTCGTGCTGGCCCGGGATCTGGGCCAGTTGCAGGGGGATGCCCGCAGCTGGCGCGAACGCCTCGCCCTGTTTGGCGAGAGGCACTGAGTCGTGGTCGCCGCGCACCTTGTCGTCACCGATCCATCGTCTGAGAGGATCCTGTCCAGTGCCATGGGCCCTGCTCGCCGCATCCTGAGGTCATCATGATCGAGATCGGCATGATGGACCTGGCCCTGCTGATGGAGGAGGGGGAGATAGCCGGGGAGATGGCGCTGCTGTTGGCCGCCTCACCCAAGATCTCCGAATTTATCCGGCGCGCGCCAGGCAGCCAGGGCAAGCGGCTCAAGCGGCGCATCATGAGCTGGAGCGAGCGGCTGAACGAGGAGATCAAACACAAACCTGTGCCTGTGGTGCTGGAGCAGGAGTATCAACTCTATCAACGCCACAAGGGGTTGCCCCTCTCCGAGCTGGTGGGTCAGCTACCGGCCCTGCTCGATCTGCTGGCGCCGAGCAGCCCCTTCGCCGGTGAGGCGCGCAGCCTGGTGCGCCAGCTCAGCGAGCACCCCAGTGAAGGGCTGCAAAAGTTGTTTGTCGAGAAGTGGCGCAGCAGCCTGGTCGGCGCCTTGTTGCAGCTGCAACACCAGATAGCCGAGGCGGAGCGAGACAAGCTGCGCCAGGAGATAGAGGATCAGCTGCTGGCAAACCGCACCCTGGCCGACGCCCTGGATCCACACCAGATCTCGGCGGGGGGCCTCTGGGATCTTGCCCAGGGTCATTGGCACAAGCGCAGCCTGGAACTCATCAAGCAGTACGCGCGCATGCTCGAGCGTGAACCCCTGTTGCGGGAGATCGCAGACTTGCTCGGGCGCAGCGAGCAGGATCGCCACTCCCGCGAGCGCCCCCTGCCCCCTGTCCCGATACAGGAGCTGGCGGAGGCGGTGAGCGACGATGTGCCGGATGATCTGGTGGGCATACACCCGGGCAACGATCTGATGCGGATGCTGCCCAGCGAGGCGGTGATGCTTGGCTTGCCCGAGCTGGAGCTGGAGTTCTATCGCCGTTATCTCGAGCGGCGCCTGCTCAGCTACCAGTGCCGTGGCACCTTGCCACGCCAGCGCCTGCTGCTGCGCACACCCCAGGCGGGGGGGACGGATCCCCAGTCTCGCGGCCCCTTCATCGTCTGCATCGACACCTCGGGCTCCATGGGCGGTTACCCGGAGGAGTGTGCCAAGGCGCTCTTCCTCGCCCTGCTCAAGGTGGCGATGGATGAGCAGCGTGGCTGCTTCCTGATGCTGTTCTCCACCGAGGTGGCTACCCTGGAGATCCGCGCCGACACCGGCCTGGATCAGGCGGAGCGCTTCCTCTCCATGAGCTTCCATGGGGGTACCGATCTGGTGCCCTGTCTCGCCCAGGCGCTGGAGCAGCTCAAGGAGCCCGCCTTTGCCAAGGCGGATGTCTTGGTCATCTCCGACTTCATCGCCCAGAGCCTGCCCCACAGCCTGCTGGATCAGATGAACGAGCGGCGCCGCCAGCAGACGCGCTTTCACGCCGTGGCCATGTCTCGCCATGCCAAACCCGCCCTGCTGCGGGTGTTCGACAACAGCTGGCTACTGGACTGTGGCTTGCGTGGTCGCTTGCTGCGCCGCTGGCAGCAGAGCTGAGGGGCTGGCCACCCGGCTGGCCAGCATGACACCACTCGCCAGCAAGGCCAGGGTCAGCCAATGGGGCAGGGTCAACACCTCGCCAAGCAGCAGGCAGGCCAGGGCGCTCGCCACCAGCGGGGTGAGGGAGCCGACCGCCGAGGTGATCTCGGCCCCCAAGACCCGGATGGCGTGGCCGTAGCAGAGCGCCGCCCCCAGACCCGCCCCCGCTCCCTGTATCATCCCCTGCCATATCCAGACCTGCACTGTGCCACCCGCTGGCCAGCCCAGCCAGATCACCATGGGCAGCAATACCAGGGTTGAGGGCACGGCGACCAGGGCGGCCGCATCCAATGGGCCCAGCCCGCTGCGCTTCACACCCAGGGTAAACAGAGCCCAGAGCAGGGCGGCACCGATGAAATGGAGCTGACCGAGCCAGATCCCGGGGGCGCCGGTCAGTATCATCACCAGCAGCGCCGAGGCGATCAGGCTCAGTCCGAGCCGACGCCCCGGGCCGCAGCGCTCCCCCAGTCCCCACAACAGCAGTGCGACCCAGAGTGGTACCAGACCCGGGATGAGGGCGCTGCCCTGATTGACGGGGGCAAGCTGCATGCCGCTGGCCCCCAGCCAGAAGAAGGGGAGCCCGGCACCGACCATGATGGCGAGCCGCCAGCGGGCAGGCACGGCCTTGAACCTGACTCTGGCCTGCCAGTAACGGGGGGCCAGCAGCAGAGCGGGGATCCCGTAACGGAGCAGCGCAAGGCCGAGCAGAGGCAGACTGGCCTGGGCTCCTGCCTTGAGGGAGAGAAAAAAGCCGGACCAGAGCAGCACTGTCGCCAGGGCTGCGGCCCAGCCACCGAGGCGGGAATGGGGAAGGTGAGACACAGGCGCTCCTTGCATGGTCAGGCTTCAGGGGTGAGCCTCGATTATCCCGCCAAGTCGAGGGGTGTTTCAGGGCAAACTCTCGGTGATTTCGGGGGTATATTGGTGGCTTCAGGTGATTTGAAAGGGACTTTTGATGGAAAACACCCAAATGCTCGACAGGATAGATTTACAACTGCTGCGGCTGCTGCAACAGGATGGCCGACTCAGCACGGTGGAACTGGCTCAACAGGTGGGCTTGTCCGCGTCACCCTGTGCCCGGCGCCTCAAGCGGCTGGAGGGCGAGGGCCATATCCAGGGCTATCGCGCCATACTGGCGCGGGAGAAACTGGGGCTGGGGATCACCGTCTTCGTCAATGTGCGGCTCAGCCAGCACAAGGAGGCGCTGGTGGAGGCGTTCGAGCAGGCGGTGTCCGCCATGGGGGAGCTCATCAGCTGCCATACCGTCTCGGGGACTTATGACTATCTGCTGGAAGTGGTGGTGCCCGACTTGCCCGCTTACGAGCAGTGGGTGCGGCGCCTGCAATCTCTGGCGATGGTCAATGACATCAATAGCCACTTCGCCATTCGTGCGGTCAAGGTGATGGGGCCGCTGCCTATCTGAGGGCCCGCTCGTTGACCTGTTCCTGATCGAGCAGGGGCTGGCCGCTGGGATGGGCGATATGGAAGCCGCGTTTTCCCCCATGCTTGACCTGATACATGGCCTTGTCCGCCCGCGCCAGGGCCGTGCTGAAGTCATCCTGAGGCCGGATCTGGGCTATCCCCATGCTCAACCCTATGCTGGCTTCGCCGTTGGCGAGGGGGACGGGGGCCGAGATGGCCTGCTGGCAAGCCTGGGCAAGCTGCAAGGTGCGGGCATCCAGGCTTGACCAGGAGAGCAGCAGTATGAACTCGTCCCCCCCGAGACGGCCGAGGATGGCCTCCTCGGGACAGATGCTCCTGAGCCGGCGGGCCAGCTCGACCAGCAACTCGTCACCGGCCCTGTGGCCCAGGCTGTCGTTAACCTGCTTGAAGTCATCCAGATCGATGAAACAGAGGGTCTGATGGGAACCGGGAAACTGGCGCTGCAAGGCGGCGCGGTTGAGCAGGTGAGTGAGGGGATCCCTGTGGGCGAGCAGGGCGAGCTGCTGCTCGTACTCCTTCTCGTGGGTGACATCCATGTGGGAACCCATGACCCGCAGGGGATTGCCTGCCTGATCCCGCTCCACGACCCGGCCCCTGTCCAGCACCCAGGTCACCTTGCCATCCTTGGACAGCATGCGATGCAGTGCCTGATAGAAAGGGGTCTTGCCATTGAGGTGATCGAAGAAGGTTTGCAGCACCCGCTCCCTGTCTTCCGGATGCAGGTGCGCACGCCAGACGTCGAAGTGAGCCTCCATCTCCTTGGGCTGATAGCCGAGCATGGCGCCCCAGCGACGATTGAAGATGACGAGCTTGCCGGTGGGAATATGGTTTTGCCAGATGCACAGACCGGTACCATCCATGGCGGCGTCCAGCTTCTCCCGTGCGTCATCGGCGATGCGCTTGAGCCGCTCGTTTTCCTGTTGCAGTTTCCGGTAGGCGGCAAGCAGCGCCTCGTAATCCTGGGGGACCTTTCCTGTCACGTTGGGACCATTTGTCTCTGGATGCCCTGGCATATGGCACAGGCCGTGGGGGAGGGCTCAGGATGATACGGCGTCTCTTGGCCCCGGTTAGAGCGCTGACTATAGAGGGAATGGATGATTATTTCACCATAAGTCCACCGGTTGCAGGATATGATAGAAAGGCCAATTATTCGATTTATCAAATAAATGCCGCTGGAGGCCCGTGATCGGCGTACATCATCTCTCCCCCTGGTTGCTCTGCCTGACCCTGCTGATGGGGCCCGTCTGGGCAATTCCTCATGATACCGAGCATGGGCTCCCTAAGGGCGGATCCCTGCTTAGCGAGCTGACTCAGCTGGAGAATGGCTTCCAGCCCCACAGGGATTTTCAGGCCAGGGTGCAGGGGCTGTCAGGGCAGATCGATGCGACCCACCCCCTCTATGGCCGCCTGGTGAGCCTGCAGTGCTGGGCCCAGCCTGCCGAGAATACCAGCGACTACAGCGCCGCCATCACCTTTGCCAGCCAGCAGTTGCAACAGGCGCGGGCACGGCAGGATAAGCTGACCGAGATAGCCCTGCTCAACTGCCGGGGCTGGCATAACCAGTTGCTGGGCGAGATGACCAATGCCCGTCGCGACTATGATGCCGCATTCAAATTGGCGGAGGCGGCGGGGGCCCAGCGGCTGATGGCGGACGCCCTGAGCTATCGCGGCAACATGCAGGCCTATCAAGGGCAGCTGGCCGCCGGTCTCAAGGATCAGCTTGTCGCCCACGACCTCTATGAGCGACTCGGGCTCGAGGCCTGGCGTTTGCACCAGCTGGGGGAGATAGCCAATACCTATCGCCGCATGGAGGTGTTTGATCGAGCCCTCGAATACTTCAAGGAGCTGGAGAATGCCTACCTGCAGCAGGGCGATGAGGAGAACCTGAATGACATTCGGGCTCAACTCGGCATTCTTTACTCGGACACGGGGCGCCACGCCGAGGCGCTGGCGCTGTTTACGGGGGCGGCCAGCTACTTCAAGGGCAAGGGGTGGAGCATGGACGAGGCCTGGGCGTTGACCGAGGTTGCCCACAGCCAGCTCAAACTGGGGCGAGTGAATGAGGCGCTGGTCCACTTGCAGCAGGCCGAGACCTTGCTCAATCGCAAGCAGGAGACGGACGCCGCCACCCTGGGTCAGTGGCGGCTGGTCATGGGGCTGGCCGAGGAGGCCCACGGCCGGCTAAACCGGGCGCTCTATTTCCTGGCGGTGGCCGAACCCATCTTCATTCAGGAGCATAACAAGCGCTTCCTCGGCACTATCTACCGGGTGCAGGCACGGATCCTGGAAAAACAGGGGGAGGCCGCCGCCGCCCTGGCGTCCCTCAAACGCTACGTGGCGATCAGGGAGGCGCTGGAGCGGGATCTCGGCGCACAGCGCTCTATCCAGATGCGCTTCGAGTTCGACCTGGCGCGCAAGGAGGCGGAGAACGAGAACCTCAAGACTCACCAGGCGTTGCAGGCTCAGCTGCTGGATCGGGTCCAGGAGCGGCGCTACTGGCAGACGCTGGTGACAGTGCTGGCGCTGCTGTTGCTCGGATCCATGGTGCTCTATCAACTCAGGCGCAGTCGCAAGATGCGCAGGCTCGCCATGACGGATGAGCTGACCGGCATCCACAATAGACGTCAGATCCAGGCCAAGGCGCAGACCATGCTGCAGCAGGCAAAGAGCCTGGATCAACCCTTCTCCCTGCTGCTTATCGACATCGATCACTTCAAGCAGATCAACGATGGTTGGGGTCATCAGGCGGGGGATCGGGTACTGGTCGCGGTGGCGAACTGCATCTCTGAGGCGCTGCGCAGTCTGGACAGGGTGGGGCGCAACGGTGGCGAAGAGTTTCTGGTGTTGCTGCCCGACACCCTGCTGGCCGAGGCCGTCGAGGTGGCGGAGCGGGTGCGCCAGCAGGTGGCGGCACTCCAGGTAGCCGAATTGCCCGCCGAGTACCCGGTCCGGGTCAGTATAGGTTGCGCCCAGCTGCGCGAGGGAGAGAGCCTCAGCGAGCTGATCCATCGCGCCGACGAGGCCATGTACAGCGCCAAGCAGGGCGGTCGCAATCGAGTGTGTCGCGCCGACTGACCGCCATGGACTCCGCAGGCAGATCCGGCGCATGCCGGGCTGGGTATTTTTCACTCGCGCGGGTATAATGTGGCGCAATTTTGCTAAGACGCCGGACACTCGCACCCATGTAACGCAACGCCTTTCGCTTTTCATCAGACCCGCCCTGCTCGGGTTGGCTCGCGTTGCGCGCGTCGCAATCTCTTATTTCCCACGGTGGCTTGAGGCCGCCGCTCAATAGAAGAACGTCGAACTATGTCAGCTGAATTTCTGAGTGAAGTCTCCAAGAGACGCACTTTTGCGATCATCTCGCACCCGGATGCGGGTAAAACCACCATCACCGAGAAAGTCCTGTTGTTCGGACAGGCCATTCAGCGCGCCGGTACCGTCAAGGGCCGTGGCTCGGGCCAGCATGCCAAATCCGACTGGATGGAGATGGAGAAGCAGCGTGGCATCTCCATCACCACCTCGGTGATGCAGTTCCCCTATCGCGACTGCCTGGTCAACCTGCTCGATACCCCGGGTCACGAGGACTTCTCCGAAGATACCTACCGTACCCTTACCGCCGTGGATTGCTGCCTGATGGTGATCGATGCCGCCAAGGGCGTCGAAGACCGCACCCGCAAGTTGATGGAAGTCACCCGGCTGCGCGATACCCCCATCCTCACCTTCATGAACAAGATGGACCGCGAAGTGCGCGACCCCATGGAGGTCATGGACGAGGTGGAGCGCGAGCTCAACATCATGTGCGCCCCCATCACCTGGCCCATCAGCTGCGGTAAATCCTTCAAGGGGGTCTATCACCTCTACAAGGATGAGACCTATCTGTACCAGACAGGTCAGGGTCACACCATCCAGGAGAAGCGGGTGGTGAAGGGTCTGAACAACCCCGAGCTCGATGCCGCCATAGGCCCGGATCTGGCTGCCCAGCTGCGTGGCGAGCTGGAGCTGGTGCAAGGCGCCTCCCCGGAGTTTGATCACGACGCCTTCATCGCCGGCGAGATGACCCCGGTCTTCTTCGGTACTGCGCTTGGTAACTTCGGCGTCGATCACATGCTGGACGGCCTGACCGACTGGGCGCCGTCTCCCATGCCGCGCAAGACCGAAGAGCGTGAAGTGCTGGCGACCGAGGAGAAGTTCTCCGGTTTCGTGTTCAAGATCCAGGCGAACATGGATCCCAAGCACCGCGACCGCATCGCCTTTATGCGCATAGTGTCAGGGACTTACAGCAAGGGCATGAAGATGCGCCATGTGCGCCTGGGCAAGGATGTGAACATCTCCGACGCCGTCACCTTCATGGCCGGTGACCGGGAGCAGGCCATCGAAGCCTGCGCCGGTGACATCATCGGGCTGCACAACCACGGCACCATCCAGATCGGCGACACCTTCACCCAGGGCGAGATGCTGAAGTTCACCGGCATCCCGAACTTCGCCCCCGAGCTGTTCCGCCGCATTCGCCTGCGCGACCCCCTCAAGCAGAAGCAGCTGCTCAAGGGGCTGGTACAGCTCTCCGAAGAGGGCGCGGTGCAGGTGTTCCGTCCGCTGATCAGCAACGATCTCATCGTCGGTGCGGTCGGTGTGCTGCAGTTTGACGTGGTGGTCTCGCGTCTGAAGAGCGAGTACAACGTCGAGGCCCTGTACGAGGCGGTCAACGTCGCCACCGCCCGCTGGGTGGAAGGCACTGACGTCAAGAAGTTCGAAGACTTCAAGCGCAAGAACGAGGTCAACCTGGCCCTGGATGGCGGTGACAACCTCACCTATATCGCACCGACCATGGTCAACCTGCGTCTGTCTCAGGAGCGTCACCCGGACGTCTTGTTCCGCCAGACCCGCGAGCACTGATCCCGCGCAACCCTGGGTTGCTGATAAGAGAGACCCCGCCCACTGGCGGGGTCTTTTTTTGTCTGTGCAGCAGGGTGATGGGGGGCAGGGAATGGTGCCCGGGCATGGCTATCGACAGGGGGAGCAAAGCGCCCTATAAAGGACCTTGTTCCATCATCAGGGAGTGACAGATGTGCGCAGAACTGCCCGTAGAGGCACAATTTCAAGCCTACAATGCTCGGGATCTCACCGCCTTTCTCGCCTGCTTTGCCGAGGAGTTCAAGGGGTACCGGATGCCGACAGAGGCCCCCTCCACCGTCGGCAAGGGGCGCTGGGGGCTTTCTATGCCGAGCATCGCTTCAACAATCCGGCCCTGCGGGCCGAGCTGCTGTCGAGGACGGTGATGGGCAACAAGGTATGTGATCATGAACGGATCCATGGCCTCTCCCCCGAGCCGCTTGAGAGCCTGGCCGTGTTCGAGGTAGAAGCTGGCCTCATCAAGACCGCCTGGTTTTATTTCCCGTCCTGATGCGGCTGTGATGGCACGGCGAGCGGGTCTCCTGCGGGTAAAGCTGATATAAGAGAAGGCCCTCGCGGGCCCTCTTTTTTTGCCCGCGTTCGAATCACCATAAGGAGATCGTCATGCTTGGACGCATTACCAACCTGTTCCCACTCTGGGCCTTGCTGTTTTCCCTGCTGGCTTATTGGCAGCCAGCGCTGTTCGTTGACCTCAAGACGCAGATAGTGCCGTTGCTCACCATCATCATGCTGGCCATGGGGCTGACCCTCAGCCCCAAGAATTTTATCGATGTGGTGAACAACAAGAGAGCCATCGGGCTGGGACTGGTGTTGCAGTTCAGCGTCATGCCGCTGGCGGCGCTGTTGATCAGCCTCTTGCTCGGTTTCGATGCCGAACTGACCGTGGGCATGGTGCTGGTGGGCAGTGTCGCAGGCGGCACCTCATCCAATGTGATGTGCTATCTCGCCAAGGGGGACGTGGCGCTCTCCATCACCATGACGGCGCTCTCCACCTTGCTGGGGGTCATCATCACCCCGCTGCTGGTACAGTTGCTGGCGGGCAAGAGCGTCGATGTCCCCGTGCTGGATATGCTGCTGAGCCTGGTCAAGATAGTACTGGTGCCGGTCGTCATCGGGGTTGTGCTCAATAGCTGGCTGCAGGCGCTGACCGAAAAGCTTGAACCCGTGCTGCCTCTCATCTCCATGGCGGCCATCGTGCTGATCATCGCCATAGTGGTCGCTCTCAATGCCGGCCAGTTCGCCACCATAGGTCCCATAGTGGCGCTGGCGGTGATACTGCATAACGGCATCGGCATCACCGCGGGCTATTGGGTCAGCCGATGGCTCGGCTTCGACGAGCGGATCTGCCGCACCGTCGCCTTCGAGGTGGGCCTGCAAAACTCCGGACTGGCCACCGCGCTGGCGATGAAGTTCTTCACCCCGGCGTCCGCCGTGGCGGGCACCCTGTTCTCGGTCTGGCATAACCTGTCCGGCTCCCTGCTCGCCGGGTTCTGGGCCAAACGCCCCCTGGCCCCGGTCACTCGGGACGCTGACCAGGCGGCCATCAAAGAGAGCTAAGAGAGACCCGTCACCCTGGCGTCCCTCGGGACGCCAGGGTGATTGCTTGTCTAGTGCAATCTGTGGCCGCACTGGCCTGCTGGTCTAGCCAAGGGATTTCACCATGCAGATCTCGCAGGCGTCGTGACCTGTGCTGCCGAGCGGCCCAGGCAAGTGCTCGAAACCGAGGGATTCATAGAGTGCGGTCGCCTCGCGCAGGCTGGCCGTGGTCTCCAGATAACAGTGCTGGTAGCCGAGTTGCCTGGCTTCCTCCAACGCCTGCAACACCAGTCGTCGCCCCAATCCCAGCCCGCGCAAGTCGGGCAGGAAGTACATCTTCTGCAACTCGCACACCCCTTCCTCTCCCGCCAGCGGCGCTATGCCACCGCCGCCAAGAATGGTGCCGTCCGGCCCTTCAATGACCCAGTAGTGACTCGCAGCCCGGTGGTAGGTCTCAAACAGCTCGTCGAGTACGGGATCGGCCACGCCGTAACCCTTGTCGGCGGTGAGGCCATATTCGGCGGAGACGCGGCGCACCACGGCGGCGATGGCGGCGTTGTCTTTTGGAGCGATGGAGCGAATGCGATAACCCTGCTGGCGACGGGCACGGGACAGGGCGCTGCGATAGAGCCGCAACCCCTCCCAGAGCCGCTCGCTCTCCTCGGGGGCGAGCTGGGCCAGGGTATCGCTCATGGCCTCGTCCATCTGTCGGTGCAGATCGTGCAGTTGAGCTGCACCATGGGCGGTGAGGCTCGCCTGCTTGCTGCGCCCGTCCGAGGGATGGGCCTGCCAGGCGATCAGCTCCCGCTCGGCGAGCCGGGCCAGGGGGCGACTGGCGTTGGACTTGTCGATGCGCAGCCGATCGGCCAGTTGCTGATTGGTGGCCGGGCCGCTCTCCAGCTCGAGCAGCAGATGGGCTTCGAGGGGGCTGAGGGCCAGGGAGCCGCACTGTTGGGAGAGCATGCCGAGTTCACGAACCAGATCGCGCGACAGGGCGCGCAGGGGGCGGGGATCCATCTCTGTCTGTCCTTTTGGTTGTAGATGACAACCAATATAACCATCAGGTTGTTATCAACAACCTTTTTGTTGGGGCGCTCGGCTGAGCCGCCAGCAGAGGCGGAAAGGCGGGCAAAAAAAAGGGCCCTGAGAGGGCCCAAACATTGGAAACCCGCGCCGGGGCGCGGATCCCATCCTTGGTCAAAAAATAGTGAGGGGACGGCATGGTCTGAACAGGGCCCTGTCCAGGCTTTATGTCGGGGTTTAGACCAACTCGGCCAGCATGGTGTCGGAGTAGGGTACCAGGGGCTCGGATTTTTTCACCCGCGCCAGATAGTCCGGATTGGCGATGAGCGGACGACCGATGGCGATAAGATCGAAGCGGTCAGCCTTGATCGCTTCGGCAGCGGTTTCTGCGCTGTAGTTGCCGACCCCGACCAGATGGCCATCGTACTGCTCGCGCAGGTAATCGGAGGCGCGGCCACCCAGGTAGTCGAAGGTGAGGCTGTCATCGAAGATGCCCAGATGCAGATAGGCCAGAGTGCGCTGATTCAGCTCGCCGAGCAGGTAATCGAAGACGGCGCGATCCCGGGCATCGCCCTCCATGTGGGCATAGGCACCGGGGGAGAGGCGCAGGCCAACCCGATCGCCGCCGATGCGGGCATTGACTGCATCCACGACCTCCAGGGCGAAGCGGCTCATATTCTCCGGGGTCTGACCATATTGGTCATCGCGCAGGTTGCTGGCATGGTGCAGGAACTGATCGATGAGGTAGCCGTTGGCGCCGTGGATCTCGACCCCGTCGAAACCGGCTGCCATGGCGTTGGCAGCGGCCTGGGCGTACTGCTCGGTCAGCTCGACAATCTCATCCACGGTCAGGGCGCGCGGCACCGGATAGCTCAGTTCGCGCATGCGCGGCAGGGTGCCTTCCAGACCGATGGCGGACGGGGCAACCGGCTGCTGGCCGTGGAAGAAGGAGTGGGAGACCCGGCCCACGTGCCACAGTTGGGCGAAGATCTTGCCGCCCTTGGCATGCACGGCGCTGGTCACCTTCTTCCAGCCTGCGATCTGCTCGGCGCTATAGAGGCCGGGGGTGTCCGGATAGCCCTGACCGTCCGGGCGAATGATGGTTGCTTCGGAGATGATGAGGCCGATGTCGGCGCGGCGGCCATAATAGGCAGCCATCTGTTCGGTCGGCACCAGGCCGGGACCAGCCATGCAGCGGGTCAGCGGCGCCATCATGAAACGGTTGGCCAGGGTCAGGCTGGCATTGAGGCGATAAGGCTGAAACAGAGTATCCATGGCGATGTGTCCTGGGGAAGATGATTCTTGAACGTGCATTCAAGATGTTTTTTGCTTTGTGTGCAACTCTTTTTTGAATGTGCATTCAAGATAAGTTGGCCCGACCCTGCCCCTGGGGTAGACTTGCCGCCATATCAACCCCTAGCCACAGGATCCCCGATGCGCAGCGCCGAGTTCAACCGCGAAACCGTCTTGCAAAATGCCATGGAAGCATTTCGATCCAAGGGGTATGCCAAGACCACCATGCAGGATCTGGTGGCGGCGACCGGTCTGCACCCCGGCAGTCTCTACGCGGCCTTTGGCAACAAGCGCGGCCTGTTGCTGGCGGCGGTGGATCACTACATCGAGAGCAAGCGGGCCTGTCGTCGAGCCCGGTTTGCACAGGGCGAGCCACTGGCGGCCATCGAGGGTTTTCTGCGGCAGGTGGTGAGCGATACTCTGGATGGTTGCTGCCTGATCACCCGCACCCTGGTGGAGCTTGCCGAACAGGATGAGGAGCTGCGTCTGCGCCTCAAGGCGAACTATGGCGAGTTGGAGGAGGACTTGGCGGTCGTGCTCGAACAAGCCAGAGGGAAGGGGCAGCTTGGCGCTGAGGTCGCTACCCCCACCCTGACTGCTTTCCTGCTGGTCAGCATCCAGGGTCTGGTCACCGTCGGCCAGTGTCGTCCCGAGCCCGAGCTGCTCGGCGATGTGGTCAGCCAGATCATGGCCTCCCTGCGCGCCTGACAAGGGAGAGGGAAACAACAGTGGCTCCCGCGGGAGCCACTGTTGTTTCTGAGAATGACCCCCCTCATCCCCAGCCCTTCTCCCCCCTCGGGAGAAGGGCTGGGGATGAGGGGGGGAATCTAGTCACTGCAATGACAATCTGATAAACGCCAGCACCCCATCCATCCGCCCCAGGACCTCGTTATTCCACACCCTGATCACCCGAAACCCTTCGCCATTGAGATAGGCCGTTCTGGCCTCATCCTGTTGTTGACCCTCCGGCTGATTATGCTGCGAGCCATCGACCTCGATCACCAGCCGCTGTTCCAGGCAGATGAAGTCCACTATGTAGGGCCCGACAGGGAACTGGCGGCGGAACTTGAGCCCCTCCAACCGGCGATTGCGAAGCTGGAACCAGAGCTTCTGTTCGGCCAGGGTCGCCTCGGCTCTCAGCCGCTTGGCAAAGAGGTGGGTTTTCATCACATACCTACGGTGCTGTTTGAACCTATATAGGTATAGCCATCCGCCAGTCTGCTCACCCGCTGGTCATAGCAGCCCTCACCCTGGCCCTCTCCCAGAGGGAGAGGGCACCGATCGGGGAATCCTTGAAAGTGACGATCACAAAGGGCCTCATAGTGCCAAAACATTGAAGCCTTGGCATTTTGGGTCTTTGTCGCTTTGTCGCTTTGTCGCTTTGGCGTGTCTGCTGTCCCGATTCTTTCTATTTAACGCCGATCTGCTCCCTTCTCCCCTCGCGGGAGAAGGGCTGGGGATGAGGGGGAGCAGTCAGGACTCACCAGCTCCTTCATCAAGTCTTTCAACCAGATCAAGGCCGGCTGCTGGGCATGCGGCTGAGAGTGTGCCAGACGCAGCGGGCTTACACCGGGCTCACCAGTTCCTTCATCAAGTCTTTCAACCAGATCAAGGCCGGTTGCTGGGCGTGTACCGGGTGCCAGACGCAGTTGAGGTGGTAATCCGGCACGTCTGCCGGCAGGGGCAGGCTTTTCAGCGGCCAGTGGTTGGCGAGCAGCTCGGCCACCATGCTCGGCAGCACCAAGAGGTGGTCGCTCTGGCTGACGATGGCGGCGGCGGACATATAGCTCTGGCTGTTGACCGAGATGGTGCGGCTATGCCCCAGGCTCTGCAAATAGCGGTCGAGGCTCGCCTCCGAGGTGCCGAGCGGCGAGTGGAACACGTGGGGCATGTCAATCAGCTGCTCTAGGGTGATGCGCTCCTCCTCCAGCTCCAGGGTGGCGCGCACCAGCCCGGCCAGGGGCTCGGTGAGCCAGGTCTCCTTGCCGAGATACCCCGGCACCTGCATGTACTCGTCAAACCCCAGCACCAGATCGATCTCGCCGCTCGCCAGCTCCGCTTCCGGCAGGGTGTCGCGCAGTATGCGGATCTCTATGGTGACCCCGGGGGCCAGCTTCCTGAGGCGCTGGATGAGGGGCGGGATCAGCACGCACTCCACATAATCCGTGGTGCAGAGCACGAAGCGGCGCTTCGACTGGCGCGGCTCGAACAGCTCCTCTTCCCAGAGCTGCTGCTCCAGCAGCCGCAGCACCTGCTGCACCCCCAGATGCAGCCGCTGGGCCCGGGGGGTCGGCAGCATCCCCTGGGGGGTGCGCACCAGCAGCGGATCGTCAAAGAAGGCCCGCAGGCGATTGAGGGCGTGGCTCATGGCGGGCTGGCTGATAAAGAGCGATTCGGCGGCGCGGGTCACGCTCCCTTGCGTCATCAGGGCGTCAAGGGCGAGCAGCAGATTGAGGTCGAGCTGGTGCAGTTTCATGGAAGGATTATTCGCGCTGTTTATGGGACAATCCATCCTATTCATTTGATGGATGGGCACGCAACTTCTTACACTGCGACCCACTCTTATTTTTTCAGGGTTCCCAGGTCAATGTGGGGGCCTCAATCCATGCAAGGAGCCTTGCGATGAGCATCAAGACCATCAACTCCATTCCGGCCGCCGACGGCTTCACCATGCCCGCCGAGTGGGCGCACCAGCAGGCCGTCTGGATGATCTGGCCGTTCCGCCCGGACAACTGGCGGGAGGCCGGTCGCTTCGCGCAGGCCACCTTCGCCAAGGTGGCGGATGCCATAGGTCAGGCCACCCCGGTCTTTATGGGGGTCCCCGCCCAGTTCATGGAGCAGGCCCGCGCCATCATGCCCGCCCACGTCACCCTGGTGGAGATGAACAGCGATGACTGCTGGGCCCGCGACAGCGGCCCGACCGTGGTCACCAACCGCGCAGGCGAGTGCCGTGGCGTGGATTGGGGCTTCAACGCCTGGGGCGGCCTCAAGGGCGGCCTCTACGCCCCCTGGAACCAGGATGAGGAAGTGGCAGCCAAGATGCTGGCCGAGCACGGCATGAGCCGCTACGACGCGCCGCTCATTCTGGAAGGGGGCTCCATCCATGTGGACGGCGAAGGCACCTGCATGACCACGGCCGAGTGCCTGCTCAACGAGAACCGCAACCCGCACCTGAGCAAGGATCAGATCGAAGCGTTGCTTCGCGACTATCTGGGGGTGAAGAGCTTTATCTGGCTGGACGAAGGCGTCTATATGGATGAGACCGACGGCCACATCGACAACATCTGCTGCTTCGTGCGCCCGGGTGAAGTGGCCCTGCACTGGACCGACGACGAGACAGATCCGCAATACGAGCGCTCCCTGGCCGCCCTCAAGGTGCTGGAAGCGGCGGTGGATGCCAAGGGTCGCAAGCTGAAAGTGTGGAAGCTGCCCCAGCCGGGCCCGCTCTACTGCACCGAGGAGGAGTCCGCCGGTGTCGAGAGCGGCAGCGGTGTGCCGCGCGAGGCCGAAGGTCGTCTGGCCGGTTCCTATGTGAACTTCCTCATTACCAACGGCAGCATCGTCTACCCGCTGCTGGATGCCGCCACCGATGGCGAAGCCCAGCGCATTCTGGAAGAGATCTTCCCCGAGCACACAGTGGTCGGCGTGCCGGCCCGGGAAATCCTGCTGGGGGGTGGCAATATCCACTGCATTACACAACAGGTCCCCTCCGGCCAGTAAGAACCGGTTCCAGTTGGTATTCAAAACCCCACGCAGTGGGGTTTTATCTCTTGCTTGCGTGATGGTCGAAGGCGCTGATGCGGCGACCATCATTACAAACAGTCACCCTTTTACAGGAGATCAAAATGATCCCCAAAATGGTAGATGTCACCGAGGTTTCCATTGCCGAGCTGCGCGGTGCGCTCGAAGCAGGCCGCACCACAGCGGTCGAACTGGTCAAGGCCTATCTGGCCCGTATCGCCGCCTACAACGGCCCCGAGACACAAACCCGCCTCAATGCCGTCGTGGTGCACAACCCCGATGCGCTGAAAGAAGCAGAAGCTTCCGATGCGCGCCGTGCCCGTGGCGAGACCCTGGGGCCGCTCGATGGCATCCCCTACACCGCCAAGGACAGCTATCTGGTCAAGGGGCTGACCGCCGCCTCCGGCAGCCCGGCCTTCAAGGATCTGGTGGCCCAGCGCGATGCCTTTACCGTTGAGCGCCTGCGCGCCGCCGGTGCCATCTGCCTGGGCAAAACCAATATGCCCCCCATGGCCAATGGCGGCATGCAGCGCGGCGTCTACGGCCGTGCCGAGAGCCCCTACAACGCCGACTACCTGACCGCGCCCTTTGCCTCCGGCTCCTCCAACGGTGCCGGCACCGCCACCGCCGCCAGCTTCGCCGCCTTCGGTCTCGCCGAAGAGACCTGGTCGAGCGGCCGTGGCCCTGCCTCCAACAACGGCCTCTGTGCCTACACACCATCACGTGGCGTCATCTCGGTGCGTGGCAACTGGCCCCTGACCCCGACCATGGACGTCGTCGTGCCCTACGCCCGCACCATGGCAGACCTTTTGGAAGTGCTGGATGTGGTGGTCGCCGACGATGCCGATACCCGTGGGGATCTCTGGCGCATGCAGCCCTGGGTCAAGATCCCCAAGGCCTCGGAAGTGCGTCCGGCTTCCTACCTGGAGCTGGCTGCCAAGCCCGATGCCCTCAAGGGCAAGCGCCTCGGGGTGCCGCGCATGTTTATCAACAAGGATGAGCTGGCCGGCACCAGCGACAACCCCGGCATCGGCGGCCCGACCGGCCAGCGCATCCATACCCGCGAATCCGTGATTGCCCTCTGGGAAGAGGCCCGTCAGGCGCTGGAAGCCGCTGGCGCCATCGTTGTTGAAGTGGACTTTCCGCTGGTCTCCAACTGTGAAGGGGACAGGCCCGGCGCACCGACCGTGTTCAATCGCGGCATCGTCTCGCCAGAGTTCCTCAATGACGAGCTGTGGGAGCTGTCCGGCTGGGCCTTCGACGACTTCCTGCGTGCCAACGGCGATCCCAAGCTGAGCAAATTGGCCGACGTGGATGGCCCCAAGATCTTCCCCCACGATCCGGGCACATTGCCGAACCGCGAGGGGGATCTGGCGGCGGGCATGGACGAGTACGTCAAGATGGCCAAGCGCGGCCTGAAATCCTGGGACGAGATAGCCTCTGTGCCGGACGGCCTGCGCGGCCTGGAGCAGACCCGCAAGCTGGACTTGGAAGAGTGGATGGACAGGCTCAAGCTCGATGCCGTGTTGTTCCCGACCGTCGCCGACGTCGGCCCCGCCGATGCGGACGTGAATCCGGCCTCCGCCGATATCGCCTGGAGCAACGGCATCTGGGTCGCCAACGGCAACCTCGCCATTCGCCATCTCGGCGTGCCGACCGTCACCGTTCCCATGGGCATCATGGCCGATATCGGTATGCCGGTGGGGCTGACCTTCGCCGGTCGCGCTTATGACGACAACAACCTGCTGCGCGTCGCCTCGGCCTTCGAGTCCACCGGCAGCAAGCGCCGGGTGCCGCCGCGTACGCCGCCGTTGGGGTAGATTGTTGTAGCGCCCTGTCCGCGAGGTATCAGGGGCAAAGCGAGAGGGAGGCGTGATGTCTCTTGCCAGTCAGGCTTAACTGACTGGCAATACGCTTTTGGGCGCTATTTTTTCTTGTGCGTTCTTACGCGAAGAATGGGCAAATATTTACAGATGCACCTGAGCCCACATAACATAACGCAGAGTATCGCAGGATAAGCCACATTGGGGACTTCGTGCTTTAAGGATCATATAACTGATTCGTCAGACGGGAATTGATCAAGTAACGTGGTCAGTTCGTCTACATGCTGCTGATGACTTGCTGGGCTCAGCTCCATATTCGTAAGGATGCAAGGTTGCGACATTGCCATTCGTCGTTCCCCCGTTTCATCCCACACTTCTATTCGACCATTGCAGTACATGCACCAGAGAAACTCCCTGAGTGCTAGCTCTTCCCGAACTGAAGCACGGCTGCTTCTATCTTGGCGGCAGCGCACATCCCGTAATGGATCAAACAGTAAGCGTTCGTTGGCGAAATCGAGCGTAATTCGAACCAAGAAGTTCTGGCTCCCACTTTCGAGATCAATAACTAGGCCCCCTTCGATTAACCCGCCCCCGGAGATTTTCATTTTCCCCAACGGAGAGCATTTACCTTGCTTACGGGCGAGGACGAAATAGAGATCCGGACATTTGTAATTTTCATCTGGTGCCATCTCTCCGCGGCGAAGTGTTTCTAGTTCGATTTTGTTGAAAAGCTCCCTGAAACCTGCGAGCTCATAGAGATGGTCTCTCCAGTAAGTGTCTGGCTGAGGAACCTCAAGGCGCTCTTCCATGGCAATTTCAGCCAAATGGCGCATGAGAGGAAGGTCCTGAATGATGCGCTGATGGTCTGCTGGGTCGTCAGGGTCAACAATGTCATCCCGTTCGGCGTGAGCGATCGCATGGCGACCTTGGTTGGCTACATAGGTCGAAATATCCTCGCCTGATTGAATCAGCTCATCCCTTCGTTCGATGGCTGCCCTGTCGGTTAGTTGAGGTAGTTTTGCCGTGATCCAAGGCCCTCTCTCCTTCCCATTAGGCAGTGACCGACTGAAGGCCTTATAGAACCCAAGAAATGAGTAAAAGGGGTTATCGATGGACATGCCTTCTCGGTAATAAGCCAGGGCTTTGCGCGCTTCATTACTGCTTGGAGCGCATAGGTTGTCAGCCGAAAAATAGTTCGAAATAGTATTATTCCGTGACATACCTAACCGGAAAGGTGAGCTCCCGCCTCCCCACATGACAAGTTCTACTTTTTGACCTTCACGCCATGCTATGGCGGTTGCGAGCCGCATGATTACCGCTTTGCACTGGTGGTCGGTCAGGCCTAAGCCATCGGTATGAAGCGCTATAGCGGGCAGAATTTCCCCGTGCTCGCCACGTTCAGCAGGTTGCAGCAAGAACTGTATGCCCTCGAAGGATAGCGTTTGTGATCGCTTGGGCCAAAAGACCCTCGTTTCCACTCCTGCTGTTATCCAATGCCCACGTCGCTGTTGCAGCTTCTCCGCTTCTTCGAAAGGGTCTTGTGTCGCCAGCATATGATTAGCCTCAAGATGATTTTGTGCAGATAGATATTCGCCAGTCCTACAAGACTGCTTTCCAGCGAGGTAATGAGCCAAAGATGATGAAAGTAAGGGATTTTTAATATGCTCTGATCTGTTGGATGTTCAATATTATTTTGCCAACTGCAATTTCAGCCGCGATTTCCCCAGACTTCACCTTGGCTTCACACAACCTCATTTTTTCCTCACAAATCCCCCCTATCTTCTGCCCACTGATAAAAGGGCCCGCTTGCCACAGGGGTGGCGAGGGGCCGGTGAGAGGGGAGCAAGACGATGAAATCGTGGATCAAATACGGGTTGGCCGGGGCCTTGATACTGGTGGCTAGCTTCTGGGGCGGTAGCGTGCGGGCGGCGGAAGTGCAGCTCACCCAAGATTGCGCCGCCGTTTTGGGGCAGATAAACACAGGGAGTTGCACCTGTTCCCTAGCGGATCCTGGCTGTTTTCCTCGACGCTTTTTATTCGGGTAGCCGGGGCTTGAGTGAAATGCCCATGACCTTATGATCTGGCTCACTTTCAATATCAACCTCAGACCAACCCAAGGATTGATACAGTGCCGGGACATTCGTATAGGCATAGAGATAGTCTTGTGACGATGCCAATGCCTGTGACACACCGGCATTGATGAGTCGGCTGGCAAGGCCTTTACCCCGGTATTCTGCACTGACAAACACGGCATTGATCCAGATGACTTCACCGCTGCGATGGGGCTCCTTGAAGCGAGAGTAAGCCAACCCTCCCATCACCACCTCATTCATGACGGCAACCAGCACCGGCGGCAGGTTCGCACTGTCGGTGTAGGTATCGCAAAACAGAAAGTCTGGCCACGCCGATTGGAACAGCTGTTCCAGCCGCGCCAAATAGGGCGAGTCTTGTTCGCAATGGATCAGTGCCATTTCATGTGGGGGTGTCATATCTCTCCAAGGCGCATAGCGTCTGGTTAAGGGGCCTTAACGTTTACCCTTGCCACCCGCGAGGGCCTGCTTTCTGGCTTTCTGCTTCTGGGCGCCCTTGCCGCTGCGGCGCGGCTCGGGGTCGAAGCGGGTGAGATCGGGCTCAAAACCCGGGAACCACTGCTGGGGCAAGCGGGTGTCGAGCACGGCCTCCACCTTCTCCAGCAGGGGCGCATCCTCCGGGCTGAACAAGGTGATGGCGAGCCCCTTGTTGCCCGCGCGGCCGGTGCGCCCTATGCGGTGCACGTAATCCCCAGGCTGATGGGGGAACTCCAGGTTGATCACATAGTTGAGATCGCTGATATCCAGCCCGCGGGCCGCCACGTCGGTGGCGACCAGGGCCTGCAGGGTGCCGGCGCGAAACTCCAGCAGCACCTTCTCCCGCGCGCTCTGCGACAGATCCCCGTGAAAGGCGAGCGCATTGATGCCCGCCTTGCCGAGCTGCTGGGCCAGCTTGTCGGCCCCCTGACGGGTGCGGCTGAAGATGAGCACAGGGGCCCAACCCTTCACCTTGATCAGGTGCTCCACCAGCGCCAGCTTGCGCTCCCCATCCACCGCATAGACCCGTTGCTCCACCTCGGCCGCCGTGGTGTTGCGCGGTGCCACTTCGATCAACTCGGGGTCGCGCAAGAGCACGCGGCTCAAGGCAAACAGGTTGTCGTCGCAGGTGGCCGAAAAGAGCAGGGTCTGGCGATCCGCCGGTATCTGTCTGAGCAGAGCGGTGATCTCGTCCATAAAGCCCATGTCGAGCATCCTGTCCGCCTCGTCAAACACCAGATGGCGGAGGCTCTCAAGGCTCAGGGCCCCCTGGCGCAGATGATCGAGCAAGCGGCCCGGGGTGGCGATGAGGATATCCACCCCGGCTTTAAGCGCCTCCACCTGGGCGGCGATGCTGACCCCGCCATAGACCAGGGCGCTGGTGAGAGCCGTGCCCTGCCCGTAGCGCGCCACGCTCTCAAAGACCTGCACCGCCAACTCGCGGGTCGGCACCAGCACCAGGGCGCGGATGGGGCGGGAGGAGCCGGCTTGCGGCTGCTGCATCAGCTGCATCAGCTGCTCCAGCAGCGGCAGCACGAAGGCGGCGGTCTTGCCGGTGCCGGTCTGGGCCCCCGCCATCAGATCCCGCCCCGCCAGAATCACGGGAATGGCGCTGGCCTGAATGGGGGTCGGCGCGGCATAGCCGAGTTCGGTCAGCGTCTGCTGCAGGCGGGGGGAGAGGGCCAGTTCGGCAAAGGAGGCAATGGACATAGGGCACCAGTGTGGGGTTATCGCGGCCAGGGCCGTGACGGGAACAGTGATCGTGGCCGGGATGGTAGCAGAAGCGGGCCCCTGGCAGAAGGTGGTTGAAGGGATGCCCGGTTGATCGCTCCGTGCTTCTCCCTGATAGCGAGGGGGCGGGCTGCTCCCGTTCGCAGCCCCCTGGATTGTCATGGTCGCTGCAGGTGAAACAGGGCCTGTCATCACGGCTGAGCCGCGAGCAGACTCACCTCGATAAAGCCGAGGTGGTGCATGAACTCGCGCAAGATAAGCAAGGTGGCGGCAAACTCCCTTCCGGCAGGCAAGTCTCTGGCTGCCAGGGGATCCCTCTCTGCCATGGCGGCGAGCTGAGCAAAACTCTGCTCGATGCGGGCCAGGGGCAGCGTGACGGGGCCAAAAAGTGGGGTGAGGGGGCTTGGAGTGAGCCGCAAGGCCGAGCAGGGGGCCAGGTCGGTGGCCAGCGGCATGACGATATCCTCCACCCAGGCGATGGCCTGCTCCAGTTCGAGGGGGCTGGGCGGCTCGCGGTGAAACTGGCCCAGGGTCTGGCCGGGCACCAGGGCTCGATATCCCATGGCAAGGCGCAGGGGTTCCTGCCGTCCCTGCACCAGCCAGCTCTCATGTTCGCCTATGGTCAGCAGGCAGAGATCTCCTTCCCCTGCGCCAGCCTGCTCTTTCTGTGACTCATCCATGTTGCACTCTCCCTGATGGTGGGGCTTATCAATCCACCCCTATTGAGGCACAAGTTGTGAAGGCTGCCTAGGGGGTGGTGGCGCTGGCCGGACAAGATTGGCGCTCTTTGTCATCATTGTTTAATAAAAGGTCGCCATCCTTTGGCCGGACGCAGTGAGTGGACAATGACGTAAGAGCAGATAACAAGGAAAGAGCAGATGAGCCGTTTTGACGAGATTGATAGCGCCAACCACCCCCGTGAACAAGAGCCCGAATTCAGTCGATTGATCGAGGCGGGGCTGAGCCGCAGAGGCTTTATCAAGGGCGTTGGCGCCGCCAGCATGGTGGCTTTCTTTGCCGCCAGTCCCGTTGCCCGCGCCGTGGCGGCCGCGACCCAACCCTTGCTCGGCTTCCAGGCCGTGCCCGCCTCGGTGGCAGATACCGTGGTGGTGCCGCCCGGCTACAAGGCCGAGGTGCTGATAGCCTGGGGAGATGCGCTGTTCGCCGATGCGCCCGCCTTTAGCCAGGACAATGATGCCAAGGCCCAGGCCCGTCAGTTTGGCGATAACAATGACGGCATGAGTTTCTTCCTGCTTGGCCGGGATCGCGCCCTGTTGGTGGTCAACAACGAATACACCAACTACGAATACCTGTTCAGGGATGGCGGCAAGCAGCTCAGTGCTGCCGGTGTGGCCAAGGCCCAGGCGGCCCATGGCGTCTCCCTGGTCGAGTTGGTTCAGACCGACGGCAAGTGGCAAGTCAATCCCAAGGGCGCGCTTAATCGTCGTATCACCGCCAATACCCCCATGACCCTGAGCGGCCCGGCGGCGGGTCATGCCCTGCTCAAGACCCAGGCAGACCCCGAAGGGCGCACCGCCCTCGGCACCTTCAACAACTGCTCAAACGGCCAGACTCCATGGGGCACCTACCTCACCTGCGAGGAGAACTTCAACGGCTACTTCGGCAGTGAGGGCAAGCCAGATCTGGACAAACGGGCCGCCCGCTACGGATTGGCCGCCGAGGATGCAGGCTTTGGCTGGCACAAGTTTGACGAGCGCTTCGATCTCGCCAAACACCCCCAGGAGCCGAACCGCTTCGGCTGGGTGGTGGAGATTGACCCCAAGGATCCCGCCTCCACCCCGAAGAAGCGCACGGCGCTGGGCCGCTTCAAGCATGAGAATGCCGCCTTCACCGTCAACCAGGATGGCCGCGCCGTGGTCTATCTGGGCGATGACGAGCGGGGCGAGCACATCTATCGTTTCATCTCCAAGAACAAGGTGGCGCCGGGCAATGATGCGGCGAACCGGGACTTGCTCGACGAAGGCACCCTCTATGTGGCGCGCTTCGATGCCAAGGAAGGGGAGCTCAAGGGCACGGGTCAGTGGCTGCCCCTGGTGCACGGTCTGCATGGTTTGACCAAGGAGAACGGCTTCGCCGATCAGGGGGAGGTGCTCATCTTCGCCCGGGAGGCGGCGACCCGGCTCGGTGCCACTACCATGGACAGACCCGAGTGGGTGGCGGTGCATCCCCATCGTGCCGAGGCCTATTGCACCCTGACCAATAACAAGAACCGCGGCCTCAAGGATAATCAGCCGCTGGATGGTGCCAACCCCCGTGCCGAGAACCCCTATGGTCAGATCATTCGCTGGCGCCCGACCGGTGGCGATCACAGTAGCGAGCACTTCGAGTGGGATCTCTTCCTGCTGGCGGGCAACCCCCAGGTAAACAAAGAGGGACTGATGGCGGGCAGCGCCAATATCAATCCAGACAACATGTTCAACAGCCCGGACGGGATCGGCTTTGATGAGGCGGGTCGGCTCTGGATCCAGACCGATGGCGACTACTCCAACGAGCAGAAGTTCGCGGGCATGGGCAACAACCAGATGTTGTGCGCGGATCCGGCGAGCGGTGAGGTACGCCGCTTCCTGACCGGCCCCATCGCCTGCGAGATAACCGGTCTTACCTTCAGCCCGGACTGGCGCACCCTGTTTGTCGGGGTGCAGCATCCGGGTGAAGAGCTGGCCCCTTCCCACTTCCCGGATGGCGGCAAGCATATCCCTCGCTCAGCCGTGCTGCGCATCACCCGCGACGACGGTGGCATCATAGGGGCCTGAGTCGGCATGCTTATATAAGCAGAGACATCGTCAGAAATGAGAAAGCCGCCCTCGGGCGGCTTTTGTCATGAAGGGGGTGGCGTCAGAATTCGTTGGAGAGCGCCTTGTAACCTTTGACCAGATCGATATTGGTGTGGGCCACGTCTTCGGAGAATTCGGTGGCGTCCACGGTGACGCGCGGGATCTCGGCCAGATCGCTCTGCTGGTTGATGCGGGTGGTGGAGGGGACATAGAAGCCGGGGGGCAGATCGCAACCATCGACCACCGAGTTGTGGCGCACCACACAGCCCTCGCCGATGTGGCAGTTAAAGAGCACCGTATTGAAACCGATGAACACCTTGTTGCCCACCACGCAGGGGCCATGAACGATGGATCTGTGGGCGATGGAGCTGAACTCGCCGATGGTGACGGCGGCGCCGGACTTGGAGTGGATCACCACCCCATCCTGAATATTGGAGTTGGCGCCAATGACGATGGGCTCCATCTCGCCGTGTTCATCAACCTCGTCGGCGCGGATCACCGCGTAGGGCCCGACGAAGACATTCTCCTTGATGATCACCTTGCCGCAAATGATGGCGGTTTTGTCGATATAGGCCGATTCGTCGATGACCGGCAGGTGGCCGGAGGGATTTTTGCGGATCATGTCGTATCCTGTTTTGGCTATGGGAAATTGAGGCGCGCGGCGCCAGCACGGCGCGCACATGTCCCCGAGCTTACCCCCGCGGCCGCGGGTGCGGAACCCCTTACTGGTCTGACCCTGTCGGGACAAGCGGCTTCAAATGGCTGTCAATCTGGGCGGTTTGTGGGATTATCGCGCTATCCATGCCCAGTCCGCCTCATCGCCATGGCCGGATAGTGACGGCTAGTGTTGAGGCGATAAGGAAGATGCCATGACAAGAACAGTGGGCCTGCTCGCCCTCATCACCTTGCTCGCCTTGCCCGCCACCGTGCAGGCCAAGGGCCGCAGCGGAGATTTTGACTACTATGCCCTGACCCTCTCCTGGTCACCGGAGCACTGC
This sequence comes from Aeromonas sp. BIGb0445, assembly GCF_024809075.1. Classification (NCBI taxonomy): domain Bacteria; kingdom Pseudomonadati; phylum Pseudomonadota; class Gammaproteobacteria; order Aeromonadales; family Aeromonadaceae; genus Aeromonas; species Aeromonas sp. BIGb0445. The sequence goes on from NZ_JANUES010000006.1 coordinate 181,580, forward strand.
GCCGCCAAGCCCTCGGATCGGGAGCAGTGCAGCCGCAAACTTGGCTTCGTGCTGCACGGACTCTGGCCGCAGTATCTGAAGGGCTATCCCTCCGATTGCAGCACTGAAAGCCTCGCAGGGGATGTGGAGCGCGACTTCCCCGGCCTCTACCCCAGCCGTTTCCTCTATCGCCATGAGTGGCAAAAGCACGGCACCTGCTCCGGGCTGAGCCAGCCGGCATTTCACCAGCTAGCCGAGGATCTGCGCAACAAGGTGCAGATCCCCGCCGATTACCAATCCCCAGCGCAACCGCTGCGCAAGAGTAACTTCGAGCTCAAGGCGGACTTGGCCAGTGCCAATGAGTGGCTGGCCCCGGATACCATCACCCTTGCCTGCGCCGATGGTGGCCGCTTCCTGCGGGAGATCTATATCTGCGTCAACAAGGCGGGTACCGAGTCCATGACCTGCCCGGATGAGATGGTGAGGCGAGAACGCCGCTCCTGTGCCCAGCCAGATTTTCTGCTGCGCAATGTCCGCTAGTCCCGCCGGGTCAGTGAGCGAACCAGCGGTGGGGAGCCTGTGGCGGCCTAGCCCGATCAGGCGCCCTGTATAAAGAGAAGAGAGAGGAGAGTCAGCATGGGATTTGATACCAGAGACAGAGCGTTACTGCTTGCCATCAAGGGGGTGGGGCCGACAGTGGTGTCACGCCTGGAACAGCTGGGCTTCTGTTCCTTCGAGCAACTGGCCCAGGCCAGCAGTCAGGAGATAGTCCAGTTGGTGGCCAGCATGCTGGGATCCAGCTGCTGGCAAAACAGCCCTCAGGCCAGAGGAGCAATAGAAGGTGCCATCGCGTTGGCCAGGCAGGAGGTTGGCATTCGGGAGGCTCATCGGATATGAACAGAGGCACCGTCGTGATGGCATCCGGAGTCATGAAAGGGATTGAGGCGAGATCATGATGCTGACTGAACTGCTGGGTATCCGCGTTCCGCTTATCCAGGCTCCCATGGCCGGGGTGCAAGGCAGCGCCTTGGCCATTGCCGTCATCAAGGCGGGCGGCTTGGGTTCATTGCCTGCCGCCATGCTGGATGAAACCGGGCTGCGTGATGAGTTGACCAGGATCCGTGCCGCTACGACCTCTCCTTATAACGTCAACTTCTTCTGTCATCAGCCGTTGCCAGCCAATGCCCAGCAGCAAGCGCGTTGGCGTCAGGCGCTGGCGCCCTACTATCAGGAGCTGGGCTTGGCAGCAGATGTGGTGACCCGGAGTGCCAGCCGCTCCCCCTTCGGCGTGGCTCAAGCCGAGATCCTGGCAGAATTTGCCCCGCCTGTGGTGAGCTTTCACTTTGGCCTGCCTGATGAAAGGCTGATGGCGCGCGTCAAGGAACAGGGGAGCCGGATCTTGGCGAGTGCAACGACGGTGGCCGAGGCGCGCTGGCTCGAGGCCAGGGGAGTGGACGCCATCATCGCTCAGGGGCTGGAGGCGGGTGGCCATCGCGGTCACTTCCTCTCGGAAGATCTCAGCTTGCAGCAGGGCACCTTCAGCCTGTTGCCACAGATAGTCGAGGCGGTCTCTTTACCGGTGATTGCGGCCGGGGGCATTGCCGATGCCAAGGGGATCCGCGCCGCCATGGCATTGGGTGCAAGTGGCGTGCAACTGGGGACGGCCTTCCTCTGTTGCCATGAGGCAACCACATCGCCCCTGCATCGAATGGCCTTGCGCGCGGATGGCGGCTCCCATACTGCCCTGACCCGTTTGTTCAGCGGGCGTCCGGCGAGGGGAATCGTCAATCGGCTGATGAGGGAGCTGGGACCGCTCAGTGAACTGGCACCACCCTTTCCTCATGCCAGCTCCGCGCTGGCACTCTTGCGCGCCGCAGCGGAGCAACTGGAGCGGGGGGATTTCTCACCGCTCTGGGCGGGCCAGAACATGACGGGCTGTCATGAGATGGCTGCCGCCGACTTGGTCCAGCAGTTGTCAGTTGCCTTCAGGGACTAAGCCATCGCATCTTTCAGCCATCAAGTCCGGACGATACCGGCGCCAGGATAGGTGAAAGGAGGGGTGGGAATAGGCCGAAAGTGCCTCTTCTGTGGATAAGTTTGTATAAAAGCTGTGGTTGGTTATGAATAACTCATAAAGTGCCGATTTTTACAGTTTTATTGCAGTTAGCCCCTTGCCAGCGCGATCAATCTCTCTATAATGCGCCACATCGACAGGGCAAGCGGCAACGCAAACAAGCCGGTCGGTGCCTCGAAAAAGCCTTACCAAATAAGGCTTGACTCGAGAAGGCGGTTGAGTAGAATGCCACTCCCGCAGCGACGAAACGTTGCAACGCTCTTTAACAATTTGAATCAAGCAATCTGTGTGGGCACTCACAGCATCGAGCATCAAAATTAATTTTTGATTTTCAATGTCTGGTGAAGTGACCAAGACGATTTCTTCGCAAGAGGAAGTCGAACAGTTTATTTCAGCAATTCATTGAGCCGCTGAAGTTCGTTACCTCGGTATCGGATGAACGCAAACAAACTTAAATTGAAGAGTTTGATCATGGCTCAGATTGAACGCTGGCGGCAGGCCTAACACATGCAAGTCGAGCGGCAGCGGGAAAGTAGCTTGCTACTTTTGCCGGCGAGCGGCGGACGGGTGAGTAATGCCTGGGGATCTGCCCAGTCGAGGGGGATAACAGTTGGAAACGACTGCTAATACCGCATACGCCCTACGGGGGAAAGGAGGGGACCTTCGGGCCTTTCGCGATTGGATGAACCCAGGTGGGATTAGCTAGTTGGTGGGGTAATGGCTCACCAAGGCGACGATCCCTAGCTGGTCTGAGAGGATGATCAGCCACACTGGAACTGAGACACGGTCCAGACTCCTACGGGAGGCA